>JANYLN010000060.1 GCA_025357795.1 Planctomycetota bacterium
CGTGTCGCGGCGCGCGGTGGATGGTTGATAACGAATTGGGGATTCCGACATCGGCTGTAGATCCACCAAGGACAGAATTGCAGATCGGTCGAGCTGCACGTGCTTGCTTTTGAAATTGACAATGTCGCTCAGTGAGATCGAATGCCCGGAGACCTTCAGCGACACCGGCGCCTGGAAGCAAACCGCCCTGCGCGTCGCCCTGTTCGGCCCGCTCACGCCGGACTACCCGATGACCCTGCTGCAGGAGCACCCCGACGCCCTGCTGACCGCCACGATCGAAACCGCGAAACACCCGATCAGCGAACACCCCGAATGGGACCTGGGCCTATAATGATCCCCCTGAACACCAACCCCGCCCACTGGCGCTACCGGGCCCTCCTCGGCACAGGCGGCATCGGCTCGGGCACGTTCTTCGCCCTCAAGGGCAACCACACCCTCGGCCGCGAGGAGAGCCGCGCAGGCCGCTTCCTCGATCGCCGCGACTACTGCAAGCAGCACATCATCGAGCATTATATCCAGGTGCTGCTGGGCAAGCCCTTCGAGACGATCGCCCTCGGCAAGGTCGGCGATGACGCCCCCGGTCGGGAAGTCCTCGCCGAGATGCGCGACGCCGGCCTGACCGTCGACCGCGTCCAGGTCGTCCCCGGCGAGCAGACGCTCTACTCCCTCTGCTTCGTCTACCCCGACGGCGCAGGCGGCAACCTCACCGTCGATGACTCCGCCAGCGAACAAGTCCAGGCTGCCCTGATCCGCCAGGCCGAACCCGACTTCGCCCGCTTCGCCGGCACCGGCATGACCCTCGCCGCGCCCGAGGTCCCGCTCCAAGCCCGCACCGAATTGCTTCGCTTGGGACGCCACTACCGCTTCTTCAACACCGCGTCCTTCACCTCCGGCGAACTCCGCACCCCGCAGGCCCGTGATATGCTGCCGCTGGTCGACTTCCTCGCCATCAACATCGACGAGGCGATGGCCCTCGCCGGCGTACCCGCCGAGCAACCCGCCGAACAGATCGTCACCGCCGCCGGAACCGCCCTGCGAGCGATCCAGCCTGCCATCCAGTTCTCCGTCACCGCCGGCAAGCATGGCAGTTGGACCTGCGACAGCCGTTCTCTCTCCTTCGCCCCGGCCCACCGCGTCGTAATCGCCAGCACCGCCGGCGCAGGCGACTCCTTCTTCGCCGGCATGATCGTCGGCCTGGCCGTAGGACTCTCCCTGCCCGACGCCCAGCAACTTGCGACCCTGATCGCCGCCCTGAAGGTCACCTGCCTTCACACGATCAACAAGGCCATCGACCGCGACACCCTCCGGGCCTTCGCCGAACAGGTACACGCCCCTCTCGCCGAACGCGTCCGGCGGCTATTGGAGAACTAACATGAGCATTACCATGCGGATCATGCAGCAGTTCGACCCGGCCCGCGAACGCGATTTCCTCGAACTGGAAAAGCAGTTTGCCGCCCTCGAAGCCGCCCGCCCCGATTATCCGAAGGGCAAGCGGATGCGCCCGATCGCCGCCGAGCAGTCCTGCAACACCCTCATCTGGCAGTGCGAGTTCCCCGACCTCAACAGCGCCAAACAGGCCCTCTCCTTCTTCGAGGGCGACCCCGCCCACGAGGCCCTTTTCGTCAAACAGGTCCCCTTCTTCCGGCAAGTGAAGATCGAGTTCTACGAAAACCTGGACTTCTGACATGAAAATCATCGACATGCACACGCACGTGTTCCCGCAGTACGCCGGCCTCGCCGTCGAGGTGATGGACCGCTGCGGGATCGAGTCCTCCGTCACGCTCGAATGGCACGATGGCTTTGGCGATTCCCTCCGCCGCCACCTGGATATCTTCAACGCCCACCCGGACCGCTTCACCGTCTTCGGCAACGTCAACTTCAAGGAGATCGACGAGCCGCACTTCGGCGCCAAAGCCGCCCGCCAGATGCACAAGGACGTCGCCGCCGGCATGAAGGGCATCAAGATCTACAAGGCCCTCGGCCTGGACTACAGACACCCCGACGGCACGTTCTGGCAAATCGATGATCCCCGCCTCGACCCGATCTGGGCCGCCGCGGGCGAACTCGGCATCCCCGTACTGATCCACACCGCTGACCCGATCTCCTTCTGGGAACCCGTCAACGACCAGAACTTCTGGAACGGCGTGCTCTACGGCGAGTACGCATGGTGGACCTACTACCGCAAGGGCTACCCCTGCCCCGAGGAACTGCTGGGCGAGCGCAACAACGTGATCGCCCGCCACCCGAAGACGATCTTCATCGCCCCGCACATCGGCAGCAAAAGTGACTGCCTGGACTGGGCCGCCGATGACCTCGACGCCTTCCCCAACCTTTACTACGACATCTCCGCCCGCATCCCGATCATGGGCAAAAACGCCCGCTGGGCGCGGCACTCTCGCGAGTTCCTGATCGAGTACCAAGACCGCATCCTCTTCGGCACCGATATGATCTACGACGACACCAACGTCCCGACCGGCCTGCAGGCCCAGGCCCTCTACCAACCCTTCGAGATCCCCCTCGATGGCGCCGACCCTGTCCAGCGCTACATCGAAACCAGTTGCCGGTTCTTCCAGTCACACCTGGACTTCCTCTGCACGGACACGGTCCAGACGAGCCCTCCCTTCAAACGCACGCACCAGGGCATCACGATCACCGGCCTGAACCTCCCGGCGGACGTCTGCGACAAGATCCTCTGCACGACCTTTCAGCGGCTGATGAACCGAGTCCCGACCACGGCGTGACCCTCTCGTCGGTCATGGAGGGCCAGCCCTCTGGTTGGCGTGCCGGATCCGGGCATGAGCGTCACGCGAAAATGGTACAAGGACCGACGGGCATGCACACATTGTTGGCCGTGGACCTGGGGCTCAAGACCGGGCTGGCCCTGTACAACCAGCAAGGCCGGCTCGTCTGGTACCGCTCGCAGAACTTCGGCACCGCCGAGCGACTACGCCGCGCGGTCTATCGGCTGCTGGGCGAAACCAGGGACCTGTCGCTTCTGGTGCTCGAGGGCGGCGGCCCCCTGGCCGACATCTGGACCCGCGAGGCCATCCGCCGCGGTATCGCCGTGCAACGCATCGGCGCGGACCAATGGCGCAAAGACTTGTTCTACCTGCGCCAGCACCGCAGCGGCGACCAGGCCAAACGCTCCGCCGACCCCCTCGCCCGCCGCGTGATCGACTGGTCCGGCGCGGCCCGCCCCACCAGCCTCCGCCACGATGCCGCCGAAGCCATCCTCATCGGCCTCTGGGGCGTCCTGCAAATCGGCTGGCTGCCGGACCTCCCCCACGAACTCAAACCCTGAAACGAAGCCGCAACAATTCCCGTGCCGCGACAAAATCTGCGGGCGGCGGCTGTCGTTCCTGTATCTCTTGCGATTCTTGCGCGTAGCCCTGCCGCTGCTGTCGGCGCCGCCCATTACTGCGGCGGCTCCGCCTCCGCCTGCGGAGCCACCGGCATCGTCGCCACCGCCGGCTGACTCGACAGGGTTCGCATCGGCTGGCTCGCCCCGGCTACGAGCGGGCGGCTCATCCGCGAACTGTACGGCCGCATCGTCGCCGTCAGCACCGGCATCTCGGCGTCGTCCGTCGTGATCGTGATCGTGTCGCCCCCCGCCGGCAGCGACTGCCCCACCGGCACCGTCACCCAGATCTGGTACTCGGCGCCCTCCCGCACCGTCTCCAGCTTCGTCTCGACCTTCGGGTTGGAGACCTTCACGTCCTTCACGTGAATCGTCACGCCCGCCGCCGCCTTGACGACAAACCGCCGGCGGAAATCATGCTCCCCAGACTCGGGCACCATCAGTATCTGCGGCATCAGCGAGATCCGCGGCTGCACGTACGCATGGGCGTACACCACCAGCTCGGGCATCTCCTTCAGGTCCGTCTCCACCGTGATCTTGCCGCGGATCTTCGCGGCCTTTAGCGGCGGGACCGTCTGGACCTCCAGGTCGTACTTCCGCCCCGCCTCGACCTCGCGCAGGCTGACTCTCAGTTGATCCGTATCGACCTTGGCGCCCTTGAGGATGACCGCCTGCTCCCCCTGGTTGATGATGTTGAGCGTCTTCTGCTCGGCGGCGTCGCGCTGCAGGCTCCCGAAGTTCACCGCCGTCCCCGGCTTCATGTCGAAGCGCGGCGTGATCTCGCCCTCCAGCAGGAAGACCACTTGCGGACTCCCCGGATCATCCGTCGTCACCGTGATCGTCTTGCTCGTCTTGCCGCGCCGCCCCTTGGCGATGAACTCGATCGGCAGCTTCCACGTCGCGCCCGGGGCCACCTGCCGTTCATAGGCCTCCGGCTTGGTACAGCCGCAAGAAGTATGCACGTCGCGAATCGCTACCGCCTGGCTACCGGCGTTCGTCATCTCGAAGGTGTGCTTGACCGTCTCGGTGTCCCAGACCTTGCCGAAGTCGAACTGGGTCGTCTCCATCCGGAGCATCGCAGGCTGGCTGGTCGCCGGACGACTCGCCGCACCCGACCTCGCCGCCGGGCGGCTCGTCGGATGGGCAACATCCCACGGCCGCGTGCCCGCCGCCCGCCGTTCCAGGCCCCGACCGATCGACGGCGTCGCCGTTGGCCGGCTCGCTGTAACCCGCCCTGCCGTTGCAGGCACCGGACCCGCCGCCTGGCCCATCGCCAGCGCCGCCGCCATCCCTACCGCTGCCAACATCACAATGCCTCTGCCCTGGTTGCTCATGGCCTCACCTCGCAGCAATCACTCAGCCAAACCCGCCAATACCCATCCAGTCTAACCGAATTGCCCCGTCGTGCCAGCGGCCCCGCCCGGCGGTGTCATCCCCTGTCTCCGCTTCCATACAAAAAAGCGGCCGTGCCCGCCGGACCTTCGCCCGCCGTGCACGGCCGTATGTTCATCGCAGACCTTGGACTTACACCTGCACGTCGGTCTCGCCGCGAGTGCAGGCCCAGAAGTCCTCCAGCAACTGCTTGGTCATCACGCCGATCTTGCCGCAGCCGATCTGCCGCTGGTCGATGTGCGTGATCGGCATGATCTCGGCGCCCGTGCCCGTCAGGAAGCACTCGTCCGAGACGTACAGATCGTGCCGCGTCATGTTCTTCTCGCACACCGGGATCCGCCGCCGCCGACCCAGTTCCAGGACCACCGCCCGCGTCACCCCCTCGAGAATGCCGGCGCTGGCCGGCGGGGTCCACAGCTCCCCCTTGCGCACCGCGAAGATGTTGTCGCCGGTGCACTCGGCCACGTAGCCCTGGTGGTTCAGCATCACCGCCTCGACCGCCCCGGCCTGCGTGGCCTCGATCTGGGCCATGATGTTGTTCAGGTAATTCAGACTCTTGACCTGCGCGGACAGCGCATGCGGGTGATTGCGGATTGTCGAAGCCGTGACGATCGGCATCCCCTTCTCATACAGCTCCAGCGGATACAGCGACAGCGCGCACGTGATGATGAACACCGACGGATTGGCGGTCTTCGCCGGGTGCAGACCCAGGTAGCCCGCCCCGCGCGTGACCACCGCCCGGATGTACGCGTTCTGCAGATTATTGGCCCGGAGCGTGTCGTAGATCGCCTTCCCGAACTCCTCCTTGCCGATCGGGATCTTCAGGCAGATCGCCCCCGCGCCCTCGTAGACCCGGCGCATATGAGCTTCCATCTGGAAGACCTTGCCGTTGTACGCGCGGATCCCTTCGAACACGCCGTCCCCGTACAGCAGACCGTGATCGAATACGCTGACCTTCGCGTCGTTCATGTGAACGATCTTGCCATCCAGCCACACCTTCAGATCCGTACCCGGCAAATACGGGTTCGACCCATTCCACATATCTCGGCTCCCTGACATATACGGTTGACTAACTGACGCGGCCCTCGGCACGACCCGCCTCCAGGTGCGCCGCCTCCAGCACACCGTCGGTCAGACGGACCACACGCTGCGCCCGCTGGGCCACGTACTGCTCGTGCGTGACCAGTACGATCGTCTGGCCATCGCGATGCAACTGCTCGAGTATCGACAGGATCTCCCGCCCCGTCCTGGCATCCAGATTACCGGTCGGTTCGTCCGCGAGCAACACGGCCGGCTTGTTCATCAGAGCTCGCGCGATCGCCACCCGCTGCCGCTCCCCGCCCGACAACTGGTTGGGTCGGTGATGCAACCGCTGCCCCAGCCCCAGGATCGCCAGCAACTCCCGCGCACGCCCCAGCGCCGTCGCCCGACCGCTGAACCACTGCCCGACCGACGCCCCGGTCATCTCCGGCAGCAGGACGTTCTCCAGCACATTCAGCTCTGGCAGCAGGTGGTAGAACTGGAAGACGAACCCGAATGCCTGGTTGCGCAACGCATCCCGGTCCGCCTCCGGCAACGAGAAAATGTCCACGCCCTGGTAGCGGATCGTGCCCACGTCCGGCCGATCCAGCGCCCCCAGCAGATGCAACAGTGTGCTCTTGCCGCTGCCCGATGAGCCGATGATCGCCAGGAACTCCCCCTGCTCGACCCGCAAGCTCACCCCGCCCAGCACGCGTAGCACCGACGGCCCCAACTGGTAGGACTTCTGAACATTCTTCGCTTCGAGGATGATCTGCATATTACTCATACCGCAGCGACTCCACCGGATGTTTCCTCGCCGCGATCAACGCCGGCACCAGCGCCCCCACGACCGCCGCGATCACCGCGATCACGCCGATCACGAGCGCATCCTCCATCTTCACCACGTTGGGGATCGAGTCGAAACTGTACACATCCGCCTTCCAGACCCGCAGCTCCGGGTGCAGCCGCGCCAGCCAGTTCTGGATGTCGTTGATGTAGTGTACGAAGATGCTGCCCAATATCACCCCCAGCGCCGCGCCGACCACCCCGATCGCCGCGCCGTAGCTCAGGAATACCGCCGCCACGCCGCCCGCCGACCCGCCGATGCTCTTGAGGATGCCGATGTCCCGCGTCTTCTCCACCACGATCATGTAGAAAATGCACAGGATCAGGAAGATCGCCACCATGCTGATCACCCCGAACAGGATCAGCATGAGCACCTTCTCCTTCTCGACCGCCGAAATGAAGGCCCACTGCTTCTCTTCCCAGGTCAGCGTCCGCACCCAGCTCATCAGGTCCTGGTCGGTCGGGTCCTTGGCCAGCAGCATCATCTCGCCCCAGGCCTTGTTCAACTCGTACTTGAGGGCCTCCAGGCTCACCCCGGGCTTCGCCTTGATCTGGATCTGGCTCGCCCGCCCCTGGATCGTCCCGCCGTCCTGGGTCTTGCCCATCCCCATCTGCAGCAGGTCCTGCAGGTAGCGGAAGTCCACGTATACGCTCTGGGAGTCGATCTCGAACACGCCCGTCCGCGAATCATCCGCGTACCGGAACGCCTTGTTCAGCGCGCCGCCCTGGCTGCTCACCCCTCCGCTCCTGCGGTTGATCGGCATCAGCGTCAGCGTCACCTGCACCCCCCGAGGCCGATCCGCGTACCGGTCATACTCGCCCGTCGCCGTCCGGTCCGCGATCAGGTCCCGCCCCAGGATAATCCCCGGCAGCAGCGGCGGGACCTCCTTGGGCGGCAGCAGCCACGGCGAGCCCGCCTCCGGGTTCGCCTCGTCCGGATTGATCGCGTAGACCCCCGGCCCCGGGTATATCGGCGCCAGCCGCCGCACGTTCCGCTCGTACTTGGCGGCCTTCTCCGGCTCTTTCTGCAAGTCCCGCCACGCCGGGCTCCGGGCAAACACCTCCTCCAGTCTCGCATCCAGTGCTGGCCGGCCCTGCTTGTCGATGCCGTACGTGTACTGCGGCTGCTCGGATAGCGTCGTCGTGCCCGGGTACCACTGGTCGTAGTACAGCCCGTTCTTGAACCCGTTGACCTGGTTTGCCTCGTCCAGCCGGATGCCCGCCAGTTGCACAGGCCGCGTCTTGCCCCCCTCGAACCGCAGCAGCCCATAGCTGTAGATCACCGGCGTGGCCGCCTCCACCTGCGGCCACTTGCGGATCTGCTCGATGAACTCCTGGTAGAACGGGAAGCCGTTCAGGCTGTCGTTCTCCATCACCACGTCGCCCAGCAGGTGATGCGACCGGTCCCGCACCATGTCCAGGAAACCGCCCATCACGCTCACCACGATCAGAACCATCGCCACGCACAGCATCACCGCGCCCACGCTGAATAGCGCGATCCGCTTGCGCTGCAGCAGCCGCATCGCCAGAAACGGGCTGTACTGCCGCGGCAGCCGCCAGTACTGCGACGCCTTCCACGTCAGCCACCACAGCATCAGCGCCGCCATCGACACCACCAGCAGCAGTGCCGCCTGGCCCGCGTACGGCTCCGCCGCCGATACCCCCGCCGCGAACGCCGCGATCACCACCGCCACCGCCCCGCCCACCCGTACGGCGTAGCTCGTCAGCCCCGTCACTCCGCCTCTGGCCAGGAACCCCATCCCCGGCCAGCGGATCATCAACACCACCGCCAGGAACAGACAGCCCGTCAGCATCGCCGCCCGCTCTTGCCGATCGTCCGATTCGTTCGCGAACCGGTAGTACCACGGCAGCGCCGCGATGTACCGCTGCACGCCCGGCCGGAATTGCCCCAGCTCCAGATCGTCCCGCTGCAGCAGGGTCCGCAGCACATCCGCGTCACTGTCGAACATCAACTCCTGCCGCGCCCTCTCCGCTCCCGGCTCATCCGACAGCAGGAACTGCCGCCGTTGCTGCATCGGCTCCGGCAGCTCCGCCAGCAGCAGGTGCATGCTGGTCGCCCGCCGGTACTCCTTCATCCCCGGCATCTCCCGCCCCAGCAACTGCCAGCCCGTCCGCGGATCCAGGCACGCCGCCGCCATCCACGCCATCAGCAGTACCCAGATCAGCCCCAACGCCCCAGCCATCGGCCGCGACGCCACGCCGCTCTGCCACTGCCCCAGCCGAACCAGCCCGGCCACCACCGCCCGCCCCATCGCCCCCACCCCGTGCACGATCGCCGCAAACGGCGCCACCAGCACGATCAGCGGACTCAGCAGGTACACCATCCGATCGGAGAGCACCACAGGCCGGCCCAGCAGCGGGCTCAAACTCGACTCGATGACCAGGTTGTAGCACGCCCCCGTCAGGTTCAGCCATACATGCGCCAGCAGATACCCGGCCAGGCTGATCGGGCCCAGTGCAATGAACAAACGCCGTAGCCACTTGCTGTTCGTGGCCCGACGGCTCGGAATCTCGACACCTTCACGCTTGAGGTCAGCCATGCGAGGAATACTCAACTATTTATCTGGTATGCCCCGGACCTCTACGGCCCGACGCCTGCTATATAAACCTTCAGGATACCGCGTCTCCTGTGCCCCCGCAAAGCCGCGGAAGCAGTAGGAAGGCTATGGACCCGGCCTCCCCGTTGCCAGCCGCCACCGTTGTCGCCGCCAGGCCTTCGCCATTTCACATCGTAAATCGTCCGACACATCCGGCTACCACCCTGCCCGCATAGGATTCTAACGATGGCACGCTAGAATATTGGATCACAAGGTGTTTTCGCCGTCGAGTTACGTAAGGAGATGGCGCATCCGGCTGCGGGTGCCCCCAAGACAGCAATGAAAATGCCCAAACCCCCGGAAAGGCCCAGAGAGCAGTTGCTGCCGACCGACGACGTCCTGCACTCCCTGCCCCGCAAGATCAACGTCCCGCTGATCGACGCCCACTGCCACGCGTCCTTTATCCGGCCCACCTCTCTCATGCTCAAGGCCGGCAGTCTTTTCGGTGTCGCTCGCTGGGTCGCCATCGTCCGCGCCCCGCACATCGACCAACTCCGCCGCCACTTCGGCGATCGACTGATCTTCAACGTTTGGCTGGACTACACCCACGCGGAAGACCCCCGCCGCTTCGCCCGCGAGAACATCGCCCTGGTTAAGAGCGTCGCCGGCAAGGGCGCCCGCTGCATCAAGTTCTGGTACAAACCCGAGTTCAACCACCGTAGCGGCTTCTACTTCGACGATTGGCGGCTCGACGACGTCTTCCGTGCCATCAACGACCAGGACATCTCCTGCCTCGTCCACATCGCCGACCCCGACGTCTGGTACAAGCGAGTCTACAACGACCCCGAGAAGTTCGAGCCCAAATGGGCCACCTACCGCCAACTGACCAACACCCTGGGCCGCTTCCCTGGCCTCCGCATCGTCGTCGCCCACATGGGCGGTGACCCCGAAAGGCTGGACCATCTCGACCGCCTGCTCTCGACCTACCCCAACTGCTACCTCGACACCAGCGCCACCAAGTGGGTCGTCCGCGAACTCTCCCCCAAGCCCGCGGAGGCCCGCGAGTTCTTCCTGAAGTGGTCCCATCGCCTGCTCTTCGGCACCGACCTGGTCGCCCGCAAGACCGAAGGCCTGGACCATTACGCCAGCCGCTACTGGGTCCACCAGTTCCTCTACGAGCAGACAGGTGAGATCGTCTCCCCGATCCCCGACAGCGACGCCCCCGGCCAGGTCTACGTCCGCGGTCTCGACCTGCCCCCCAACGTCCTCGAGCGGATCTACTACAAGAACAGCGAGAAGTTCTTCCGGGTCAAACTGTAACCCTGCCTCCTTACTGCGGCACCTGCCCCCTTCGTGAAAGAAGGCCTGCCCACCGACCTCCCCCATTTGGCCTGCCCGCTTGCGGGCAGCGTGTTGTTGCCGTTGCTTTGTTCGGAGTACCGGCGTCCGGCGGCGGTTGTTCGAGTTCCCGCTTCAGCGGGGCCTTTGTTCGTAGTACCGGCTATAGCCGGCGCCGTGTCTTTCCGGCTCCCGACCCCGATGACCCCCTTGAAGGAAGGTTGGCGGCTCTTGGTAGTTTGTTGCTGTCGTTGCCGTGGAGGTGGTTGTTGCTGTTCTTATCTGTGTGAATCCGTGTTCATCTGTGGCGTTGTTGTCGTCGCCGTTGTTGTTCCTGCGCCTCTTGCCTCGGGGGCCCCGGCCAAGAGAGCAAAAAACGCCCACAGCGGCCCTTCCCCGACACTCGACCCTCTGGCCGTCCTACCCCACCGGCGCCGGCACCTGCACCTGCACCTTCGTCCGCATCGCCGGATACACGATCTCGTCGCCGTTCGCCCGGATCCACTCGATCGCCGCCTGCGAGACCTGCGGGTTGAACTGCGTCCCGCCGCACTTGGCAAGCTCCTCGATCACCCGCTCCTTGCTGTAGCCGTCCTTGTACGCCCGCCGGCTGAACATCGCGTCCATCGAGTCCGCCACGTTCAGGATCCGCGCCCCCAGCGGGATCCGCTCCCCGGCCAGCCCCTCGGGATACCCCTTGCCATCCCACCGCTCGTGGTGGTACAGGATGATCGGCAACTCCGCCCGCAGGAACGACGCGTGCTCCAGGATCTGCACCGCCATCAGCGGGTGCCGCTTGATCACCAGCCACTCCGCGTCGTCCAGCCTGCCCGGCTTGGTCAGGATGTGGTCCGGCACCCCGATCTTGCCAATGTCGTGTAACAACCCAGCCGTACGGATCACGTGCATCGCCTCGCTGTCGAAGTTCAGCCGCCGCGCGATCTCCTCCGCGTACAACGTGACCGCCATCGAGTGCGCCTCGGTGTACGGGTCCTTCGCTTCGACCGTCGCAATCAGCGCCCGCGTCGATTCCAGGTACGTCTGCTTGAGCTGGATATTGATCTCTTCCAGCCGCTCGGTCAGCACCTGCACGCTCGCCAAGTCAGGCCGCGCCGCCGGGTCGCCCAGATCACGCGCGATCCAGGTCACGCACCGGTCCTTTCCCTGCGCCTTCGCCAGCCGCAACGCCTCCGTCGCCCGCCGCACCAGGTCGTCCTCGGTCTCGATGAAGCCCGTCTCGCACTCCGCCAGCCCGATGCTCACCGTCACCGTCCGCCGCTCCGTGATCTTCAGCCGGATCGGCTCGGCCCGGATGACCGAGCGAATCCGGTTGGCAACCCGATCAGCAGCCGCCCCCTTCGTCGCCGGCAGCGCCACGATGAACTCCTCGCTGCCGTAGCGCGCCGCCACGTCCGTCTCGCGGACCAGGTTGCGTAAACGCCGCGTCACCTCCCGCAGCACCTCGTCGCCCGCCGCATAGCCGTACGTCGCGTTGATCTCGCTGAAATTGTCGATGTCCACGATCAGGACGCTTAGCGCCTCGTTGTTCCGCCGGCAGCACGCCCGCAGATACCCCAGGTGCTCGAAGAAGTGCCGATGCGTCCACAACCCCGTCAGCACATCGCAGCCATTCGCCAAATCCCGCCGGCTGCCGCCGCTCGTCCGCGACATCACCGCCGACTCCACCACCTGCCGGAACTCCGACAGGTCAAATGGTTTTTCAACGTAGTCATACGCGCCCAGCCGTAGCGCCTGCTTCACCCAGTCGGTCTTGCCAACCCCGGTGATCAGGATCACTCGCGTCTTGGGCCGGATCTGGTGAATACGCTGCAGCAGGTCCATCCCGTCGATATGCGGCATCAATAGATCGCTGATCACGACGTGGTAGTCATGCGCATGGACCAAGTCCACCGCCTCTTGGCCATCGCGGGCCAGGTCGATCTGCCAGCCTGGCTGGCTCAGTATTTCGACTAACAGGTGCCTGATCTCGTCTTCATCATCGACGATCAGCACTCGCTTGATCTTGGCCATTGTACCGGCTCCATCTGGCTGTTCGCCCCCTGCCGGCCACCCATAGCCTTTATCGACGCTTACAACGGGTATCTTAAGCCGCTCCCACCCGGTGCAAACCACCAAAACCAGCAGGGTACCAATCGTCAAGTCCCATATATCACCGGCACTTGCGAAAACCTGCATCAATGCGTTGAATATAGGAATGTCTGTCGGCAGACCTAGGATTGGTGTCACCTGCTCCATCGATCATCTCTTGCGGCCTACGGGCCGTGAGGATCAGCGCCTCCGCATCAACATGTGGTACCTCGACGCCATCCTCGACGCCGGCGGACTGCCCCTGCCCCTGGTCGCCACCCCCGATCCCGACCTCCTCCGCCAGCAGGTCGATGGCCTCGATGGCCTCTTGGTCACAGGCGGCCCCGACGTGCCGCCGAAACTCTATGGGCAGACACCTCACCCCAAGACTGCCCCCGTCTGCAACCGCCGCGCCAAATACGACTTCGCCGTCTTTCACGAGTCCGATAAACGCAACCTGCCCATCCTCGGTATCTGCCTGGGCTGCCAGATCATCAACGTCGCCCGCGGCGGCACCCTCATACAACATCTAGAGGATCTGCCTCGCACGCCCCCCATCCATCACACCGACGGACTGGACTACCTGCGACACACCGTCCGCGTGAAACCGGGATCATTGCTGCATCACATCGTCCCCAAGGACTTCATCGAAGCCAACACCTCCCACCACCAGGCCATCGACCACATCGGCAAGGGTTTGGAGCCATCCGCCTGGGCACCCGATGGCATCGTCGAAGCCGTGGAAGATCCTAACCACCTATTCCTGCTTGCTTTGCAGTGGCACCCCGAAGTGATTGCTCACCTGGATGATCAAGCCGCGCTGTTCCGCGCATTCGTCGAATCTGCCCACAATCGCTGAGAAACCGCCCTTTCCGCCCCTTTTTCAAATGGCCCCGCCCGTTGGCAAGTCGCATCGCTGCGCCCTAACCCAAGGCCCCTCGGCCTGATAGAAAAAATTTAGAAACATCGACAATTTCGGCTTGAAATTGAATTGCTTCGTGGTAACGTATGGGGACAAGTGGCGAGCAGTGGGGATGAAGAAGAGTAGCAAGAAAAAACAAATGCTCTTTTCTGGAACGTATGAGCACAATATAGATGTCAAAAATCGCTTGGCGATCCCGTCACAGGTTCGCGACGAGATCGAGCGAGCGGGACTCGGCTCGAAACTATATGTAGCCCCAGGCATGCAGCCAGGAACGTTGGCCATCTGGCCGGAGAAGCACTTCCAACAGATGGCCGACCAATTGCCACAGAGTCCGATTCCGGACCCCGACCAGCTGGACTTCGAGAACTGGTTTTTCTCGAATGCCTTCGGTGTCGAGCCGGACAGCCAGGGACGGATTCTCGTCCCCGAGAAGCTGATGACGGACATGGTCATTGGTCGACAGGTGGTCATCGCCGGCGTGCGAGACCATCTGGCCGTCTGGAACCGCCAGGACTTCACGCGGTTCAACCAGGAGAAGCAGCCGCAGATGGCCCTGCTCCTGGCCAAGGCCCGCGAGGCAATTCGCCGGGCCCAGACACAACGCCCCGGTTCGCCGCCCTGACGTCGGACCTCGTGCGAAGGGTTGATGACGCGGTCCATTGTAAAACAAATTCTGCCGGCTGGTCGTCACGGATGACGAAGGTCTAACGGCCAATCAGTTGACCACCCGGCATCATGGCCTGTATTCCGGCCATACACGCAGCACCATTATGTTTGTCGCGATGTCTTTTTCGGGTAGCAAAGAGCTCCCTTGCCTGACGGTGCACGGATGCCACCAGAGTCGGGCAAAGGACGGCCTGTTACATCGATTGGTTGAGGCAATGGCCAATAACCCGCCCCACGGGTGCGGACGGGTCACTCGCTAGGCCGCTTGCTTCAGGTTCCGCCGGTCGCGTACAGGTCTGCTTCGGCTCGGCCGCCGGTCACGGAGGACCGACGGCCAGCCTGCTCATTACGGGTGCGTTCGCTCTCGGGGTTGCCGGCTATCGGCAACCCCACTTAACTTATCGGCTGCCGTGTCACGACTCCTCCGCTGGCACGTTCCGCCGGTCCGTGGCGGATCGCACCCGCGAGATCGCCCCTCACCGGCCTCTAGTTTGCCGGTGCCATATGGAAGTTGTCAAGGTTTTTTTGGGCAACGACTTACGAAGTACTTGCTGATTTTTGAACAATGACCCACGAAGCGCCCTCGCCCCAGCATGTGCCGGTCCTGCTCGAGCAGGTGCTCGAGTACCTGGACCCCCAACCTGGCCAGACCATCGTCGACTGCACGACCGGCCTGGCCGGACACGCCTACGCCCTCGCTGAACGCCTCGCCGGACAGGGCCGCCTCATCTGTCTCGACCAGGACAGCACCTATTTCGAAATCATCCGGCAGAAACTCGCCACCCTGCCGATCCGCACCGACATCGTCCAGGGCAACTTCTCCGACATCGACCGGGTCCTCGCGGACCTCGGCCTCAAAAAAGTCGACGCGATCCTCGCCGACCTGGGCCTCTCCAGTGCCCAGCTCGACGACCCCTCCCGCGGCTTCACCTTCCAGGCCGATGCCCCCCTCGACATGCGGATTGACAGGTCCCAGCGGACCACCGCCGCCGACTTGGTCAACTCCCTGCCCGAAAAAGATCTCGCCGACCTGCTCTTCACCCTCGGCGACGAGCGATTCAGCCGCAAGATCTCCCGCGCCATCTACCAGGGCCGCCACCAGGGCCGCATCACCACTACCATCCAGCTCGCCCGACTGATCGCCCGCACCCTCAACGTCGACCCCGACCACCATCACGGCCGCATCCACCCCGCCACCAAAACCTTCATGGCCCTGCGGATCGCCGTCAACCACGAGTTCGAACACATCGAAGAACTGCTCGCCAAGGCGCCAGGCCTGCTCAACCCCGCCGGCCGATTTGCCGCGATCAGCTTCCATAGCGGCGAGGATCGTCTTATAAAAGTCGCTTTCCAGCAGGGCAAGCAGCAAGGTTACTACGAAATTTTGACCCGTAAGCCGATAACAGCTACTGAGGACCAGATTCGGCAAAACCCCCGGTCCCGCAGTGCCAAGCTGCGTGCAGCCAGGCGGGTCTGATAATCGACGGAATGGGCTTATTCGGACGTACGGAGGCAGTGGATTTCGATGAACAAAGAGACAAAGGTTGGCTTGTTGGTCGGATTGAGCTTCATCGTGCTGTTCGGCGTGATCCTCAGTAACCAGGCACCGGACATCGTCGCCCCGCCCGAAAAGCCCATGCTCGCCCCCGCCAGGCCCCATAGTACCCACGTCGAGGTCGTCCGCCAGATCGATGTCGCCCCGGCCGCCCCCGAGCCCGTCGACGTCACCGTTGACGCCGCCGACGAGCAGGCCCCTGCTCCGGTCAAACCCCTGCCCGAGCAGGCCGTCAAGCCCGACGCCGCCCTGGCAGACGCCTCCCCAAAGCCTGCCGATACGACCCCCCTGACCGCCTCGCACCCCGAGCAGGCCACCAAGACCATCACCGCCGACAACCTCGGCCCCGAGACCACGGACGCCGAGCCGGGCGATGATGCCAGCCTCGAGGTCGTCAGCTCCAAGATCGGCGCCGACGGCTCCAAGACGACCGTCTACATCGTCAAGAACGGCGACAGCCTCGCCAAGATCGCCCGCCAAGTCTACGGCGACGCCTCGAATCGCAGCATCGACAAGATCTTTGAGGCCAACAAGGCCAAGATGCCCAACAAGAAGACCCTTGCCGTCGGCACCAAACTCCAGGTGCCCGTCAAGGCCCCGTCCAAGGACAAGAACGCCGCCGACCTGCTCAATAGCGGCAAGTTCGACGAGGTCGCCGACGTCAAGCCCCCACACACCGACAGCGACACCCCCAAGGCCAAGAACGCCACCGCCGCCAGGCCCACCAAGGACATTAAGGACGTCAAGGAAACCAAGGACGCCCCCAATGCCTCGCCCAAGGACGCCAGGAAGGTCCCCGCCAAGTCCGCCCTCGCCGACGCCTCCAGCGATACCATGGAACGCTTCCTGCTCGAGCGGGTCTCCTCCGAGCAGACCAGCGAAACCCGCACGACCTCGAACGATCTGGCCCGCGCCGTCGAGCCGGTTGACCAGCCCACCCATGACACCGACCTCGCCCGGGCTGACAAGAACGGCGAGTCCGCCCTGAACCTCGCGCCCATCAAGGCCGACAAGAACCTCGACAAGGCCGCCCTCGCCAGCCGCGAAAACTGCAAGCACTACCAGATCCAGAAGGGCGATACCTGGTACAGGCTCGCCGCCAAATTCATGGGCGACTCCAAACGCTGGCACGAACTCTGCGCCCTCAACAATGACATCCTGCCGGATGACGCTAAGCTGCGGACCGGCCTCAAGATTCGCGTCCCGGCCGCCGGCAAGGCCCGCCTGGACACCGTGGTGGAGTAACACAACCGCATGCTGTTTCGACGCATAGCATTCGTAGGGGTCGTGCTGGCAATCGTCGCTGCCGGCGTCCTGCAGATCCGCCTGATGAAGGGCGCGAGCCTGCGGGAAATCCACCTGCTGGTCAGCCAGCAGACCAAACTCCAGCGCCAGATCGCCCAGCAGGACCTCGACCTCGCCCAGCTCCGCACCCCCTGGCGCGTCGCCGACCGCATGACCTCTGCCGGCGCGGACATCCTGCCCCCCTCCGCCACCCGCGCCAGCGTCGAACCCAAAAAGCCTGGCAGCACGCAGGCCCCCGGCGATACGCCCCTGCCTGCTGCGACCGAAGTGGTAACCCATACGAATCGCCCGGGAGGCGCCGCAAGCAATGGCCCAGCCGTCCATTCCCCAGCAAAAGACCACCACGCCGGCCCACGCCGCTAACCCGGCCGTTGGCTCCGTTCGTTCCCGCTACCTGCGTGGCCGGCTCACCGTCGTCGCCCTCCTGGCCCTCTGTGTCGGCCTCGTCGGCATGAACGCCCGCATCGCCTGGCTCGCCAGCGGCCACGCCCGCACCTCCGGCGGCCTCGACCTTCGCGAACTCTACGACCGCCAGCACACCACCACGATCCACCTGCCGGCCCGCCGCGGCGACATCTACGACTGCCGCAACCGCCGCCTCGCCGGCTCCATCGAAGTCCCCAGCATCTTCGCCGACCCCGCCATGATCAAGGACGTCGAAGGCACCGCCGCCAAACTCCAGCAGGCCATCGACGTCCCCGCCGAAGAGATCGCTACCATCCTGACCGCCCGCAAGGACAAACGCTTCGCCTGGATCCACCGCCGCGTCACCGAAGAGCAGGCCGAGAAGGTCAAGAGCCTCCGCATCGACGGCATCGGCATCCAACGCGAACCGTTCCGCAGCTACCCCATGGGCCCCCTCGCCGCCCACGTCCTCGGCTTCGTCGGCGCCGACCAGCACGGCCTCGCCGCCCTCGAACTGCAGTACAATGCCAAACTCCAAGGCACCGACGGCTACAAGATCTGCACCAAGGACGCCGCCGGCCGCATCCTCAGCCTCGTGCCCAACGGCTACCAGCCCGCCCGCGACGGCTGCAACATCACCCTCACCATCGATAGCTTCATCCAGTCGATCGCCGAGAAGTGCCTCCAGGACGCCGTCGACCAGTACCAGGGCCAGTCCGGCGTCGCCATCGTCATGGAACCCAGCACCGGCCAGGTCCTCGCCCTAGCCTGCTGCCCGACCTTCGACCCCAACCGCTACCGCGACGCCCCCGAATCCGCCCTGACCAACCGCGCCCTCGTCGGCCCCTTCGAACCTGGCTCGATCTTCAAGCCCCTGGTCATGTCCGCCGCCGTCCAGGAAGGCTACGTCCGCCCCGGCGAAATCATCTACTGCCATGACGGCACCTACATCACCGGCTCACGCCGCCTCCGCGATGCCCACCCCTACGGCAACCTCACTCTCGAACAGGTCATCGGCAAGTCCAGCAACATCGGCATGGCCATCATCGGCGAGCGCATGGGCAACCCGCTCATGTGGCACTACCTCTCCCAGTTCGGCCTCGGCGCCAAGACCGGCATCGACCTGCCAGGCGAGGACGTCGGCATCCTGCTGCCCCTCAAGAAATGGACCCGCTTCTCCACCGACTCGATCCCCATGGGCCAGGAAGTCGCCGTCACCCCCCTCCAGATGCTCACCGCCTTCAACGCCATCATCAACGGCGGTACCCTCGTCCAGCCGACCGTCACCCGCGCGATCACCACTCCCGACCCCGACGGCCAACTGCTCCTCGACCATCGCCAACCCAAAACGGTCCGCAAAGTCCTCGAGCCCGCCGTCGCCGACTACATGACCAACGTCATGCTCAAGGGCGTCATCAACGAAGGCACCGGCACCAAGGCCAAACTCGCCCGCTGGCAGGTCGTCGGCAAGACCGGCACCGCCCAGATCGCCCGCCGCGGCGGCGGCGGCTACGAGCCCGACGCCTACGTCAGCTCCTTCATCTGCGGCGGCCCCTCCAAAAATCCCCGCGTCAGCGTGGCCGTGATAATATTCCGCCCGAACAAGCGGATCGCCTACTACGGCAGCACCGTCTCCGCCCCCGCTGCCGGCAAGATCCTCGGCGCCGCCCTCGACTATCTCAACGTGCCCGACGACGAAACGCCCCCCCCGTTCGACGCCAAAATGCTCGCGGCCGGGAGAAAAGACTGACAGCCGCCGTTGCTGTTGCTGCCGTCGCCGTTTCGCATGAATCGTCATGAACAGGGGAAGGAAACACGAACATGACCACAATCACAGGCAAGACGCCCGCCGAATCGCCCTGCAACACCACCCGCGCCATCCGCCTGAGCGACCTGTCCACCCTCTGGCCCGAAGGCATCGTGTCGTCTTCTGTCGGCACTGACCCGGCCCTGCCCACCCTCACCGACGACTCCCGCCAGGTCAAACCAGGCGGCCTCTTCGTCGCTAGCAAGGGCCTGACCTCCGACGGCCATGACTACATCCCCAAGGCCCTCGCATCCGGCGCCGCTGCCATCCTCTGCCAGCGCCCCGCCGAGAACCTCGCCGTCCCCCACATGGTCGTCAAGGACACCCGCTACGCCCTCGGCCTGCTGCTGGCCCGCCATTACCGCCTCGCCGACGCCTGCCGCACGGGTCGCTTCAAGATCCTCGGCGTCACCGGCACCAACGGCAAGACCACCAGCGCCTACATCTTGCATCACCTGCTGAACATCGCGGATATCCGCTGCGGCCGCATCACCACCATCGACCGCGACCTCGGCACGGGCGAGATCCTCGTCTCTAACAATACCACGCCCCCTGCCACCGCCCTCTACGCCGACCTCGCCGCCTCGATGGCGCATGGCTGCTTCGCCTCCGCCATGGAAGTCTCCAGCCATGGCCTCGACCAGCACCGCGTCGCCGGCCTCTCCTTCGCCGTCGCCGTCTTCACCAACCTCACAGGCGACCACCTCGACTACCACGGCGACATGAACACCTACGCCACCGCCAAGGCCAGACTCTTCGCCTCCCTCGCCCCCGACGCAGCCGCGGTGATCAACGCCGACGATCCCTACTGGAAGCACATGGTCGTGGACTGCAAGGCCCGCATCCTCCGCTTCAGCCTGAAAAACCCCGACGCCGAACTCTACGCCTGCATCACCAGCTGCGACGCCTCCGGCCTGCGCATGACCGTCCACGCCCCGCAAGGCCTCATGGAGATCCACTCCCACCTGGTGGGCCGTCACAACGCCCAGAACATCCTCGGCTGCCTGGGGGCCGGCCTCGCCTTGGGCCTTGACCCGCGGACGATCGCCCGCGGCATCGCCAGTTTCCAGTCCGCCCCGGGCCGCCTCGAACCCGTCGCCAAGGACCTCGATCTTCCCTTCGGCGTGGTGGTCGATTACGCCCACACCGATGACGCCATGAAAAACGTCCTCGAAGCCCTCCGCCCCCTGACCCAAAACAAACTCTGCATCCTCTTCGGCTGTGGCGGCGACCGCGACCGCACCAAACGGCCCCGCATGGCCCGCACCGCCGTCGACCTCGCCGACCGCGTCATCGTCACCAGCGACAACCCCCGCACCGAAGACCCCGGCGCCATCATCCAGGAGATCCTCACCGGCATACGCCCTGACCAGATGTCGAAAGTCACCGTCGAGCCCGACCGTGCCCGCGCCATCCGCCAGGCCATCACCGCCGCCGCCCCAGGCGACATCATCCTTCTCGCCGGCAAAGGCCACGAGGACTACCAGATCATCGGCAAAGAGAAACACCCCTTCGACGACCGCCTGATCGCCGCCGAAGCCATGCGCCCCCGCGCGAAACACTGATGCAAGCGGTTGTTGTGGCCCTGGTTCGCAGCCCAGGCGTAGCGCCCGCGCCGTGTCTTTGTTCGACGAAGGACTGTTCGAGTTCCCGCTTCAGCGGGGCCGTGGCCGTTGTTGTTGTGACACGGGCGCTCTGGGGTGGCGTGAGTGCGGTGTCCTGTGCCACGGGCCTGGCACGCAACACCATTGCGGTGGGGATCGGGGAACTGGAGTACCGGCAAAGCCATCCGCGCGAGGCCATTTCCTTTCGCGTTCGAGATCCCGGGGGCGGCCTTGGCCAAACCGAGCCGCGGGCTTCCCACAGAGAAGAAGGTGCTGTGCGCCCATAGCCGGGGCAATTCGGACACTGGGTGGGTGCCACCAACGGCGCCACCAAACGGGTCTGGGCCACGCGAGCGCAGCGTGAAGCTAGG
>JANYLN010000074.1 GCA_025357795.1 Planctomycetota bacterium
ATCGCCTTGCCCAGCAGCGAGGCAACCAACGCGCGACGCTTGCGACGCAGTCGGCTGCGCAGCGACTCCCGCGTCCGTATGACCCGGAGGATCTCCTCGGTCGCGTCCGTCTCCCGCACGTCCAGGTCCCGCAGCAACGCCAGCGTAAGTAGCGCCGTGTGGCTCAGCCGGTGATAGTTCCACTTGCGGACCCTGGCGATCCGCCGGGCCAGCACGTAGTGTCGCGCCAGCCGGCCCACACGCCCATGCTCCGCCAAGTAGTGCCCCCGCCAGCGCAGTAGCGACTTATGGCTACCAGGGCGTAAATCGTGCAGACGATGCCCAGGATCCGCCGCCAGACCTCGAACAGATCCAGTTCAGTCCATGCCCTCGGCATCGCTCGTTCCCTGGTCCGGCCAGACAGGGGCCACGCCCTCGAACAGCGCGGAACCGACCCGTACGAGCGTCGCGCCCTCCTCGATCGCCACCGCGAAGTCGTTGCTCATGCCCATGGACAGGTGGATGAATTCCGGTCCGGCCCGCCGGCTGCCGCGGATCTCCTCGAACAACTCCCGCGTCCGCGCGAACACCCCGCGAACCTCCTCCGGGTTGTCCACCAGCGGGGCCATGGTCATCAGCCCGATGACCTTCAGCTTCGGCAAGCTCGCAATCTGCTCGACCAGGTACGGCACCGCCGGCACGGGAATGCCCGACTTGCTCTTTTCGCCACTGACGTTCGCCTGGACGAGGACCTCGACGGGCTGGCCGCCCTTTTCCGCCCGCATGCTGATCTCCTCCGCCAGCCGCAGCGTGTCCATCGAGTGGACCAGCCTCACCAGCGGCAGGATCTGCCGGACCTTGTTACGTTGCAGTTGGCCGATCATGTGCCAGCGGACCGCGCCGCCGATATCGTTGCCCGCCGCCGCCCGCCGCTGCATCTGTTCGTCGATCAGGCTGGCCCGCTTGACCAGCTGCTGGACGCGGTTCTCGCCCAGGTCCAACTGACCCAGCTCCAGCAACTGCTTGACGACCTCCAGATCCACGGCCTTGGTGACCGCCACCAAGGTGACGTCTTCGGGCCTTCGCTTGCCGCGCAGGGCTGCCTCGGCGATCTGCTCGCGAACCCGCTTGAGGTTCTCGGTCAGCCGCCGCCGCTGATTGATTGTGCTCAGTAGAATGCCGCTCATGGCAGGGATTATACCCGTTATGGGGCGTGGACCAAGGGGGGGAAGTGGAATGACTGCGATCGAAACCGTTGCTGCCTGGGTTAGCGTTCGGAGTGGCCGCTTCAGCGGCTTGTCCTGAGCTTGTTGTCGAAGGGGGCCGTGCTCGTTACTGGCCCCAGGCATGACAGCGGGTTGCCGTGGCTGTTGCTGTTTCCCTCTTGCGCTTTTTGCGCCTTCTTGTGGCTACTTTTTCTGTTGCTGCGGCTGTTGTCTTACCCCGCCGTCTTTACCCCCGAAGTCCGGTTGCAGCCGCACAGGTCGTGTCTCCGCCTGCCCGAAAATGCTCGCATTCGCCATATCCGCCAGAAGGCTCTGCAGGCTGCCGTTGGCGCACGCCGCCAGCAACTGCACATAGTGACCGCCGATGGCCGGCCAGTCCCAGCCCCGCGCCGCCCGGTACGCCCGCGCCTCGATCGTCTCGCGCAGCGCCCGGTCGCCCAGCAGGTGGTTCACCGCCTGTGCCATCGCCTGCTCGTCCCGGAACGGCACCAGGATCCCCCGCCCGTGGGCCAGCGCTTCGGCCGCGTGGATGTACGGTGTGCTGACGATCGCCTTGCCCGCCGCCAGTGCAAATGACAATGTACCGCTGGTGATCTGGTTGTACCCGGGGTAGGGCGAGACATACACGTCCGTCGCCTGCAGGTACTCCCCGATCTCCGACTGCTTGACGAAGCGGTTGACGAACTGCACCGCCGACGGGTTTTGCAGCGAGCTGGCCAGATCCTGCAGTTCCTGCCGGTACGACTCGCCCTCCTGCGCCAGCACCCCCGGATGAGTCTGCCCGACGATGACGTACACGGCCGCCGGGTTCTCCACCAGCACGTGGCGCATCGCCTTGATCATGGTCTCCAGGCCCTTACCCCGGCTGACCAGCCCGAACGTGCTGATTACCTGCTTGCCCAGCAGACCCAGGCTGTCTTTGACCGTCGCGCGATGGGCGAAGCGGAACTGCGGCACCCCGTGCGGGATCACCACGATGTTCTCGCCTCGAATGCTGTAGTAACGTTCCAGCATGCCGACCGCCGCATTCGCCATCACCACGATCGCCGCCGAGTGCCGCGCGACCTCCTGCAGCACGCTGACCGCCTCGCTGGCCGGGTCCTCCATAACCGTGTGACACACCGTGACGATCGGCTTCTCGCACCGCCGCAGGAACTCCAGCAGGTGATGGCCCCAACTACCCCCGAACAGCCCGTACTCGTGCTGCAGACACACAGCGTCATAATCGCTGCGGTTCACGAAGTTCGCCAGCATCCGATAGCTGTCCTGCTTGTCAGGGTGTACCGTATACGCGACCTGGTCGCCGCGGGTGGTGTGCATCCCTTCCCGGTCGATCGCCGCCACGCTGACCTTCAAGGCCGTATCGCTACGGGACTGTTCCATCGCACAGACCAGATCCCGGCTGAAAGTGGCGATCCCGCAACGGGCAGGCGGGTACGTCGACAGGACGAGGACTCGTAGCTGATTCATCTCGAACTCCTTTCCGGGTAGCAGCGGGACCTGCATCCCTGGCCTGTTTTCCTGCTTGCAGAAGCGCCGGCTACAACCGAAATGCCGCCACCGACAACAAACCCCGTGCTCAGGTGTGCGGCACATGCAACGGACGACGCCGGAATCCCACGAACATCGGCCCGCCTTGGCCACATGTTTCGTACTCGTGGATGAGTCGCAGCGCACATGTCTTGCGACTCGATCCACCCAATCTTAGGCCCCGCGGCACTGTTGGCAAAGACGAAATCCCGATAGAAAACCACACGTTTACCTGTCCGCGGACGATACGCTGGCCACACGCGGTTTTTGCCCCCGGATAGGAGAGCCATGCAACCCGTTACTCACGCCAAGCTAAATGGTTATGGATTTGCAGCAATTCCTGATCCGCCCCCGGTACGCCATCCCCTGTCCGCGCGCGTTGGCAGGGCACCAGCCGACGGTTTTGCAGCCCACTGCAATGGAAAAGGGGTTTCCATCCGGCCGCTGCGGCCACGCCCCCGCATGCCATGGTTGATCTATCGCTGTGCCCTTTGTTCGCAGCGCCAACTTCCGCCCACATAGTGTCTTTGTTTGAGTTCGGAGTACAGGCTCGGCGTCTGCGCCGTGTCTTTGTTTGACCAAAGGCTGTTCGAGTTCCCGCTTCAGCGGGGCCGTTGCCGTAGCTGTCATTCAGAGCGCAGCGAAGAATTTAGTCGTGGTCGTTGTTGCTGTTACCCGTCCACCGTCCCAAACGTCCCCGCCAGGATCAGCAGATCAATCACATCGACAAACCCATCCCGGTCGAAATCCGCCCGGAAGTTGTAGTCTGGCTCCCCCGCAGCTGTGCCGAAGCTCTCCGCCAGCGCCAGCAGGTCCACCACGTCCACCGCCGCATCGCCGTTGACGTCCCCGTCCAGCCCCACCTCGTAAGCCCCCAGCCCCGGCACCGCCAGGTACCGCCTCGCATCCCGGTCGCTCTCGGGCCGCCCCGGCACCTCCCGACCAGCGATCGACTGACCGCGCGCCCGCGCCGGGCTGCTCGGCCGTAGCCGGAAATCGTCATTCAACTGCACCCCCGCTGCATCCCCCACATGAGTGAACTGCGGGTCCTGCCGGTACACGCCATTGACCTCCGGCGCTGGCAGGCTGTACCCCCCGAAACTCGGCTGATCGACCGCGTACCAGAGGTTGTTGGCGAAGACAAACGTGTTCGGCAGCGTACCCGAGCCCACGTTGACCGCGCTGTTGAGAGAGGCCTTCCGGAAGTAGATGATGTTGTTGATGAACTTGCCGTTCTGGCACGCCTGCTTTTCAACGGTCTCCTGCAGGATGCGGATCACGTACCAACTGGGCATGTAGATGGTGTTGTTCGCCACCAGCCCGTCCACCAGCCCGACGTATGCCACCGGCGCCTGCGTGTCCTTGACCAGGTTGCCGATCGCCCGGATGTCTCTCGCCTCGTACGGCGCATCGAGCGGCCGGAAAAACGGCAGCCCCGTCGAGCCGCCCATGTTCATCGCCCGCTGGCCCGCATTAATGAACAGGTTGCCCTGAATCAGCACGTTTCGGCTGCCGCCCTTGGTCTGCGTGCCGTTCTCGCCCATGTCGTTGAACTCGTTATAGGCGATCACGCTGTCGTGGCAGCCGACCATGTCGATGCCCGACCCGCTGCGGATGTGCTTGATCAGACAGCCCAGCACGTAGATGTTGTCCACCCCCGACAGCTTGATGCCGTCGTTGTTGCCGCCCGTGCCGATGTCCTGGACCGTCAGGTTCCGCAGAATGATGTGGTGCG
Source organism: Planctomycetota bacterium (assembly GCA_025357795.1). Classification (GTDB taxonomy): domain Bacteria; phylum Planctomycetota; class Phycisphaerae; order UBA1845; family JANYLN01; genus JANYLN01. Next base: position 4,471 of record JANYLN010000074.1, read on the forward strand.
CGGGGCTGGCATACGAGCCGCCATCGTCGATGTTGATGCCGTTGCCCGTCGCCCCCCGGAAGATGAGATTCTCGAAGATGCTGTACGCGACGTCCGTCAGGTGCATCACTTCGCTGCCGCTGCCCAGCCGGTCGAGGACAACATCGCCCTCGCCCTCCGCCGCCGTCACCAGAATCGGCGCCCCAGCCGTGCCCTGGAGGTTGCTGACACTGACGGAGTTGCTGTACAGCCCCGCGTGCATGACGATCTTCGTCCCAGCCGTTGCTAGCGGCAGGGCCTTGCCCAGTGTCGCATAGGGTCTGCTGGACGAGCCGTCGCCCGTCGAGTCATTGCCGGTGGTGGCCACATGCAGCGTCCGGCTGTACGTGACGTTGTTGCCGAAGCCCGGGTCGATGGGGTAGGGGCCCTGCGGCATCGCCACACCCGCGCCCGGAACCCTTGCCGTCGCGACGCACAGGACCATGGCCGTGACGCCGGCCGACATCCAGCTTCGCATCTTCCCAACCTCCCAACCCCCGTCTGGACCAGCAGGCACCGGCAGGGGGGTATTCTCTGTGTAATAGCCATGTTAACAGAACGCCCCACCCGACTCCACGCTTTATTGTCGATGTTCCTGGAGGCTCTGGCGGCGGGGCAGGGTAGGGCAGGAGCAAGGGCTTAAAGCGAAGGCACTTAAGCACGTGGACCTGTCAGCTTAGCCGCTCGCCTGCCTTGACGCTTCGAGGAACGGGTCTTAGAATGGATGCACTCCTGGGAAATCCGGAGATTTCGGGTAGGTAGCTCAGGTGGTAGAGCAATGGACTGAAAATCCATGTGTCGCCGGTTCGACTCCGGCCCTACCCAGTCTTGTGCGGCGTTGAACCGCGTTGAATCCCCTTGCATAACCTCTGTAGTTTCAAGACTTACAAGTGTCACCCCCCGCCCCCTCTGTAGCCGCTTCGGCTTGCACCACCTTGAAGGGCTTTGCACCGTTGGGCGTCCTGCGTGCTGCGTGCTGCCAATTCACTAACCGGCCAGGCTCTATCCTAACGGTGGACGGCCCGCTGCACCCCACGCCG
>JANYLN010000099.1 GCA_025357795.1 Planctomycetota bacterium
GGCGGAAAGCAGGGTCAGCGGCGCGGACAGCGGCAGTTGCAGGACCAGCCAGATGTGCGGTTTGGCGGTTCTCCCTGCCCAAGGGCAGCACCCTCGTCTGGCCGCACATCCCCTGGAATCCCTACAGGCCGCCAACCTACCTCGAGACGCCTGACAAAGCCGTCGCACTCCTCCGCGTGCCGCTGCACCTGCACAACATGCGCGCCGAGGTCGTGCTATCCGCCTGACGAGCCAGGCCCCAGCAAGAAAAAGAGCCGCGGCCGTAAGGCCGCGGTATCCGTTGCCGTTGTTGCTGTTCGCTCGCCACCGTCACCCGCTCGCCAGCTCACTCTCCTCGCCGTCGCGGAACGTGCAGGTAACGAGCGTACCCCCCTCAGGGTGACGTTTGATATCCAGCGTGCCGCCGATCATCCCCGCCCGGTACTTCATAATATTCAGGCCCAGCCCCGTCGCCGGGCCCAGCGGATCGGGGATGCCGCTGCCGTTGTCACGAATGGTCAGGACGAAACCGTCCCCTTCGTCGCTCAGGCAGAGGCGGACCTGGTCGGCCTCGCCATGCTTGATGGCGTTGTTCACCGCCTCCTGGGCAATGTGGTACAGGTGCATCGCTGCCGCCATGTCGTGCAGCAGCACAGGCCGCTGCGGCTCAAACAGGCACGAGATCCCGTAGAACTCCGTGATATTGCTGGCAAAGGCGTGCAGGGCCGTCATCAGACCCTCCGCCTTCTGGTCGATCGGGCACAGACCCCGCGACAGCGCCCGCGCCTGGCCGATCGCCTGCTTGATCACCTTGCCCACCCGCGCGGCATCCTCCGCCTCCGGGCTGTTCCGCTCCGCCAGCTTCTGCTCGAGAATGCGGTTGAGAAAGGCCAACCCCGTCAGGTTCTGGCCCAGCACATCGTGCAAGTCCTGTCCGATCCGCCGCTGCTCGCGGGCGCTGACCTCCAGCAACTGGCCCTCCAACTGCTTGCGCAGCGTGATGTCGCGCCCCTCGGCGATCAGGTACGCGACCGCCCCCGAGTCGTCCCGAACCGGCTTGACCGTCAGATCGATCATCACCTGGCGGCCGTCACCCGCGGTCGCCTGCGCTTCGTATTGCGCGACATGCCCCCCCGCGGCCTCGGCAATCGCATGCTTCAGCCGGCCCCGCGCCTTCCGCCGGCCCCCCCACCCGGGCAGTTCCCAGAACAGCGGGGCGCGGTCGGGCTGCTCGACCCCAAATAGCTCGGCGCAGGCGCGGTTCATCTCGAGGATCCGCCCATCGACAGCGAGTACCGCCATGTACTGGAACGTCTGGTCGAAGACCGCCCGATACAGGACCTCTCGGTCGCGCAGCGCAGCGCGAGTCCGCTCGCGATCCGTCACGTTCACCAGGCACAGGACCACGCCCTCGACCCAGCCGTCCGGTCGCTTGACCGGCTGCAGGCTCCAATCCCAGTACGTCACGCTGCGCTCGGGGTTGTACGCATACTTGAACGGCTTGGCCAGGACCGAATAGGCTTCCCCCGTCTCAACGACCTTGTGGAAGAGCCGCTCGTTTTCGGGATTCGGGAACAGTGCGAAGTGGTTCTTGCCCACATAGTAGTCGGGCTTCTGGCCGTCGACCTCGGCGTAGCCGCGGTTGACGCGGATGAAGTTGAAATCCCGGTCCATGTGCGCCAGGTGCAGGTCGATGCTCTCGAAGGTCCGCTCGAGCAGTTCGTTCGACTGACGCAGGGAGTCCTCCATGTCGAAGCGATGGACCGCCTCGCCGATCAGAGGCCCCATGGCCTCGATGAACTCGATGGTCGTCGCGGGGAACTGCTCGAATCGGCGGTCAGCTATGTGAATGGCGCCGATCACCTCCTGGCGATAGCGCAGCGGCAGGACGCTGATGCTCTTGAAGCCGACCTTCATGCACTGGCCGCGGAATTGCTTGATAGCCCCGGCCGTCAGTTGCTGGCTCAGCTGATCGGCGTTATTGCAGACGAACGAGCCCCCGGGCGTGGCATACGGCAGATCCTGCGGATCGGGCGTCCCCTTGATCACCCGGATGCAGACGCACTGGTCTCGCTCCAGGCTCAGCCAGTTCTCGTGCTCCCAGAACTCATGGTCGAAGCCGCAGTAGCTCTCGTACGGGATCTCTTGCTTGCGGTTCACAAGACGGATGCCCACACATTGCGACCCGCTCCAGCGGCACAGCAGATCTCGCACGCTGTCCAGGTACTTGCAGCGCGTGGTGGCCGTGGCGAACAGTTGCAGCAGTTCTCGCGTGGCGCTGGCGCGGTCAGTCGATGACGGACCACTCCAGCCTTCTTCCAGCCGCCCGGCCCCCTGAAGGGTCTCCAGTTCGCAGATACGCGCCTTCGCCAGGGCGAGTTCCTGCTCGAGTTGCTCAACTGTCTTTGCGTCGTGTGTCATCCCGAAAAGTGCTGCCTGTCGATCGACCAAGAGTTCCGGGTCCGGATTTCCGTGAGCCGCCCACCAGAATAGGCGAGCCATCTGGTATTCTACCGTCCCGGCGAGGTGCCTGTAAACGCCAGGTGGATCCAAAAGCCGCTCCTCTGCCGCCCAGCGGCGCCCCCGCCCCCGCCGGTTCTGCCGTTGTTCCCGCCCCCGTTATTCGGTACCATTATGGCGCCAATGCCGGCGGCAGGGGGAATGTCCCGGCCCGCAGTGTGCCAAGACGAGGGTAGTTGAGCGTGGCTGAGTCGTTTCCGTCCGAACAACAGGTGGCGGTCCCTGCCGGTACCGACCCCGAATTCCAGCGGGTCCTGGGCCGCCTCAAGCAGGAGCAGGTGCAACTCGCCGTTGACCAGCGTCAGCTCAAACAGCAGCGTGTCAGCCTCGAGCAGCTCAAAGCCGAACTGGATGCCCGCCATCGCGAAGTCGATGCCGCCGTCCAATCCTTCCAGTCGGAACGCCTCGCCCTCGACGACCAGAAACACGCAGGCCAGCGCGCTCTCGATGCCCAACACTCCGATCTGCACGCCCAACAGCAGGCC
>JANYLN010000107.1 GCA_025357795.1 Planctomycetota bacterium
TCCGATGCGGGCGCCTCGACGTCCAGCGACCTGCTCGCCAGGGCGGCCGCCATGGCCGCAACCGAGCGGCTTACAAAACAACGTCGGGATTCGATGGGCAGCATGGTCACGCTCCAGGTCAACCGTGGGGGGTAGTGCCGCATGCCATTCTGGACCGACGACCACGCGAGTGCAAGAGCCCGGCAAACGCGGTGTTTTCCAGGCTCTTCTCGGACTTGGTCGCCATCTTTCAGATTTTCCGACCTACGTGGCCCTGACCATTTTCCCCCGAAAGAGGGGGCGAGACTGTGTCGCGCCGTGGCACCCAGGCGTACGGCCGGTTACGCGCGCCGTCCCAAACCATGCCGACGCCGGCGGCCGTGCGAGGGCGGAGCGTCGGGCGGCCGAAGCAACATGCCGCGTACGGACCGTCGGGCTATTGGACGAAGCGTTCCTCTTCGTCGCCGGCGTGGACGGTGAGTTCGCCCATGTCTTCGAGGCGTCGGATGATGTCGACGATCTGCTGCTGGACTTGCTCGACGTTGGAAGCGCGGACCGGGCCGAGATACTCCATCTCTTCGATGAGCAAGGTCGACGCGCGTTTGGACATGTTGTTGAGGATTTTGTGTTTGAGTTCGTCGCTGGCGCCCTTCAGGGCCAAGGCCCATTGCGCGCTCTCGACGTTCTTGAGGATCGCCTGAATGTCCTTGTCGGCAAACTTGGTGATATCCTCGAAGACGAACATCAGCCGACGGATTTGCTCGACCAAGTCGGGGTCCTCGGACTCCAGGGCCTCCATGATGGCCTTTTCCGTCGCGCGGTCGGCGAGGTTGAGCATCTCGGCCACGCTGTCCACACCGCCGACCTTCTGGAACTTCTGCGAGACGATGCCGGAGAGGCGGCTCTCCAGGCCCTTCTCGACCTCCTTGATCACCTCGGGGTTGGTCTGCTCCATGTTTGCGATGCGGATGACGACCTCGATCTGCTTGGCCGCGGGCAAGCCGACGAGGATTTCGCTGGCCTTGTGGGGCGGCAGGTGCCCCAGAATCAGAGCGATCGTCTGCGGGTGCTCATCCTGGATGAACGTCAGGAGGTTCTCGGTTTCGGCCTTCTGCAGGAAGCTGAACGGCTGCTTGCTGACCTGGTGTTCGATCTGCTCGATGACGCGTTCGGCCTCGTCCTTGGGCAGAGACTTCTCCAGCAAGCTCTTGGCGTAACCCAGGCCACCCTCTTCCACATAGGCGCGGGCCAGCGCCAGGTTGTAGAACTCCTCGACGACCTTGTCGCGGGTCCGAGTCTCGATGTCGGACAGGGCGGCGATCTCCCGGGTGACGTCCTCGACCTGCCCGCGGTCCAAGCGCTTGAGCAGTTCGGCGGCTGACTCACGGTCAATCGCCAGAAGGAGAATGGCGGCCTTGCGAAGGCCGTTCATCTCCTCGTTGACTGCGCTTTGCACGACACTGCGTTTGGCCACGGTACCGAATCCTTCTGACTAGTGCGGTTCCTCGATCCACTTGCGGAGCATCGAGGCAACCGCGTCCGGATCATCCTTGACCAGGTTGTTAACCTGTTCGATGATTTGCTGGTTCTTGAGCGTATGCTCATCGACCTCACGGCCTTCGAGGATCGGCTGGGTCGGCTGGGCCTTACCCACGGGGCCGCCCTCGATGGTCAGCAGCTCCTCCGGGCTGCGGCGCCCAGAGATCCCTCCGCCGCCCGCCCCGCCGTAGCCACCGGCAGCACCACCCCCCGCGGCACCAGCGGATCCGATCGCGATGGGAGCCGGGGGCTGCGCCCGGCGAACCAGCCAGAGCATCATTATCAGGCTGAGCACCGCCAAGCCGGCCAGGGCCGCAGGCCGGCCGTAGGTCACCAAGGTCTCGCTGAAGTCAGCGCTGGACGCCAGCGCCATCTCGGGAGCCGCGGGAGCGTCATAGAACCAGCTGACCTGAACCTGCTCGTCAGCGCTGGCGTCGATCAGCGGCCGGACCTGTGCCTTGATCAACGGCAACTGCTCCCCGAGGATCGGCTCGAGTTCGGCGTCCGTCGGGTTCTTGTCGGTCCCGCTGCGCTGCTTGTACACACGCACAAAGAACGACCGCGGAACGTTGATCGAGGCTGTCAGCTTCTTGATCGCCCCTCGCATGTTCTCGCTGGTGGTGATCGTTTCATCGCCCTTGGCGAACTTGGACTTCTCGGTCGTCTGCTCGCGGGTGGTGCCGGTGTTGCCGCCGGGCACGCGGGCTGCCACGTTGGGCATTACGCCGGGCTCGCCGTCGGCACTGGCGGACCGCTCGGTATTGGTCGTGGTCTCTTCTTCCAGTTGCAGCGGACTGCCCAGCTTGCGGGCCTCGGTCCGGCGGGTCTCGGTCTCGAGTTCGGCGAACACGCCCACCAGCACGCCACGGATGTACGACAGTTGCTCGCGGATCTTACCGGCGAAGTGCTCCTCCTTCTTGCTGCGGTCGTCGAGGAAGTCCGCCGAGAAGGCGTTGTCCTTGTTGGGCACCTCATAGCGCTGGCCGGTCGTAGCGTCGACGATGTTGACGTTCTCGGGCCGCAGGCCGATGACGGAACCACTGACGAAGCTGGCCACGGCGTCAACGAAGGCGCGATCGATCCGGGCACCCGTCTTGGTCTCGAGGTACACGCTGGCCTTGGGCTCGCCGCGGCTCTCGCCGAAGCCCTTTTTCACCGGTCGATCGATGAAGACCTGAGCGTTGCGCACGCCGGTGAAACGCTTGAGCACGCGGGCCAGTTCGTTGCCCAGGGCGATCTGGCGCTGCCAGGCGGCGTCCTCGTAACTGACCCAGATCGATTGCTCTTCCATCAGCTTGGCAAAGCCGATGCTCATGTCCGAAGGCAATGCGGCCGATTCCTGCAACTTCGCCAGCAGCCAGTCACGTTTGTCCGCCGGGACGAGGATGCGATCCGCCTTGATGATATATTCCACGTGGAGACGATCGAGTTCGCCCTGGGCGCTGGCGAGTTCCTGCGGTTTGAAGGACTGGTCCAGCAGGGCGACCATGTCGGGCGCGACGGACCAGTGCGTCAGCCACGCCAGTGACACGACGATCAGGCCGACGCACAAGGCGATCGCCACCCGCTGGGACGCAGTCAGTCCCTTGAGATGTTCCTGCACCTGCAGCAGGGTCTGTCGGAGGAATCCCATCGCCCGTACCTCCATGTTCGGACGGATCGTGCCGACCAAGATGCTATAGGCCGGCCTTGCCTACCTCGATAGGACCGTCGCGCAGCACCAACAGAAGCCTGGCTCTCGGTTGCTGATCGCTAGATGCGCATCTGCTGGATTTCCTGGTAGGCATCCAGCATCTTGTTGCGAATCTCCATCAGCAGACTGAACGCCACGTCGGCCTTGCGGACCGCGCTGAAGACCTCCACAACGTTGTCGCTCTTACCTGTCACCAGGTTCTCAACCTTGGCATCAGCCTCCTGCTGAAGCTGGTTGACCTGCTGCAGGCTCTCCATCAAGAGCTGCTTGAACTCCTTGCCGCCGGCTGCAGATGCGCCGGACAAGCCGGCTGAAGCCAACTGCGTCGGCTGCAGGAGTCGGGATGCATTAACTTGGTTCAGCGCGTCGGTCATATCTGATCCGCCCATCTTACTTGGACCGCCGTACTTCGGTCCAGTCCCTCCAGAAAACTATCAGGCCAGGATTCGCATTGATTGCGCGATCATGGCCTTGGACGTCTCGAAGGCGGCCATATTCGCCTCGTACGCCCGGGCGGCCTCCATGCCATTGACCATCTCTGTCGCCAGATCCACGTTGGGGTACTGCAC
>JANYLN010000204.1 GCA_025357795.1 Planctomycetota bacterium
ACCAAGTCGACGTCGCGGAAGGTGACCTTGGGTGGCTGGTATTCGTCGCAGCCCAGAGTCATGAAGGCGAGGGTGAGTCCAGCGGCCAGCGTGATCTGTCGAATCATTGGCAATCCCCTTTGTGGCACATTGGATTGTAGACGGGCGAGACGGCAAGGGCCATGGGTTCGACTGGCCCTTTTACGATCTCGTGAGTACAACATAGGGGCTATGAAGGTCCTGACTGACTATGACATTGGTTCGCTGGCCAGCCTGCTGGCGGAATGGGGGTACAAGCCGTCGCATGCGGGCCGGTTGCTGGGGCATTTCTACCGCTATGCGGGGCAGGCTATCGACTTCGAACGGCTCCTGATCCCGCAGGCGCTGCGGAAACAGCTGGAGGGGCAGGTCGGGTACCGGCAGTCGCGGGTGGCGGCGCGGAGGGAGGCTGGCGACGGGACAACCAAGCTGCTCATCGAGTTTGACGGGGGTGGCGAGGTCGAGTCGGTGCTGATGCCGGGGTACCGCGCGGATCGGGCGGCGGGGTGCGTCTCCAGCCAGATCGGCTGCGCGATGGGGTGCGATTTTTGCGCGACGACGCAGGGCGGGCTGGTGCGGAACCTTTCGGCGGGAGAGATCGCGGAGCAGTTTCTGCACCTCAAGGAACTCGCGGTCGCGCAGGGACGGCAACTGCAGACGATCGTGTTCATGGGCATGGGCGAGCCGATGCTCAACCTGGAGAATGTGATCGGGGGGATCCGGCGGATCGCGGACCCGCTGCTGGGGGCGGTGGGTTGGCGGAATACCAATGTCTCGACGGTTGGCGTGGTGCCGGGGATCCATCGGTTCATCGACGCGAATCTCAACGTCAACCTGACGGTTTCGCTGCATGCGCCGGACGACCGGACGCGGGCGAAGATCATCCCGACGGCACAGCGGTACCCGGTGGCGGAGATCCTCGCGGCGGCGAAGCGGTTCCTGGCGGAGGCGAGGCTGTTTCCGAATATCGCGTATTGCCTGCTGGATGGGGTGAACGATTCGGACGAGCACGCGAACCGGTTGGCGGACCTGATGGAGGGGTTCCGGGCACACGTCAATCTGATCCCGTACAACCGGATCGGCGCGGGGCTGAGCGGGACGGTGTACCGCCCTGCCCCGCCTGAGCGGATCGCGCGGTTTTTGCAGATCCTGCATGCGCGGGGGGTCGTTGCGCATGGGCGGGACAGCCGGGGGGATGATGTCGATGCGGCGTGCGGGCAGTTGCGGGCGAGGTATGGGGGACAGTAGCGAAGGATTACTGCATGAAGTCCGGCAGGTCGTTGCTGGCGGGTTGGGTAGCGGGGGCTGTGGCGGGGGCGTTGGGCTGGCCGGGGAGTTGGAAGGTGATTGGGGCGGCAGAGGTGGGTTTGCCGCGGCGTTCCTGCTGGCGGAGGGCCAGGTAGGAGCCGCTGGAGAGGCGGTCTTCCTTGCCTTGGCCGGTTTCCACATGGATGGCGGCGCGGGTGAGCAGGCTTTTCCGGCGGACGTTGACATTGTAGCAGCGGCTCTGGCAGAGGCCGCAGCCCACGCACTTGTCGGGCTGTACGGAGGGGGCGAGGTAGCCTGTGCCGGGCAGCGGCAGGCCGTCGTCGTCGAGTTCGGGGCGGACGCGGACCAGTTCGATCGCGTCGTGGCCTGCCAGTTTGCAGGCCTGGTGGCAGAGATGGCAATTCTCGCGGCCTGCATGGGGAAGGCACGTCCGGGTATCCACAACGGAGAGGCCCATGCGGGCGGCCTGCTTTTCTTCGAGAGGGACGGCGCGGATGGCCTTGGTGGGGCAGGCTTCGCCGCAGCGATGGCAGTGGGGGTCGCAGCCTGCCCAGTCGGTGTTGGCGTAGGGGGTCCAGAGGCCTTCGAGGCCCTGCTGGAAGCGGAGCGGCTGGAGGAGTTCGCTGGGGCAGGCCTTGGTACAGGCCTGGCAGCGGATGCACATCTGGAGGAACTGCGACTCGGGCACGCTGCAGGGCGGACGGACCGGCAGGACGGCTGACTGGGAGGTCAGGTTCTCGCCGAGGATCCTTCGGGTGCCGACGGCGATGGTGCCGGAGGCGACGGCGGCGACGAGGAAGCCGCGGCGAGAGAAGGCTACGTCGCTGGTGGGCGTCGCGGCAGCGGGCAGGAGGTCGAGGCGGTTCCATCGCGGGGTGAATTGGATGGCGCGGCTGGGGCAGACGCCGCCACAGGCCTGGCAGAAGGTGCAGTCGGCGGCGCGGGTGGTGAAGTCGGCGGCGACGGCGGCGAAGGGGCAGATGCGCCGGCACTGGCCGCACTTGATGCAGGAGGCTTCGACATTGCGCTGCGTGAGGCGCAGCGGGCTGACCAGGGAGAAGACGGCGCCGGTCGGGCAGACGTAGCGGCACCAGAAG
>JANYLN010000211.1 GCA_025357795.1 Planctomycetota bacterium
AGTTTTAACCTTGCGGCCGTAGTCCCCAGGCGGGGTACTTAATGCGTTAACTGCGGCACTCAGGGGGTCAATACCCCGAACACCTAGTACCCATCGTTTACAGCGTGGACTACCAGGGTATCTAATCCTGTTTGCTCCCCACGCTTTCGCGTCTCAGCGTCAGCAACGATCCAGAGGGCCGCCTTCGCCGCCGGTATTCCTCCTGATATCTACGCATTTCACCGCTACACCAGGAATTCTACCCTCCTCTATCGCGCTCCAGCTGCCTAGTTTCCGATGCACTTCCGAGGGTAGGCCTCGGGCTTTCACATCGGACTTGGGCAACCGCCTACACGCCCTTTACGCCCAGTCAATCCGAACAACGCTTGCACCCTCCGTCTTACCGCGGCTGCTGGCACGGAGTTAGCCGTGGCTTCCTTTGGGATGGGTCAACTTCCAGGATTATTTACCCTAGTCGCTTCCCTAACCCTGACAGTGGTTTACACCCCGAAGGGCTTCATCCCACACGCGGCGTCGCTTGGTCAGGCTTTCGCCCATTGCCAAATATTCGTTGCTGCAGCCACCCGTAGGTGTCCGGACAGTATCTCAGTTCCGATGAGGCGGGTCAACCTCTCAGCCCCGCTACCCGTCGAAGGCTTGGTGAGCCGTTACCTCACCAACTACCTGATAGGACATAAGCCGCTCCCAGGCTGGTAGCTTGCGCCACCTTTGGTCAGAAAGTCATTCGACTCTCTGACATCATTGGGTATTAACAGCACTTTCGCAAAGGGTGTTTCCACCCGCCGCTATCCCCATGCCCAGGGTACGTTACCTATGTATTACGCTCCCGTTCGCCACTAACATGGGATCAGTTACCCTCACCCATGTCCGTTCGACTTGCATGCCTTAGCCACGCCGCCAGCGTTCACTCTGAGCCAGGATCAAACCCTGCAGTTTAATCCTGTTAAACTCCCCACCACCAGCTAAGATGGCAGGAGAATTTGACTTAGTTATAGGCTCATACATCTATTACGCTGCGTCGAAGAATGTATGAGATCCCCCACCCATGCCACTTGCGTAGAGCCTAGCGTACAAACCTAGGCTGACTTGCGTCCATAGGAGGGAATATTTTGAATCTAGGATCTCCCCCAACAACCCCTTCGCAGTGAGTTGTCGGAGGCACATTCTATCGACTCGGCAAACTGTTAACTTGTCAAAGATCGTTTACTTCGCCTCGCGTTGCGTTGGCTTTCACCTACACTTGCGTGGCATCGGACATCCTAGCGTTTCCAGGCACCCAGTCAAGCGACCCTGAACTGTTTTTTAACTTCTTTTTTGTTCAGGACTTACAGGCCTTTCGGCCTATTGCCAGACCCTCTTTGTCCTTCTGTCATAGACAGGGATTATGAAGGCCCGGCCGTGCTGGCTGTTGCACGGCAAACGCTTATATCCGTTAATCTCAAAGATCGATTACCCTAGGAGGCTTGTCTTTCCCGTTCGAGGGTAGGACGGACATCCTAGTTGCTTATTAGGCTTTGTCAAGGCCACTCGAAGAACTTTTCTATTTCTTGTTCTATCAAGGGCTTAGGCTGGCTTTGCTGCTCGCGGGTCACAACTGACCGTCACGATAAAAGCCCCGCCGTGCTCACCAGTAAACAGGTGAAACACTTCAAGCGTGCGGTATTTATAGAGCGACCTGCCTATTGTGTCAAGCGAGCCTGCGGAAAAATTCCGGGGAGCCTGCAAATTGTATGCCCTTGCCCTACAAGGGGCTAAGAACGGATGGAATGTGGCCCTTGCGGCCAATCCCTGCCCTGCCCCAAGGGCGGCCGGGCAATTCGGATACTGGGCGGGTGCCACCAACGGCGCCACCAAACAGGTCTGGGCCAAGCGAGCGCAGCGTGAAGCTGGGCGGGATGCGGGGTTTAGGCTGGGTGAAGCTGCCAGGGGCGAAAGCGCCACTTCCGGCGCCACTTGGCGCTCGCTGGGCGGCTCTTTAGTAACGGATTCTCTCGTGGTAGGTGAAGACAAGGACCTGGCCCTGGGCGTTTACGGAGCGGCCTTGGGCGTCGAGGTAGACCTGCCTGCCTCGGTAGTTGGCGGTGAAGCGGGGGTCCCTGGCGATTTCCAGGTCGGACAGGAATAGGGGGTCCCAGGCGGCGGCGCCTTCGGCAGCACCGAGGATGATGTAATCCGGCTCGCGAGAAAGGACGTAGGCGCCATCGCCCTTCATGTGGCCTGGCCAGCCCTGTTGTGGCAGGACGATCCGGTCGATGCGCCGGCGGGCGATGTGGGCGTCGTTGAGGCCGAGCATGTCGATGAAGCGCAGGTCCGGTGCGTGGTACGGGGTCGAGCCGGCGGTGTTGACGGCGACGAGCGAGCCGGCGGGCCAGGTCCTGGCTATGTAGCGGCCTACGGCGGTCCCGACGTCCGAGGCCCTATCGACCTGTGGGTTGAGGACGTTGCTGTGGACCTGCAGTGCCGCCAAGGCGAGCGTAGCGACGTAGACGGCGACCACGACGCGGGGGGCTGGCTGGGGCAGGGCTGCGCGGAGCGCCAGGTACACCGCATAGATCAGGGGGACGATAGCTGGTACGAGGAAGCGGCAGGCGGCCATGTGGTCTCCCCCGACGGTCACGATATAGGTGACGTAGGCCAGGACAATCGAAAGGACATATCCCAGGCGGGAGGTCCAGATCCTCGAGCGTTTGAGGGCGAGCAGGACCGCGAGAGCCAGGGGGATGTAGGGCGGGAGCAGCAAGGAGCTGGCGACGTAGACCAGGCCGTTATGAATCCGGTAGGACCAGGGGACACCGACCTTAGCGTAGAAGGTGTTGGGGACGATGCTGCCGTAGTAGAGGTACTGCCAGAGCAGGCAGGGCGCCAGCACCGCCAGGCAGGTGAAGGCGAAGATGGCGACATTCTTGATCCAGCCTGGCCTGCGGGGCAGGACCAGCCAGGCGAGGCAGACGGCGAGGAAGAGGCCACCTTCTGGCCTGGCCAAGACGGAGAGCCCGAGGAAGAGACCGCTGCCTACGAGCCAGCGCCTGGCTGTGCCGGCCTGCTCGATCGCCAGGCGGAACAGGAGGCAGCCGACTGCGACCAGCAGAGCGAACAGCAACGTTTCCAAGCCGCTGAGCGCCCAAACGATCAGCGGGCAGGAGGTGGCGACGAGCACGATGGGGATCGCCCAGAACGGGTCGGCGGGGTCAGCCCGGGCGAGTTTCCGCTGGAGCCAGACGACCCCTGCCACCAGCATCACCAGGGATGCCAGACCGATCAGCCTGGAGGCGAGTCGCAGGTCGAGCCCGGCGCTACCCAGCAGCCCGAGCAGGCCCAGTTCGAGGGGACTGGTATAGCCCTGGACGCGCTCGCCTGGGTTCCAGACGGGGCCGAAGCCAGCCAGGAGGTTGCGGGCGTAGCGCAGGGGGATGTAGGCATCGTCGTGGTAGAAGGTGAGGTTGGTCGCCAGAGCCAGAGCGGCGATGGCGAGGGTGCATGCCAGGACGAGGACCTTGAGTCCTGGCGGCAAGGCGAGGGTGTCTGGCTGGGTCTGGCTTGCGGATGTATGGGTCTGCGAGTGCATGGATGAAACAGTCCTCTTTTGGAGAGACAACATATATCGGCGAGGACGTGGCGGCAATGGGTGGGTGGGGGCTTATTCGTTCGTGTTGAGCGTTGAACAACCATGGCCACAGCCAGAACAGCACAGCCGAGGGCGGCTGTGCTACAGACAACAGCAACGGCAAGATAGCCGCAGAGGGCACAAAGGGCACAAGAACGGCCACGGCAACGACAGCCACGGATAAACGCGGATGAACACGGATAACAGCCACGGCAACGGAAACGGCAACGGAAACAACACGCGGCTCGCAAGCGAGCCGGCTAAATGGGGGAGGCTGGGGGGCATGGACTGGGAGGGGATGACAACAACAACGGCTACGAACAAAGGCCCGGATGCAAGCGGGAACTCCTAACAAGGGCACCTTGTGTTGGACTCGGGATCTGCGTTTGTAGATAGCGGGGCTGCCTAGTTGGCCAGGCAGCCCCGGGGATCATCTGACAGAAACGGCGCGAAATCGGGCCGGACTTTCGATGCCAGCGTGCGTCAGGCGGTGTAGCGACGGCCTTCGTCGAGCATGACGAGGTAGTTGTCGATCGGGATGTAGTTGCACATGCTGTTGCCGGTGCCGAGGCAGTAGCCGCCGCCTGGCATGCAGGCGTCGAGGGTCTGGCGGACGCGGTTGCGGACGGCCTTTTCGTCAGAGCGGCAGAGGAAATCGACATCAACGCCGCCTATGACGGCGATCTTGTGGCCCCATTTGGCCTTGACGGATTCGACGCGTTCGATGGTGTCCTCGTAGGAGTGGCGGGCATCGATGTGCACCTCGTCGCAGAGGTCGGGCATGATCTGCTCGAGCTGGCCGCAGGAGTGGAGCAGGTAGAGCCGGCCGGCGTCGTGGACGACCTTGGCGATCTTCTTGTGCCAGGGCAGGACGAGTTTGCGGAGGTGGTCGGGCGAGACGAGCGTGCCGGTGCGATGGCCCATATCGTCGCCGCCGAAGACGAACCGGATCTTGTTGAACTGCATGTAGATCCTGGCGCAGGCAAGGTAGATCTCGCCTGCCTTGTTGGCGACGGCCTCGGCGAGTTTGAAGTCATCGTAGAGCACGAGGGCGAGGTGTTCCAGGCCGATCAACCAGGAGAGCTGCTCGAAGACGGAGTGGCAGGAGGCGGTCATGCACATGTCGTCGGGGAGGTTCTTCTCGAGCCATTCGGCCTTGGAAAGGTCCATTTGGGCCGGGTCGGGCCAGGGGTACTTCTCGAAGTCGGCCCAGGTAGCGATGGGGCCGGTGCCCTCGCTGACCCAGGTGCGCTGGCCACGGTTGGCCTCGGTGTCGGAGGTGTCGGCTACCTTCATGTCGGTAGTGCGGGGGAAGCCGACGCCGGCGACGCCGTAGACATAGTCGTAGCCGAGGAAGCGCTGCAGGCGGATCTCGCGTTTCCAGTAGTAGAAGGGGTCATTCTTGCAGAGGCCGTCGTCGAGGCCGAAGCGTTCGACGAGGGGCGGCTTGACGTCCTGGTCGAGGAAGAGTTCCATCACGTGGACGCGTTTGGGCGTGCCCTTTCGCTGCAGGCAGGCCAGAAGGGCCTCGCTGTCGATCCTGGGGGCGGGGGCCAGATTCTTGAACATGCTTTTGTCTCCGTTTGTTTGCCGCGGGGGCCGGGGTCCGTCAGCCGCTGGCCGCGGGGGTTCTCATCATCAGCAAGAGGTTTTCGTTATCCGCATCGGCCTTGAGGGCGCCGGGCAGTTGGCCTGCGAAGGAAAAGCCGGCGGCCTCGAGGGCCTTGCGGCGCGATTCCGAGGCGTCATCGACCATCGACAGCAGGGGCTTGTCGGCCGGGAGGTCCAGGGCCTGGATCAGCAGGTCCAGGGCGGGCCCGGCGGCGCGGTGGGCGAAGAGATCGACCAGCACGTAGTCTGTAAAGGAGGCGTCCAGGGGCATGGCGGTGGCAAGGCCGAGGGTCATGCCGGCCGGATTGGTCACCACGACAGCGCGGAGGCAGGGGTTTTTCTGCATCCGCTCCTGGAGGCTCAGGAAGGCGCCCTCCATGTCGCATACACCGAAGCGCTTGAGGCCGATGTTCTTGACGTAGTCGTTGGCGGGCTGAAGGAACAGGCACTCCAGCAAGGGCCTGTCGCTCCAGCGGGCCGGGCGGGTAGTGAGCTGTTCGCCACCGAACATCGCATGCAGCCTGTCGGGGTGACGGACCCAGCGCATCAGGCCGACGCCTGGGACGAAGCCGTCGAAGCCGAACTTCGCGTAGAGCCGCCAGGGCATGGACTGGTACTCGGTGTAGAGGTATAGCACGAGCCCATCGCGGCAGACGAAATCCTCGCAGACGGCTCGCATCAGGATCGAGGCGGCGCCTTTTTCCCGCCAGCGTGATTTGGTGAATACGTGGCCCAGGATGCCGATACCGGCGGTTTCGACGGTCATGATGTTGCTGATCGGCTCGTTGTCGACGACCAGCAGGTAGAAGCGAGTTTCGAGGTCATCGCACTCGCCTGCGAAGGCCTTGCGCCAGTGGATCTGCCAAGGCATCCCTTTGTGCGTGAGGAAGCAGTGCATCTGATCAGCCAGGGGTGCCTCCGGCGGCATCACCAGGCGGACTTCGACTGCTGTTCCGTCTTTGAGGACTGCTCGCGACAACAACCGGTCCATCGCCAACTCCCGCTATTGAGCTGGATTTCCGTCCATCGAGCGTGCATCCTATCGAGATAGGGCCGGAGAGTTCAAGTCCGAACCTGCAAGACGTTCCGTGCGGGACAGGACGGCATGGCGAACGGCAGGTATCGTATCTACAGGAATCGTGACGACTGATCGCGGAAATATAAGCGGCGGGAATGGCGGTATGTTCTTTATTGGCATAGACGAGGCGGGGTACGGGCCGCTGCTGGGACCGCTGGTGATCGGGGGGGTGATGCTGCGCTGCGCGTGCGAGCCGAAGATGGACTACCTTTGGCGGGAACTGGGCAGTGTTGTGACGAACAAGCCCCGCAAGAAGGAGTCCCGGCTGGTGGTATGCGACTCGAAGATGCTGTCGGGGCGGCCTGACGGGTTTGGGTTGCTGGAGGTCGGGGGGCTGGTGGCGGCGCGGCTGGCGGGGCTGCCTACGGGCGGGTGGCGGGAGCTGCTGAGCGGGCTGGACCCGCAGGTGACGGGGTACCTGGGGTGCTGTCCGTGGGATGCGGAGGGGGATACCCCCCTGCCCCACGCGTGCAAGCCTGAGGGGCTGGCCCTTCAGACCAGTGCCCTGCGGACGGCGATGCAGCAGGCGGGCTGCTCGATGGAGGCGGTGGCGGCGACGATCCTGCCACCTGTCCGCTACAACGAACTGGTCGGCCGGACGGACAACAAGGCGACGGTGTTGTGGATGGCGACGACGTGGGTGCTGAACCGGCTGCTGCAACTGGCGGCAGCGCGGGCGCCGGGAGAGCCGGTGTTTGCGGTGCTCGATCGGCAAGGTGGGCGGACGGACTACCGCCCGACCCTGCAGCGATCGTTCGAGCCTGGTGAGATGGCGGTGCTGGAGCAGTCGAACGAGCGCGGACGGTACCGGATGCAATTGCCGAACCAGGTGGTTGACCTGACGTTCATGATGGACGCGGATGTGCAGTGCTGCGCGACGGCGTGGGGGAGCATCGTCGCGAAGTACACGCGGGAGATCTGCATGGCGAGGATGAACGACTGGTGGCGGGCGCGGGTAGCGGACCTGAAGCCTACGGCGGGGTATCTGCCGGATGGGAGGCGGTTCGCGGAGCAGTGCCAGCCGCACTTTGCGCGATTGGGGGTGCGGGCGGAGACAATGGTGCGAGAGCGGTAAGAACAGCCACCCTATATGGAAATGCAAGCGGCGGAGCATTTGGATCTGCGGAGACAGAAGCCCGATGCCACAGTTTAGCCAGGACAAAATGCGGCAGATGGCCCCCTACTTCCCGAAGAGCACATCCTGCATGCTGTACAAACCGGCGGGCTTGGTCGCCAGCCAGGCTGCGGCGCGGAGGGCGCCCTTGACAAAGGTATCGCGTGTGTGGGCGGAGTGCTTGATGCTGATCGTCTCGCCGAGCGTGCCGTAGAAGACCTCGTGCTCGCCGACCGTATCGCCCAGGCGCATGGCATGCATGCCGATGGTACCAGGCTGTCGAAGGGCCTCGCGACCTTCGCGACCATGCACCAGGGTGTCGGCCGGGTCCTTGCCGAGGGCCTTGCAGACGGCGTCGGCCAGGGCCAGGGCGGTGCCGCTGGGGGCGTCCTTCTTGAAACGGTGATGGCCTTCGACAATCTCGATGTCGTAGTCGGGTCCGAGGACTTTGGCGACCTCGCCGACGACGCGCAGCAGGAGGTTGACACCGACGCTCATGTTGGCGGCCTTGACCACGGCGATCCGGTTGGCGGCCTGGGCGATCTGTTCGAGTTGCTGGGCATTGTGGCCTGTGGTGCCCACAACGATGCGCTTGCCGGCCTTCTGAACGAGGTCCAGCCAGCCGAGCGTGGCGTCGGGGTGAGAGAAGTCGATCATCACGTCGAAGTCGGCCTCGATCTTCTCGACGAGTTTCACGCCGGGCACGATGGACTGGCCGATCTTCGGGTGGCTCGCAGCCTCCAGGGCGGCAACGACCTGCAACTGCGGGTTCTCGCCGGCGAGCTCGATAATTCGCGTGCCCATGCGTCCCGCGGCACCGGTGACAGCCAATCGAACCATGATGCGTAATCCTCCGGACAATTCTCGAGTCTCGTTATCGCCGTACCTATACTGCCTGAATTCATTGAGGTGGTTATTATTGGGTTCGGCCCGTGTCGTCGCAATGTGTCGGCCCTAGAACGACCTGCGATATTTATCTTGCCATTGCGATAGGGAGACTGTAGAACCTTCCGGATGAGAAGTACCCAAGAAGTGCATTCACACGGGCACGTGCTCCGTGCGTTGGTCCAGCGTGCCGTTGCCAGCGACCGCCGCCCCCCCTCCACGCTGGTCCTCCAGATCGGTGCGGGCCTGCTGCTGGTATTTGTTGCGCTGGCGAGCCTGGGGGTATCGATCCCCGGCTGGGGCTGGACGCTGATCCTGTCGGCGATGGCGAGCATCTTCGGCGTGGCGCTGGCCTACAGCAGCTGGCAGAAGCGCCGGGCCTTTCACAACATCGAGCAGGCGCACCAGTGGTGCCGGCTGATGGACGTGCCGGCGACATCGGAGAACCTCGAGCGGTGCCTGTCCAGTCGCAATTGTCCCGAACCGGTCCGCGTGATCGGGCTGGTCGAGCTGGGGCACATCTGCCTGTCGGCCGGGCAATCGCTCGACGCCGAAAAGGCCTTCGAGGCGGCCCTGAAGCACAGCCACCGGCTGGGGCCGGACTGGCTCTGGCGGGCGGAGGTCGGACTGGCGGAGGCGAAGCTGCGCTGCGAGCAGCTGACCGACGCGAACACGACGATCAAGCGGCTGTCGCAGCGGGAACTGCCCGCGTGCTGGCGCAGCCGGGTACACCTGGTGACCTGCCTGCAGGGGCTGCACATGGGCCGGGCCCAAGACGTGGTCGCCCGCTCGAATGAGCTGTGGCACGAGTTTCGCCAGCATCTGGGCGTGGAGGCCGGGTATGGCTACGGCCTGCTGGCGGTGGCCCTGGACCGCTGCGGGCAAGCGGCCAAGGCCTTGAAGTTCTGGTCGGATGCCACGCTGTTGATCCGGCCGGAACGCCTGGTGCAGAGATATCCCGAGTTACGTCCATTGGCACTGAAGTACGGGGCATCGGAATGGCCGTGGTAGCACACAAACGTATGGGCCGTTTGCTGAGGAAGTCCCGCCTGCAGATGCATGTCGCGGTCTGGCTGCAGTTGACCTTCGTAGTGGCGATCCTCCTGGCCGGGATCATCAGCCCGGTCGGTATTCAGCTGGGGACGATGGACCTGGGCCTGTTCGTCATGGTGGTCGCGGGGATCAGCTGGTTTACGCTGCTGGCCCGCTCGCTCAAGCAGGGCCAGTTGATGCAGCAGGCGGCGAGGCTGATCAGCCAGAACCGCCCCAGCCAGGCCGTGCCGTTTCTGGTCCATACGCTGGAGAGTTTCAGCCTGCTGCGGCAGAACAAGCTGCTGGCGCTGCTGCACCTGGCGAAGATTGCCCGCGACCAGGAAGACCACGTTACCACCGGGACGCTGGCCGGCGAGGTGCTCCGCCACGACCTGGCCCGGCGCAAGGGGCTGTCCGTGCGGGCGTGCCTGCTGCTGGCCGATTCGCTCATGGAACAGGGCGACGCCGACGAGGCGGGCGAGGCACTGTCGCACCTGCATGGGCAGAGGCTCCGCGTGGCCGAGCGGCTGGCGGTCCTGCCGGTACTGCTGCGCTGGCAGATGCTGTCGGGCAAGTATGCCCCGGCGGTCGCCTGCCTGGAAGAGAAGGTTCAACTGG
Organism: Planctomycetota bacterium; assembly: GCA_025357795.1. Classification (GTDB taxonomy): domain Bacteria; phylum Planctomycetota; class Phycisphaerae; order UBA1845; family JANYLN01; genus JANYLN01. Next base: position 9,943 of record JANYLN010000211.1, read on the forward strand.
CGGCCCTGCTGGAGGCCCGGCAGGCGTGCCTGGTGCACGTGCTGCTGGCGACGGCTGCGAAGTATCAGCACATGTACGAAATCTCCCGTTTCCTATTGCGCCGCGCTGCATTACACTATGATCTGAACATGTTGGCGCAAGAAAACCCGTCTGCGGCATCGTACCTGGTGCCGTTGCAGATCGCGGAAGAGATTGCCGGGAGAAAACCTCATGGCCATATGGCCTGTGTGGATGCGTCGCCGGACGTGCAGCAGGCTGTCCAGGCCGCGGACCCGTTCTAAGGTCCGCATGACCCTGATCGCCGCGATGGCGGCCGTGACGGTGGCGCTGTGCGTACCGAGCTACGCCGCCAAGCCGTCGCTCGCCCCCTCGGGGGGCTATTGGCTGCTCGATCTGGCCTGGAACCAGGCCGCGACCCTCGCCCAAGTCCCGAGCCGGGCCGATGCGACCGAACTGGTCTGCCTGCTGCAGGCGGCGACGCGGCTGGACCCGCGTCTGGCGGAGGCGTGGCGCCAGCAGTACGACCTGCTGGCCGGGCTGGGCAGGCAACCCGAGGCCTGGCAAGCCCTCGCCAAATACGTCGAACTTTCCCCCGATGATGAACCGGCCTGGCTGGCGTTCGTCGCCCAGCAGGTGACCGCCGCCCAGACCGCCGAGCAGCGACTGACGGTCTGTCAGCGGTTTCTGGCCCGCAAGGACGTGCCCGGACCGGCCGTCAGTTTCCTGCACCGCACGATCGCGGAGCTGCTCGCCAATCGCCTGCAGACCGAGCAGGCCCTGCAGCACGCCCAGCAGGCGGTTCGCGCGTTCCCGTATGACCTGGCGGCACAGCGATTCCTGATGGACCTTCGCGGCCAGCGCGGCCCGGTCGCCGACCTGCATCTAGCGCTGTGGGCGACCCGCCGCAACCCGTCCGATATCGGTACGATCACGCAAGTCGCCTGGCTGGTCGATTCGCTCGGGTTGCACGAGGACGCCGAAGCCTGGTACACCGCCGCGCAGGAGATCGCCGGGAAACTCGGCATGGATACCACCGCCCTGTCGCTGCGCATGGCGGATCACTGGCTCGATGCGGGGCGGACCGAGCAGGCGATCAGCAGGCTGCGCGTCCTGACGGGCAGGCCCAATGCCCCGGCCGATGCCTGGTTGCTCCTGGCGGACGCTTACCAGCTCATGGACAAACCCGAGGATGCGAAAGAGGCCGCGACGCGGGCGTTCGAGGGGCTCGCTCCGGCGTCAGCCCCGACATCGGCGGCGGCGACGGGCCCGGCGACGCAACCGGTCCCGGCGAGCAATCGGACCCCGGCCAACTGGGTCAGCTTGCTGTACCTGGGGCGGACCGACGACGTGCTCAACGAGACCCGGGCCGCCTTCGAAGCCAATCCCGATCCGATCGGGGTGCGCCGGACGTTCGGCTGGGCGCTACTCAAGGCGGGGGCTCCCGAGCAGGCGATCCCCATCTTTGCCCCCGCCGCGGAGATCGATCCGTGGTGCAGCCTGGGCCTGGCCGAAGCACAGTTCGCCCACAATGACAAGGCTGCTGCGATGAAGACACTGCAGCGGCTCTCGCCGAACGGCGCAGCCTGGCGCCAGGCCAAGCGCTGGGCCAAGCAGATCGGCATCGAACTGCCCACCCCCGAGCCCAACCAGGTCCGCAACGCGAAGATGCTCCTGGCGGGCTTCAGCAGGAACATCCTGCGTCTGCCGCTACAGCCGAACGAGTTCCTGCAGTTGAAGGTCACGCTGGATCCGCCTCCGTCACCGGGCGAGCCATGGTTCGCCCGGATCGAACTGACCAATATCAGCCCCCAGCCGATCTACTGCGGTCCGGACGGCGCGCTGATGCCGAACGTGCTGATCTCGGCGATGGTCTACGACCCGGCCGCGCGCGACCTGGGCCAGCGGTTGCTGATATCGCTCTACAGGCAGATGGTGCTCGAGCCGAAGAAGACGGTCTCGCTCTACCGGCCGATCGACGACGGCCGGGTGCGCCAGGCATTGCGCAACCCCTACCGCGACGTCACGGTCACCTTCACGACGATCCTCGACCCGGTCCGCACCGCGACCGGCGCGTGGCAGCCCGGACCGGCCGGGCTAGTCGCCGAGCCGGCCACGGGCGACCGCCAGGCGAGCGTCCCGGCCAAGGCCGGCGATCTGCTCGCTCTGGCCCGCAATGGCTCGCAAGTCGAGAAGGTGAACCTCGCCCGCCAAGTCGCCTGCATGCTCGCGGGTCAGCAGGAGCAGACCGCCGCACAGAGTCAGCCCGCCGGCCCGTCTGCCGAGGCCCTGAACCAGGCGATGGCCCTGCTACTGCAGGACAGCGACGCACCGGTCGCGGCCTGCGCCCTCGCCCAGGCGGATTATGTCCCATTCACCAGCGAACTGGCCGGGGCGACCGCTCCGCAAGTTGGCGACAACGCCTGGCTGACTCGTCTGCTGGCGATCCGGCTGTTCGCCCACAAGCAGGGCGAGAAGTTCACCCGCGTACTGGGCGGCATGAGCACGTCGGACCCGGACCCGCTTGTGCGCGAAATGGCCGGGGCATACCATGCCGCCTTCCAGGCAGGGCAGAAATCGCAGTAGCGGCAGTCAGCAGTGGACGGTTGGCTGTTGACCAGAGGTACCCTTGTTGTGATCAGTCTGTTCGAGCAGTGGTTTGTCCCGCAAGGCTGTACCAGCGGCCCGTTTCAGTACATCGCCGCGACCACGATCGCCCTGCTGCTGACGGCTGTCGGCAAGGGGGGCTTCGGCGGGCTGGGCGCGTTGTCGGTGCCGATCCTGATGATGGTGATGCCGCGGGAGAACACGACGCTGGCGGTGGCCATGTGGGCGCCGATGCTGATCATCTGCGACCTGTGCACCCTGCCCTTCTACACCAAGGAATGCACCTGGCGGCCGATCCTGCTGCTGGCGCCCTGGACGACGCTGGGCTTGTTCATCGGCCGACTCGGGCTGGACTGGTTCCGCCAGACCCCCGAGGCGGGCGTCTGGCTGAAGGTGACCATCGGCGTGCTGAGCATCGGCTTTGCGCTGAGCCAGGCGGCCCGCTACTACGTCGCCCAACGGACCCAGAAGCAGGTGGAACCCTGGACGCCGACCTGGTGGCAGGCGATCCCCTTCGGCCTGACCGCCGGGGTGACGACGATGCTCGCGCACGCGGCCGGGTCGATCTTCGCGATGTTCATGATCCCGCAGCAGCTCGATCGCCGGCTGTTCGTGGGCACTTCAACCCGCTACTACCTGATCTTCAACACACTGAAGATCCCGTTCTTCCTGGCCAGTTCCCCGGTGACCAGCCAGGGCAGCTACATCACCTGGGAGAGCCTCCGGCTGATCGTCTGGATGATCCCGCTGGTGCCGGTGGGCGTGTTCGCGGGCAACTGGCTGAACAACAACTTCTCCAACCGCCTGTTCAACGTGATGGTCAACGTGCTGCTGGCGCTGACGGGGGTGTGGCTGATCTACAGCAACTGGCCGGGGTTGAGGGGATAACCACGGCGGTGATTACCGTTGCGGGGGCCGCGTCTCCTGGAACCACCCGCAGGACAGTCGCTTTCCCGATTTGCCGCGTGCGGATAGAATGAAGAACCGAGGGGAAGCAATGGGTCAGGTGATTGCCGATCGAGTCGAGGTGGACTCCAATCGCAGCCACGGCAAGCCCGTGATCGCGGGTAGCCGTGTGCTCGTCAGGACCGTGCTGGGCGCGCTGGCCGCCGGCGACAGCCCCAACGCGTGGCCGAGGCGTATGGGATTACCGAACAGGACGTTCGGGCCGCCATCGCGTTTTCCAGCCAACTCGTCGGCGATTGGGACCACGCACCACTTCGGGGGTAACCCGTGCGTTTCCTGATCTGACCATCGTCACCCCGACGCGAATCCGCCTTCGGCCGCCCTTGTAGCCTGGCGCCAGGTGCGGCGAGCCCGGCGCGTCATTCTCGCGCCGGTCGGCCGGCTGGTTTGCCGGCGGGCTTGCCGCCTGCTCCGGCGGACTGGCCCTTGATGATCCCGTAGATGCCCAAGGCCGCCCCGGCGGCCAGGCCGATCAGCAAGATCAGGAGCAGGTTGGATACCAGGAAGCTCAGGTTCGGCCAGAACTGCAGCATCTTCTCGGCCGGCTGCGGGCTGAACATCCCGGCCAGCCAGGCCAGCACGCCGAACATCGCCACGCCGAGCAGGGCCGGCCGCAGATCGGCCGACAGCGGGCTCATCCGGATCGTCAGGCAGATCGTCAGGTAGGCGAACAGCCAGGTCCGCCAGAGGTCCCAGTTGGCGTGCCGCCACATCGTACCAGCCCCGTCCAGGGCGTTGATCACCGCGCGAATGCGGTCCCAGAAACCATCGAGAGTCTGCGGCAGGGACTGCGGCAGGGCGGAGACCTCGCGCATCATCCCCTTGGCGGAAAAGAAGTCCGCCGCAGACAGCAGCGCCAGCCCGCAGAGGAAGATCGGCACGACGGCCACCAGCATCGGTCCCAGTACTGGAATGCGCGGTTTGGCGTCCGCCTGGATCTCCGGTTCGCCGGTGGAATCGTTGGCCAGGCGGCTGGCATTGACCGTCCCGCCGGTCACCAGCAGCGCCAAGTGATGGCCAATCTGGGCGACGAGCGTGCCCGGCAGCAGGGCGTAGTTGAGGACCTTGGGCGGCATGACCCGGCCGAGCAGGCTGTAGACAGTCCGCGCGGCGAAGATCGCCACGATCGACCAGAACGCAAAGGCGGCATACATCATCGCGAATCCCCTGGGCTCCTGTTGGCCCGATTGTTGCACCCCTGACTGTATCGGCAAATGACGATGGAATTCTCGTATCCGCGTCAGAGGCTGTCGATCGTGGACAGAAGTGTATCCGGACGGAAGATGTGCCGGCTGGTATTCGAAGCAACCTGGGGCAGACAGGGCCCGGATGAACGCCCGCGTTGCAGGTCGAGGACGTCCCCTGCCCTCAAAACTGCGGCAGCCTATCGCACAGGAACTGCAAGTCCTGCCGGCAGAAGAGTCCGATGAAGTACTCTCGGTTGCAGAGGACCCGGTTTTCCGCCAGTTCGCGGGCGATGCGGTCGCGCTGGGCGGTGAACCGCTCGAGGATCCCCGCGTCGAAGGCCGCCAGATCGTCCTTGACCTGCCGGAGCCGGGCGAAGACGTGCCGCCTCTCGAAGTGAGCATCTGGCTGATGCTCGCGGAGGTAATCGTTGCGGGCGATCCGTTCGTTCTCTTCCGCCAGCAGCGCCTGCGGGCCCTGCGGGTCCGTCAGGTACCGCTGCGGGTTGTGCCGCACATCGCGCAGCCTGTGCTGCGCCTCGCGAAGGTCCTTCGCGCTGACCGGGTGGGCCGGCAGGTCCAGCCGCAGGGTCGCCGAGACGCAGCAGATCCCCGGCGGCTCGAGCTGGTAATACTTGCGAATGAAGATGTCCGTAATGCGGTCGTACTTCGCCCCGCCGATGCCGTGGATGAACAGATCCGCCAGGAACAGCCGGGCCCAGATCGTCAGCGTCAGCGCGCGGGGGCGCAGCCCGGCGGCGATCCCCCCTTCCAGCACCGGGCGGGCGGTCTGCCAGCGGCGCAGGTCGCTGGCGGCCAGCGTGCCGATCGGGTCGTCCTCGGCGAAGATCTCGATCCGATCACTTTGGCGCTCCACGAAGACCCGCTCGCGCGGCCGATCGCGCCGCACCGCCCAGATCGGTAGTTCCATCCTCTGCCCCCGGCGGACCAGGTTCGGGATCGGATGGACGGTGCCCTTGATGTGCAGTTGCCGGCGGTACTCGTCGAGCGCCTCGTTGTAGCAGAGGACGAACCGTTCCGCATCCAGCAGCATCTGTGCCAGGAACGGCCCGCCCCAGACCTCGTGTGCGCGCGTTTCCAGCAGGCGGACCTCGAACATCGCGTCGATCGCTCGCCGGCCCATCACCTTCTGATCGACCCAGTCCTGCGGCTCGAGCACGTCGGCTGTCCCGGCGAAGAACAGGTTCATCAGGCTGTTGTCGTACCGGGCCCCGTAAGTCTCCTTCACCCGCCTGGCCAGGTCCTCCCGCTCCGATCGCGACAGCGGAGGCAGCGCCTCCCACGGCATGCCGGGCCGATACGGCGCGAACGGCACGGCGACCATCCGCCAGCGGTGGTCTTGCTGCGAGGGCACGATCAGGGCCGTACTTTTTATCGCGTCATGATCGACGATCAGGTTGGTGGCCACACCGCCCAGCCGATCCGCCAGGCGCTGCGTGATCACGTGCTTGGCCCAGACCCCCGGGTGGGTGAACTCGGGCTGATGGCCCGTGGTGATCCAGATGCGGTCGATAAGGCCGGCATGCACCTGCGTCCGGGCCAAGTGGCGGCAATCCAGCGAGGAGAGGTCCAGCACTTCGAATTCGTGCTCGACAAGGTGGTGGCGATTGCTCTGGGCGAGGTCGGGCAGCAGGTGTGGTGAGGGCAGAATGAGGCTGTCCCCGTGCCCGGGCGGGGTGCTGAGTTCCTTGTAGTCTAACACCGGCTGCATGGACAAAAGAACGCGCTCCCCTCGGGCAGCAGCACCGGCCCGACCGGATCGGTCAGTTCGCTGGCCAGGACCTCGATGTAGTGGCGCAGGCGGATCGTGGCGTCATCCAGGCCGCCGCCAAACTGCCGTGTCGGGTCGTGGTAGATCAGCTTGATGGGAATCTCCCTGATCCGCAAGCCCGCCCGCACCGCCTGGACCCAGAATTGTATGGGAAATGCGTACCCCGGGACCGTCAACCGCAGCTTGCGCAGGCCCGCCACCCGGTGCGCCTTGAAGCCACAGAACGAATCGGTGAGTGACAGTTTCAGAATGTTGTTCAGGAGCACGGTGATCAGGTAATTCACCTGCCGGCGATCACCGGGCACCTGCTCGTAGCTGGATTCCTCTTTCATGTAGCGGGAACCGGAGATGATGTCGACGTCGTCCTGGCGGGCCATTTCGACGAAATCGGGGATCCGGGCCGGGTCGTGCTGCTCATCGGCATCCAGGGTGATGACCCAGTCGTAGCCCCACTGGTCGGCGTACTCGAAGGCGTCCGCCAAGGTCTTTCCATAGCCCTTGTTGCGCTCGTGCGTGAGCACGACGATGTCGGGAATCTGGCGGAGGACCTCCCCCGAGCCATCGGTCGAACCGTCATCAACAGCGAGGATGTCGCAGCCGGCCGAATGTCCGCGGACCTGCTCGAGGATCTTGGCCAGGTACTTCTGCTCGTTGTGGACGGGTATGGCAATCAGTACCTTCATGCAGCCACCCTGTAAGACCTTATCTATCTGATGTATCGTCACTTAAGCCGTCAGCCATCGGCAGACCGGTAGCCGTTTCAATCATAGTGCTTATGGCAGGTGAGTCAACGAATCACGACGCTCCGTGTTAGCCCACGCTCACATTGACCCGCACGCCGCCTGGCCCCATACTACGACTATTCCGCAATCGTTTCCGGGATCGAGGTCTCAGATGCGCGCGAAGTCGTACCGGCTAGCCATCTTGTCCAGCCTCTGCGGCCTGTTGCTGGCCGGGTGCCAAGCCGCCCAGCAGCACGACGCCGTCGTCTGCGCGCAAAAGGCAATGGCATCGCTCGAGGCCGGCCAAACCGACCACGCCCTGTCAGAGTTCCAGCAGGCGGCGGCCAAGGACGAGACCTTCGCCTTCGCCTACGCCAAGATCGGGGACATCCAGGCGGGCAAGGGCAACTATCCGGCCGCTCGCCAGAACTACGCCCGGGCGATCAAGGCGGACCCGACCCAGCAGGAGTATGCCATGCGGCTGGGCCAGGCCTACCGCCTGATGGGCCAGATCGCCGAGGCCGCCCGGGCCTACCTCCGCGCCACCGACATCGACCCTGGCAGCTTCAAGGCCAACCTCGAACTGGCGAACTGCTACCTGCAGATGGGCCAGACCCGCCAGGCCCAGGAGCACTACAGCCGGGCCCTCGAGATCGACCCGACCAGCGCCGAGGCCTTCCAGAACTTGGCCGTCGCGCAGGAAACCGATGGCCAGAACGAGCAGGCCATCCACTCGTACTTGCAGTCGATCGAGCAGAACCCCACCGAGACCCGCATCCTCGTGAACCTCGCTACCTGCTACGTCCGCCAGAAACAGCCGCACCTTGCGGAACTGGCCCTGCACCGGGCTATAATGATCGACAACCGTAACGCCGCCGCACACCGGCAGTTGGGCTACTGCCTGTTCCTGCAGAAGAAGTTCGAACCGGCCGAGGACGCATACCGCCGGGCGATCGAACTGGCGGGCGAGGCGGACTCCCACGCGGGGATCGGCACGGTGATGATGGCTCGTTATATCAGCCAGGAACCGCCCCGGGACGAGTCGTTGCGAGCCCGGGCCCTGCAGCACTGGCAGCGTTCCCTGGAACTCAAGCCCGACCAGCCGAAGATGGCAGCGCTGGTCGCTCGGTACAAGCAGCCGGCCACCCCACCGTCATCGGTCGGGCAGGCCCAACGGTAAACTTCGCACAGGACAGGAGATTGCGACCATGTTCATCAGAATCATACGTATTGCCGCGGTATCGGGGGTGTTGGCTGCGTCCAGCTATGCCGTCGGCGACAACGACGAGCTCAACCGCGCCCTGGCCTGCGCGGAAGAGCGCAGCCAGGCCGCCCCACTCGCCGAACCCGCCTACCCGGCGCCGGCCCCTGCCCGGTCCTACCACTATGTCGGCACGGGCAGGTCGGACAACGTCCGCATCTCCCCCGTGACGCTTGCCCAGGCCCAGACGGCCCCCGCGCAGGACTACCCTGCCGAGGGAGCCACCCCGGCCGCCGTCCAGGCCGACAAAGAGTACGAGGCCCCGGTCTTCAGCATCAAAGAGGACCTCAAGAACACCCCGCACTGGCTCTGGGAGGACACAAAGCGCGTCTACAGCAACCCGATGAACCTGGCCCTGCTGCTGACCGCGGGCGGCGCGTCCATCGCGGTGCATCAGCACGTCGATTGGACTATCGCCGACAAGTTCGACCGGTCGCGGACCTGCAAGGAAGCCTGGGGCGACGCCAGCAACGTCATCGGCCATCCCGTGCTGCACCTGGGCATCGCGGGCGCCTGGTACCTGGCGGGCTACGAGTTCAAGGACGTCAAGACCTACAACGTCGGCAAGAACATGCTATCGGCCCTGATCATCACCGACATGAGCACGGTCGCGCTCAAGCTGGCCGCCGCCGACACGGAGGCCCCCAACGGCGAACACTACGCCTGGCCCAGCGGCCACACCTCCAGCAGTTTCGCCATCGCCTCGGTCCTGCACGAGGCCTACGGCCCGATCGTCGGCGTGCCCCTGTACGCTGTGGCCAGTTGGGTCGGCTTCGAGCGGCTCGACGACCGACAGCACCTGTTCAGCGACGTGATCTTCGGCGGCATGCTGGGCCTCGTCGTAGGCCACAGCGTCGCCAGCGGCCATTTGCCCCAGATCGCAGGCGGCGCGGTCCTGCCCTACGCCGACCCGGTCGACGGCACGGCCGGCCTCGCCTGGCTGAAATCCACGAAGTGATCGTAACAAGAGAGAGATTTTTTAGCGTGAGTAAAACTGTGAGCAAGCCGGACAAACGTCCCGAGATCATCATCCTTCACCAGGACGAGCACCTCCTGGTGGTCAGCAAGCCCGCCGGCGTGCTGGTCATCCCTGACCGCGCGGGCCGCCCCGGCATTCTGCTGACCCTGCGTCAGAAACTCGAACTGACCCCCGAGCAGGAACTCCGCCTGGTCCACCGCATCGACCGGGACACCAGCGGCGTCCTGCTGATCACCCGCAACATCGACGCCCAACGGTCCCTCGTCGATCAGTTCCAGAAGCACAAGGTCAACAAGCGGTACTTCGCCCTGGTCGCCGGCCAGCCCGTCGCGGAGTCCGGCATCGTCGATCAGCGGATCGCCCAGTCCGGCCAGGCCAGCCGCTTCCGCGTCGATCCGATGGGCAAGCGCGCCATCACCAAGTGGCGGATCATCCAGCGGTTCGCGGGCTTCTGCCTACTGGAGTGCCGCCCGGTGACAGGCCGCACACACCAGATCCGCATCCACTTACAGCACATCGGCCTGCCCCTGGCGGTCGACCCGGTCTACGGCGGGGCCGAGGCCCTGTTCCTGTCGCAGTTCAAGCCGCACTACAAGGAAAGCACCCGCAAGGCGGAGGGCCCCCTGATCGCCCGCTTGACGCTCCACGCCCATACGCTGCGCTTCAAGCACCCGGCCACGCAGGAAGAGATGCAGGTCGAAGCCCCCCTGCCCGCCGACTTCGCCCGTACGCTCAAGCAACTGCAGAAGTACGGCCTGAAGTGAGGACGGCCGGCCTCTTGGCCGTTGTCACGGGTCACCATCGTACGGACACCCCCTCGGGCCGCACAGGACCATACCATCCGCCCGTTGTCGCCGGCACGGATGTCTCGCCGACCCCGCCACCGAACAAACCACGTGCCCCTGTATACGTGCAACACATCCCCCCGCCTTCGGCGAGGGACAAGCCCCTACGGTTGCGCCCGGCAGAACAACAGCATCTCAATCCAGCAATTAGAAACACGGCGAGCGCCCGCGAGAGCGTGGCCAGGCCGGTGGCGTTACTCCCACAAAACTAAGATATCAAGCGGCCCCCTTGATTCGGCTGGACACCCGCGTCATACTAGTGCTCCATCGCTACTCAATCGATGGATAGAGCCTCCGCAGTTTTATCCGTGCGTCTACTGTTGTGAACTGCCAGTTCACTTTCGTTGCGGCGGAGTTCCTGGCTGTTTCCCAAGCCTTCGCTTCCCGCCGCAGGTCG
>JANYLN010000213.1 GCA_025357795.1 Planctomycetota bacterium
CGACCTGCGGCGGGAAGCGAAGGCTTGGGAAACAGCCAGGAACTCCGCCGCAACGAAAGTGAACTGGCAGTTCACAACAGTAGACGCACGGATAAAACTGCGGAGGCTCTATCCATCGATTGAGTAGCGATGGAGCACTAGAGCGTTTTCCGATTATCTCCAGCGGGAGCGACAGCATGGTCCTGCAACAGCGCAGGACCATGGCACCCAGCGCTCATGCCTGACGCTACACATAAAACAGAATCCGATCTATTGGTCAGTTAGAGGACGCCCTGTTGTGGGCGAGAGGGCTTATGAGCGAGACGGCAGACAGCGGGGCCAAGGTGCGGCGGATCGTCCAGTACGGCGGGCGTGTTCAGGGGGTGGGGTTCCGCTACACGGCGTGTCGGGTAGCGGGGCGGTTTGACGTGACGGGGTACGTCAAGAACATGCCGGACGGGGGCGTGGAGGTGGTGGCGGAGGGGCCGCGCGAGGAGGTCGATGGCTTTCTGAAGGGTCTGCAGCGCGAGATGGGCCGGCATATTCGCGACGTGAAACAGCAGGAGGGATTTCCGACAGGGGAATGGTCGGATTTCCGCGTCGAGTACTACTGAGAAACTTGCCTTTATCGGGCTTGGGGCGGATACTGCCCCGGTGTAGCGGCTTACGGGGGTGAGCCAGTGAGGGTGGCGGAACGTGACACAAACTCCGAGCAAGTGCGGGGCCTTAGCGGCCGTTTGCGGAATCACCTTGTCGATATTGGGGACCGTCGGCGGCTGCAGCCTGAAGAAACCCCCTGCCCCGCCGCCCGTCCAGGATGTGGCGGCGCCATCGGAGGCCAATCAGCGAGTGGCGCAGGTCATGGGCAACACGGTGGGGGGCGTTGCGTACATGACGGGCGGACGTTTCCTGACGGTCCGGGGCTATGGGCTGGTGGTCGGGCTGGGCAAGAACGGTTCGAAGGAGTGCCCCGAACCGCTGCGGACCCAGATGCTCCAGGACATCCGCAAGCGGATGGAGACGGGGGGCATCTACAGCATGGACCAGGTCAATCTGTCGGCGAAGAACCTGCTGGAGAGCCTGGATACGACGGTCGTCGAGGTGACCGGCACGATCCCGCCCGGGGCGTGCAAGGGGACGCGTTTTGACGTGCAGGTCCAGGCGGTGGCGGGCAGCGACACCCGCACGCTGGAGGGCGGCAGGCTGTACTCGTGCAGTCTGCACACCTACCGCATGGACAACGAGAGCGGGACCCAGGGCAAGCCGTTGGCCACGGCGACGGGGCCGATCTTCCAGAACATCGTCGCCAGCGGGAGCGGGGCGACCACCAAGCCGGACAGCCGGGGGGGGCTGATCCTGGGCGGCGGGGAGAACCTGTCGGCGAGGTCGATGGAGTTGATGCTGGGGAGCAATTCGCACCGCATGGCGCGGCAGATCATGAACCGCATCAACGAGCACTTCGGCAAGGGCGAGCCGATCGCGGATGCGATGAGCCCGACGCGGATCGTGGTCAAGGCCCCGCAAGAGTGGAAGAACAACGAAGAGCATTTCTACGAACTGGTCATGCACCTGCCGCTGGCTCGGGAGGAGGAATTCCTGAGGAGCTACGCCCAGGGGCTGGTTGGGCTGCTCCAGGAACCGGAGGCCCCGGCGGAAGATATCGCGTTGGTGCTGGAGGCAACGGGCCAGCCGGCGGTGAACGTGGTGCAGGGCTTCTACGCCCACAGCAACCGGGCGGTGCGGTACTTCAGCGCGCGGGTGGGTCTGCGGCTGCGGGACAGCACGGCGGTGGATGTACTGGGTCGGGAGGCGAGCGAGGCGAGCAGCCCGTTCCGCGAGGCGGCGGTGGCGGAGTTGTCGCATGCGTCGGACGTGGCGGTGGCGCGGATCCCGCTGCGCGAGCTGATCAACGATCGCAGCCTGAAGATCCGCATCCTGGCGTATGAGGGGCTGGCGCGGCACAACGACGAGAAGATCAAGCGGTACCACTGCGGACGGGGCAGTTTCACGTTGGACATCGTGCCGTCGAACGGGGAGCCGGTGGTCTACGCGACGCGGGCGCTGGAAGGGCGGATCGGGGTGATCGGCCGGAACGTGAAGTGCGAGCCGCCGTTCTTCTACCTGCACCCCAGCCGGGCGATCTCGATCAGTGCGCAGGCGGACCAGGACGAGGTGACGCTTGTGCGGCGGACGCCGTTCGGGCAGGTCTCGGAGCCGTTCAAGCGATCGCTCGATTTGGGCGAGATGGTGCGGTTCCTGGGGGACACGGCGGAGTTGGACGACAAGACCGGCAAGGTCATCGGGCTGGGGCTGTCGTACACGCAGGTGCTCGAGGTGATCCAGGCGCTGTCGAACAGCAAGGCGACGAAGGCACAGTTGGAGATTCAGAACAGCACGCTGGCGGACTCGCTGGGGGCGATCAAGCCGATGATCCGGCCGGAGTCGGAGATTTCGCAGTAGCGGACGGCAACGGCGCGGGGTGGTGCGCCTGCGGGAAAGGGACCGGGAGTGTTGCCTTTCGGGCGGAATCGCCGATCATGGAATGTACCTGCGGCATCGGGCACGGCGTGGGGCCGACGGATGCCGCTTGTGCTAATGGACTGGATACATGGGTAAGGCGAAAAAAACAGCGGCAGAGTCGGCGACGGGCGGGAAGGCGGAGGCGTCGGCCGGGGACATGCGGCCGGTGTACGCGGTGGCCGGGGCGGATGACGGGTTGCGCAGCCGGGGCTTGCAGAATGTGCTCGAGCAGATCGGCGAGGGCGGGAGCGTGACGGAGTACTCGGGCTCGGGCTTCGAGCTGGCGGACGTGCTCGATGAGCTGCGGACGATGCCGCTGCTGGGCGATCGGCGGATCGTGGTGGTTCGGGACGCCGACAGCTTCGTCAGCAAGTACCGCGAGAAGCTCGAGGGTTACCTGGCTGGCCCGTCGAGCACGGGTACGCTCGTGCTGGATGTGCGGAAGTGGCCCTCGAACACGAGGCTGGCCAAACTGGTCGAGAAGATCGGGCAGACGATCCGGTGCGAACCGCCGACTGGCAAGGAGTTCGACGGCTGGCTGATGCAGTACACCGCGAAGATGGGCAAGAGACTGGCCCTGGGGGCGGCGCAGTTGCTGCGCGACCTGCTGGGCAAGGATGAGCCGGCGATCTACCTGAGCGAGATCGAGAAGATGGTAACGTACATCGGGGAGCGGCCTGGGATTGAGGTCGCGGACGTGCAGGCCCTGGTCAGCCCGATGCGGGCGGAACTGGTCTTCGCGGTGACCGATGCGATGGCGGACAGGAACGTCGGCCGGGCACTGGGGCTGTGGGAGCAGGTGCTCGCCAGCGACAAGGAAGCGCAGTTTAAGGCGATCGGCGGGCTGGCGTGGGGCCTTCGCAAGTTGATCAAGGCGCGGCGGCTCGTCGATCGGGGGATGTCACCTGACCAGGCAGCGCGGGAGTCGCAGGTCTGGGGACAGATGGCGGCGGCACGGGTACAGGCGTTTTCGACCCGGCACCTGGAGTCGCAGCTGGCCCGGCTGGCGGAGATCGACGTATCCAGCAAGAGCGGCGGGGACATCCGCACCGAGGTCCAGAACTTCATCGTAGCGGCGTGCGGCAGCGGTCAGCGCAGGTCGTAACCCATCACAACGTATCAGGCTTATTCCCTTCGTTGCCATAGACTTAAAAGAAACTCTTGACTTGCCGAATCATGTGTTTTAAACTTATGTTTGAAACATGGGTTTAAAGCGAGCGTATGAACACATGAGCGAGAGCATCAGGACTAGCGAGCAGACGACTTGCGCCACCCGGCAGCGGTTGCTGGAGGCGGCAGGAGAGGTGTTCGCCGAGCAGGGTTTCCGGGCGGCGACGATCCGGGATATCTGCCGTCAAGCGGGGGCGAACATCGCGGCGGTCAACTACCACTTCGGCGACAAGATGAAGATGTACGCCGAGGTGCTCAAGTACGCCTACGAGAAGGCGCGGGCGAAGTACCCCTCCGAACTGGGCCCCCAGGCCACGCCCGAGCAGCGATTGCAGGCATTCGTACAGGCGCTGGTGTACCGGATCCTGGATGAGACGCGGCTGGCCTGGCACGGCAAGCTGATGTTCCGCGAGATGATGGAACCGACCGAGGCGCTGCAGACGCTGGTGGAAGAGGCGATCCGGCCTGAGTTCGAGCGGCTGCGGACGGTGGTGGCGGAACTGTTGGGGCCCGGCGCGGATATCGAGTCGGTGCTGCAGTCCGTCTGGAGCGTGACGGGCCAATGCCTGTTCTACTACCACGCCAGGCACATCATCGCGGTGCTGCGGCCGAAGGGGGCGTACAGTCAGCAGGACATGCAGCGGATCGCTGACCACGTGGTCAAGTTCTCCCTGTCGGCGATCCGGTGCATCGAGAAGCCGAAGGCATCCTAAGTGAGTGAGACGAGAATCATGACAGACGTAATGGAACCGAAGAAAGTCAGCACCGGCACCGGTAACGAGCATGATGCGGCGGCGAGTGCGGAGCGATTGACGGAGCCAACGGGCAAACGAAGGCCGGTCGCCAAGGTCGTTATCGCTCTGGTCCTGGTCGCCGGGACCATCTTCGGCGTGCGGTACTGGCTGCACGCGCGGGCGTACGAAACGACGGATGACGCCTACATCGAGGGGCACATCGTGCAGGTCAGTCCGCGGGTGATGGGCCACGTGCGAAAGGTGTTTGTCGATGACAACGAGCGGGTCAAGGCGAGCGATCCGCTGATCGAGCTGGATCCGGCGGACTTCCAGGCCCGGTTGGACCAGGCCCAGGCGGTGGCGGACAATGCGCTGGCGGGCCTGGAGATGATGAAGGTGACCGCGCCGGCGGGGACGCAGCAGGCCCAGGCGGCAGTCGAGGCGGCTCGCGCGAGCATAACGGCGGGCGAGGCGAAGGTGCAGTCGGCGAAGGTCAAGATAGAGCAGGCGGCGGCGCAGGTGCGGGCCGCCCAGGCGACGGTCGAGCAGGGCAAGGCCGAGGTCCAGGCCGCGGAGGCGCAGTACCGGCAAAGCCAGATCGACATCGAGCGGTACCAGAAGATCACCCAGCAAGGCGGCTCGACGCAGTACGAGGTGGAGCGGGCGCAGACGGCCAGCACGGTTGCCCTGGCGAACCTGAACGCGGCGCGCAAGGCGGTCCTGGCGGCGGAGGCGCAGCTGGCGGTCACCCGAACGAGCGAGGGCGTCGCGACGGAGGGGCTGCGGCAGGAGGAGGCGGGGCTGGCGGCGGCGCGGGCGGCGTTCGAGCAGTCGCAGGCGAAATACACGGAGACGAACGTCGCCGGCGAGCGGGTCCAGATGGCACAAGCGCAGTACGACCAGGCGGTCGCGACGGTCGAGCAGGCGAGCCTGCAATTGGAGTACACGAAGGTGTTCGCGACGACGGACGGGCGCGTGACGCGTAAGAGCGTTGAACCGGGGGCGTACGTGCAGGTCGGGCAGGCGCTGCTGGCGGTGGTACCGGACCACGTCTGGATTGTCGCCAACTACAAAGAGACGCAGCTACGGGACATGCGGGTAGGCCAGCGCGCGGAGATCCATGTGGATGCCTACCCGAGCCACACGTTCCAGGGGCACGTCGATAGCATCCAGGCGGGCACGGGGGCGAAGTTCAGCCTGCTGCCGCCGGAGAACGCCACGGGCAACTTCGTGAAGGTGGTGCAGCGGGTACCGATCAAGATCGTGCTGGATGAGCAGCCCGGCGAGCAGTACCACCTGGGGCCGGGGATGAGCGTGATCGCGGAAGTGAGAGTCCAGGGTCAGTAGCGAGTCAAGGTCGCTCATCAGCGGAGACACACGACCTGCCATGGCCAGTACAGCAAGTGCGGCGAGCTACCCGGGCGAAATGCCCCTGGAGTGGCAACCGCCCAAGTACAATCCTTACCTGATCGCCCTGGTGGTGACACTGGCGACGTTCATGGAGGTGCTGGACAGCACCATCGCGAACGTGGCCCTGCCACACATCGCGGGCAACCTCTCCGCCGGGACCGACGAGAGCACGTGGGTGCTGACGAGTTACCTGGTGGCCAACGCGATCGTGCTGCCCTTGAACGGCTGGCTGAGCCGGCTGTTTGGCCGGAAGCGTTTCTACATGATGTGCGTGGCGACGTTCACGATGGCGTCGGTGCTGTGCGGCTTTGCGCCGAGTTTGAACTGGCTGGTGTTCTTCCGGGTGCTGCAGGGGCTGGGCGGCGGGGGGATGCAGCCGTCGGAGCAGGCGATCCTGGTGGACACGTTCCCGCCGTACAAGCGGGCGATGGGCATGGCGGTCTACGGGATCGCGGTGGTCGTCGCGCCAATCGTGGGGCCGACGCTGGGCGGCTTCATCACGGACAACTTCAGCTGGCGGTGGGTGTTTTTCATCAACGTGCCGGTGGGCATTATCTCGCTGCTGCTGACCAGCCAGATCATCAGCGACCCGCCCCACATGCGGGGCAAGGGGCTCAAGGGCAGCGGCGGGATCGACTACACGGGCCTGGGTTTGCTGGCGATGGGCCTGGGCGCGATGCAGATCATGCTGGACAAAGGCCAGCGAGAGGACTGGTTCGAGTCGCACCTGATCGTGATCATGGCGGGTCTGATGGTCGTGTGCCTGACGGCGTCTGTGATCTGGTCGCTGCGGCGAAAGGACCCGGTGGTCGATCTGCGGCTGCTGAAGGACCGCAACTTCGCGATATCCAGCATCACGATGTTCCTGCTGGGCTTCGTGCTGTACGGCAGCACCGCCCTGCTGCCGATCTTCTTGCAGACGCTGATGGGCTATTCGGCCATGCAGAGCGGGATGACGATGTCGCCGGGCGGGATGGTGGTCATGGTGCTCATGCCGATCGTGGGCCTGCTGCTGGGGCGGTTCCAGGCCCGCTGGCTGGTAGTCTTCGGGCTGGTGATGGCGTCGCTGGCGCTATTCGACATGTCGCGGTTCAACCTGCAGATCGATTTTCGCACGGCGATGATGTCGCGGGTAATGCTGGGCTGCGGGCTGGCGTTCCTGTTCGTGCCGATCAACACGGCGGCGTTCTACTTTGTGCCGCCTGACAAGACAAGCAACGCCACGGGGCTGATCAACCTGGCGCGGAACATCGGGGGCAGTTGCGGAATCGCCCTGATGAGCACGATGCTGGAGCGGCGGGGCCAGTACCACCAGAACATGCTGGTCGAACACCTCACGCCATACGACCTGCCGTACCGCGAGATGCTGCAGGGTGCGACGCAGATGCTCATGCAGAAGGGCGCCAACGTGGTCGAGGCGACCCAGCAGGCGCAGGCGCTGGTGTACAACCTCATGCGCCAGCAGGCGGCGATGAAGTCGTTCGTTGATGCGTTCTGGCTGATGGGCGTGCTGATCTTATGCGCGATCCCGCTGATGTTCCTGATGAAGAAGACCACGCCGCACAAGGGGCCGATGGGGGCACACTAAGGGCGGCAGCAACCCGCGGCATATCTCACACGGAATCGGCGAGGTGGCCGTCGGGCAGTGGCAGCGGGGCTTGCAGCGTGATCCGCGTGCCCTGGCCCGGGGCGCTGCTGACCTCCAGCCGGCCATCGAGCAACTCCAGCCGTTCCCGCACGCTGGCCAGGCCAAACCCGCTGCCGGGCTTGCCGTGCGGGCGTAGCTGCGCCGGGTCGAACCCAATGCCGTTGTCCTGGACCACGATGCAGATGCGCTGGTCGTCGGATCGGCTGATCGCCACTTCGGCGCGGTTTGCATGGGCATGCTTGACGATGTTGAACAGCAGTTCGCGGACCGACTGGAACAGCAGCAGCGTGACGTCCCCTGACGGCGGGCCGGGCTGGCGATCCACCCGCAGGTCGACCTGCAGGCCGTGCTTGTCGCGCATCCAGTCCGCCAGCCACTGCATCCCCTGCACGAGCCCCCCCTCGTTGAGTCCCGGGGGGCTCAGTTCGGCCGTCAACGTCCGCGTGACCTCCAGCGACTGGACCAGCAGGTCGTCCACCTGGCGGACCGGGGCGAGCAGGTCGGCCCCTTGCACCTGCGACTGCAACACGCTGATGCTGAAGCGGGCCCCCACGAGCAGTTGCTGGAGGTGGTCGTGCAGGATCTCCGCGAGCCGCTTGCGCTCCCGCTGCTCGGCCCGGGTCAGTTCGCAGGCCAGGGTCTGGACCTGGCGGGTGCGCTGCTCGGCAACGGCGGTTCGTTCGGCCACACGGTGCTCGAGCGTCTCGTTCAGCAACCGCAACTGCTCCATCACCTGTTTGCGGGAGGTGATGTCCATGGCGATGCCGTGCATGCGAACGGGACGGCCCCGCTCGTCGCAGGCTCCGTGGCCTTTGGCCAGAATCCAGCGGACAGTCCCGTCGGGGTGGACGGCGCGGTACTCGATGTCGCAATCGCCTTGGCAGGCGAAGGCCTGCCCATAGGCCTTGGCCACCAGGGGCCGATCTTCGGGGTGAACGGCGTCGAGGAAGGTCGCGAAGGTCACCCGCGCGGCTGTCGCCAGCCCGAACAGGACCTTGCATTTGTCGGACCAGATCAACTGGTCGGCCTGGACGTCCCAGTACCAGATGCCCACGTCGGCGGCCTCGGTCGCCATCCGCAGGCGGTCTTCGCTCTCGCTGAGGGCCTGGCTCTTGGCTTTGATCCGCAGGCGGGATTGCTGCAGGGCTTGGGCAAAGAGGCTGATCGCCCCGCCCAGGAAGACAAACACGACCAGCCGCACCTCGTCCTCAAGTCGATCGACGGCAAATCCTTGAGGTGGCAGGAAGAAGTACGCCGCCAACAGCGCGCTGAGGAGCGTGGATAGCAGTCCGCCTACGGGGCCGGTCAGGTAGGCGCTGCAAATCACCGCCAGGGGGAAGAAGATCGCGGGGGCATCCGCCTGCAGCTCCGGCGTGAGCAGATATGTGGCGACCCAGGCGACGAGGGCCGCCAGCACGGCGATGCCGCCGCGGTACCAGTAACGCTGTCTTGTTGAAACGAACATGCCAATCATGACCCGTTTGTTCACCCTGAAACTGCAATGCCGGGTGAGACGCCGCACTGTTTGCGGGCGTGCAGGAACTTCGGCCGGCGAGCCATCTGCCAAGAGTAGCAGCCTGACGTTCCACAATGCCTACCACCTACTACGATGCTCGATCGCAACAGGATCTGCCGATAATAGCGGGTCTGGTGATTCTTGGCGCAAAGGCTGCCGCTATTCCAAGCCACGCCGGAACAGGCGCACACAGCCTGGCGGTCCCCTGCCAGAGCGAGGGCGAGAATCCTGGCGGCGGGTGAGCCTGGCGACTGAAAGTATAGGGGATCTATGGGCTTGCAGCCTGTGGCGGCAACAGGAGCGGGTCGCCGCGCAATGGCGGGAGGGCTTTCCAGCATTGGCAAGGGGCGGATCAGCCCCGCAGGTGGGCGAGGTCCTGACGAATCTCGGGTTTGAGGTAGATGGCGTCGAGGTCGCAGTTGGCCGCCAGGGCCAGTAAAACCCTCTCGTAGCTGGTGAGGGCGTCGGCGTCCATGTCCACGAACAGGACGGTCTTGTCGCGAAGCTTGCACAGGCCGCCGCCTGCCCCTTGCATGGACTCGTAGCGGACGCTCACGCCAAGGCCCTTGGCGATCTCCACCAGCATGTCCAGTTTGTCCTGGGCGGTCATTGGGCGGCTCTCCGCGAAACGGCAGTAGCCTAGTGCCGGCGAAGGTCGGGCACGGCGGCCAAACCGGGCGGGCAAGGTCCTGGAAATAGAACCGGTTCGGGGCCGATGGTCAAGCCCCCACTCGGGCCTTGCCGATACGGTTACTGTGATTGATCTATCGGCAGGAGAATGCCCTATGCCGTCCGAGACGCTGCCTGACGTCGTGAAACTAACGCAAGCCGCGGAGCAAATGGTCGAGAAGCAATTCGACCGGCTGGTGGAGCAGGTCGAGAGTCTTCGCAAGCAGCTGCGCGAGGCGCAGCGGCTGGCGTCGCTAGGCACGATGTCGGCCATGATCGCTCACGAATTCAAC
>JANYLN010000210.1 GCA_025357795.1 Planctomycetota bacterium
CGTGGTAGATCCGCACATCGCCAAATGTGTTCGGCGCCGTATTCTGCAGCGCCGGCATCACGCTAACAGTGAAGCTGCGATGGATCGTGGCGATCGGGTCGAGCAGGCCGATCTGCACGCTGCCGAAGACCGCCGCCACCAGCATCGCGATCAGGATGATGTACTTGATCGCATACGCGGGGCGATACCGGTTGACCTCAATCCGCTGCTTTGTCGTATGCCGGCTGAATGCCCAGCCCACAATGTGATGCAGCGTGCCAAACGGGCAGATCCAGTTGCAGAAGACCCGTCCCAGCGAGATCGTCATCAGCAGGATGATTAGCGAGAAGATCAGGCCGCTGTAGATCGTGTGGGTGGCCAGGGCCGTCGATACGCCGACCAACGGGTCGAGTTCCAGGAACTTGCTGATCCAGGAGATCAGCCGGGGGCTCTCCGCCATGCCCACGTACGTGGCAAAGGCGAACAGCCCGGCAAATGCCGTGAAAAAGAACGCCTGCGACAGAATGCGAGCGGTTGTGATGCGAAGGAACCCGCCGCTGTGCCGCGGGACGGCTGGCTTCGGTTGGGTCTCGATCGGGGACATCCTCTATAGCTCCATGGTCGGTTTCCGCTGCCGCGACCATACTCGCTGTCACAAATAACAGAGAACAAGTAACAAATAGCAACCCATGTCGTTCTCAGACGTTGATCTCTTTGACCAGGCCGCGGTTCCTGTAATCCTTCCAGTCCCGCTGGCCAAGCCGCTTGACGCCCTTGCCCGGCCCGAACTTGTCCTGGGCGTACTGCAGGTACGTCAGCGTCGCCGGGTCGCGCTCCAGCAGGTTCTCGTAGCACCAGGCATCCGTCGCTACCTGGTCCACGCCGACCACGATCGTGTTCGACTGCTTGACGTCGTCCACCCGCCCGCCCGTCGGGCCGTTGCGCATCAGCACCCGCGTGCCGTCGGCGATCACCAGCGTCGGGCTGATCATGTAGCCCAGGTCGCTGATGACCTCGTGTATGGCCTGGTGGAACTGGTTGCGCCGCCCGCCCAGCAGGCCGTACCAGTTCTTCATCGTCATCGACGCGCCGCCCAGGTTGTGGTCCTTGATCGCCGGCAGGCCGATCACCTTGTTGGCGGTCTTGAGCGGTTCGTAGAAGATCGGCCACGTGCCCAGCGCCTCGTGCTGCGCCGGGTTCGGATCGCCGGGCCGGATCTGCACATCCCGGAATCGGCTCGACGAGGGCAACAGGATCGTGGCCCCCGCCTGCCGGGCGGCATCGGTCATCTTCGATTTGTAGAAGCAGTTCTCCGGGGCTTCGATCGGGTTGTCCGCGATCAGCACCTTGGCCGCCCCGGCGGCAAAGCACAACTGCGCGACCGCCGCCACGACTTCCGGGTTGGTTGTCGCGCCCAGCATCGGGGCCCGATCGAACGCGACATTGGGCTTAAGCAGCACGACGTCGCCCTTTTTGATGAACCGGCCGATCCCCCCCAGCGGCTCCAGCGCCTGCCGGACCATCTCCGCCACGGCCTTCTCGCTGCCCGATCGGGCAACGATCAGCCGTGCTTCGGACGCGCCGAACCCCTCGTGGATCGTCTCAAAGTAGTTCGGCAGCCTGATCGGCTGAGGCTTGGCAAGCCCCGCCCGGCCTGTCGGGTCGTGCAGGGCAACGTACCCCGTCGCAGCCAGGCCCGCCACGCCCGCCGCCGCCCCGACGCTCCGCAGGAACCCCCGCCGGCTTATGCCCGCCTCGGCCCCTGGCTGTGGTTGCTTCGCTTCGTGTGAATCCGACATCTCGCTGACCTCTACTTGGTTTGCGCAGCGCCCAGATCCTGGGCCCATTTCGTCACAACCGACTTTGCCAGGTCGCGGTCGTCCGCCGCGGTCGCCCCGCCGAAGTACTTGTCCTTGAGGAAGACCACGTCGTACGTACCGCTGCTTTCGATGAGCAGGACCTTCGCGCCAGCGACGTCCTCGCGGCCCAGGATCTTGCCGTACTTGCCGGCGAAGGCCTCGTATTGCTTCAGGATCTCCTCCGCCTTTTCCTGCGAGGGTTGCCGCAGGACGAACAGCGTCAGGTCCTTCCCGCCGACCTTGTACTGGGCCGAAAAGACATCCTTGAGGAAGTCCAGGCCGAAGGCGTCGCTCTTGCGGAACTCAAAGCTGCCCGCCGTCCGGTCCGCCTGCGGCAAAATCTGCTCCGCCCAGAGGTTCTGGCCTGCATCGGGCAGCTGCGCGGCGATAGCCCCCGCGAGCTTCATCGCCAGTTCACGCGATCCGCTCGGGCTCGCGCTCTCGCCGTGGCCCTCCTCGCCCCCAGCCAGGATGTTGACGTAGTGCTTACCTTTCCAGAAGAAAATGCTCGCCCCGCTGGCATAGCCGCCCCGGCCCACCTCGACCGCTTCGGCGTTCTCGCCCTCTTCGGCCTTGTAGATGCCGAAGGCGTTGTCCGCCTGGCTCATGTCGTAGACGTAGACGTCGATGGACGACGCCCCGGCCGTATAGGTCGTAAAGAGCAATTCTGCAAAATTGTAACTCAGGTACAACTGCGCCTTGCCGTCGATCTTCTCGTAGAGCGTGTCGGCGTTGAACCGGCGGATCGTGTCCGGCCCGCTCAGGTCGGCCTCCTGCAGCTTCGGCAGCGGGCCATCCGCCTTGGGCTTGGCCTGATTGACGGCCGCCGCCGCGGCGACTTGCCCGCCCGGCGTTGCCTGCGGTACCTGCTCGAGTAGGGCGGTCGCCTGCTCCGCCTGCCCGGCAACGGCGGTGATGACGAACCGATCGACCGCCTGCAGCACGATCGCCCGCCCGTCAGCGAGACTCGCCATGGCCCGCCCCTTGGCATCGATCTGTGGCGAAGCCGTGCCCGCCGACTCTCCCTCGGGGTCCGTACTCGCCAGCGCCTTCAGGGCCGCCTTCAGGGTCGTCCGGGCGGCATCAGCCGACCCGCAGGTGACCACGGTGACCCGTGCTTCGGCCTCGTACTCCGCTACAAATGCCGGCTTGAGCGGCTCAACGCCGAACGCCGCATCGGCCGCAAACCGCAGCGAATCCGCCTTCAGCCCCTCGGCTGGCAGCAGCGCCTCGGCCGCAAAGGGCCGCCCATGCGGTACGTACGCCCGACTGACCTCACCCAGCAGCACCGCCAGCGGATCCGCCGCCGGTGTCTCCCGGGCCGACCCCGCGGACGCGGATGCAGAGGGTTGCTCGAGCGACAGTTCCACGTAGTACGTGCCCGCCCAGAACCCCGCCGACGTCTCGCCTTGCCAGGCCTGTATGCTCCCGGCCCCTCCAGCGATCTTCGCCTGCGCTGGCTTGCGCGCGAACCACAACCCGAAGGCCCACTCCGGCCCACCCGTGTCGATGGCCACCGCCGCTGCCTTGACGCCCGCAACTTCATAATTGGCCAGGATCGCACGCTTGGCCTTGTACTGGCCCGCTATCCTGCCCAGCGACGTGTCGCGCTCCGACAGGTCCGCTGTGGACACCACCGTTGGCCCTGCCGTGCGCTTGGCATTCTGGTTCGAGGGCAGAAGGTAGTTGGCGGCGACGGCCTCGGCCGGCCGGGCGGCCTCACTCAGCAGCTTGTCGTCCACCGCGAACGGCGAGGCAGGCGGCGGCCTTTTCATGTCCCAGGCGAATAGCCCCCCTAAGCCCGCCAGTACCAGGACAACCAGGAGAGTGATCGCCTTCTCAAGCGAGGGGACGTTCTTACGTGTGTACCGCCATCTTGCTGAGGATGCCACTGCTCATGCTCCCTCGGTGCCTATGGATACGCTGGACGCCCCCGGTGACAATAGACTTGGGCCTTCCGCCCGGGGCGCCGATGACGCCATTCTAAGGAAGTCGGGCCCGCAGGCAAACCCGGCCGGGCAATGACCTTATCTCGTGGCACGCCGGACGAAGCATTAGCCGCTCCAGAGCTGCTGTGCCCCTCGGACCTCCGGAATGCGACCCGGCGCCACGCCAGCTCCGGCTGATTCGCCCCTTGGTGATCCAGAAGGGTAATCAATGTCGGAAATTGACAGCGGCACGGGCTTCAGATAAAAAACATCGGTTGTGTGCTTCCAGACCGTTGATGCAGGCGGACTTGTGAAGCGCTGGCTTGAACACACGTTAGAGGCAAGACCGTGATATATCGACTTGTGCAGGGCTTGGCGGCGGTTGTGCTGATGATCGGGGCTATCGGGGCAGGCTGCGAAACTTCGCCGAACCTCTATACCCCGCTGACCGATCCGGTCACAGTGGCGGTCATCAATGCGACCCCGTACCGCGCTATTTTCACCGGCGGGGCCTACGATCAGCTCGATCAGAACACCACGCCCCAGGGCGACGGCCTCCTGGTCGCCAGTGCAGCCGAAGATCCGCAGAACCAGGGTGTCATCGCCATGAAGACCCTGGGGTGCAGGCGGGCCCTGACGATCGGAGCGGCCGACTTCGTCCAGCTCATCAAGGACAAGAAGGTCACGGTCACCGAAAAGCGGGCCCTGGTCACGGGTGTCTACTTCTCCGATGCCCCCGCGGGCAGCCCCGACGAAGCCAACCCCACGGTCGGCACCGCCGAGCCGCTGACGATCCTCCAGGGCGTGGATTACCCCTGCGGTTCGTACGTGATCTTCCGCCTGGTCGAAGACGCCACCGCCCCAGGCGGCTTCCGCGTGCAGTTCGATGGGGTGATCTTCTGACGGCTGCGGCAGATGCGAATCGTCAGCAAAAAA
>JANYLN010000250.1 GCA_025357795.1 Planctomycetota bacterium
AGCAGGCTATAGTGCGGCGGGAGTAACAGCCGGGTTTCGGGCCTCGGGCTTCGGGAACAGTGGAGGAGGCGCGCCTGCAGAGGGGCGCAGGCTTTGCGCCCCAATCCTGATCATCACATAGATCCAGAGTCCAGGCGGTCAGTAACACGATTGAGTCGAAGTAGAGAGTGAATCCCCATGGCGCGGATGCATTGCCTTCTAATAACGGTGCTCGCGGTCTGCCTGGCGGCCGGCTGCGAAGGTGCCCAAAAGTGGCGAGAAAAGCAGGTCAAGATCGCCCGGGGCGAGTACAAGGAGCCCACGGGGCCGGTCCAGCACGGCACGACGAGCCAGCCACTGTTCCGCCAGCGGGAGTTCAACGAGGTCGATCCGGACCAGAACGGACCGCTCATCCGGGCGGACGTGATGCTGGTCAACGGCCAGGCGGTCAAGGCGGCGGACGTTCTCGAGCCTGCGTGGAAAAAGATCGAGAACTGGTCGGCCACAGCCAAGCCCAGCGAGTACCCCGAGCGGGTGCAGCTGGAGATCCGCCAGCGGGTCCGTGAGACGATCAGCGAATTCCTGGTTTACTACGAGGTCAAGAAGAAGCTGACGACGGAGATGGAGGACGCACTCAAAAAGAGCGTCGACAGCAAGGTCCGCGAGCGGATCAACAAGGAGTTCGAGGGCAGCCAGGCGAAGTTCGAGCGGTACCTCTCGGCCCGCGGACTGACGCTGGAGGATTACAAGGAACAGGAAAGGCGGCGGATCGTGACGGTGCAGTACCTCCGCGAGGAGATCGTGCCACAGATCCACATCAGCCGGCGACAGCTGCACGAGTTTTATGAAGAGAACCGTAAGAACTTCGACTCGCCCGCGAAGGTCAAGCTCCAGATGATCGACCTGCCGGACAGGGCCCTTGCTGAAGGCAGCAGCGATCCGGGTTCCAGGCGCAAGGCGCATGAGGAAGCGGGCGAACAGGCAAAGATGGCCCTGGCGGAACTGAAGACGGGGACGGATTTCGCGGAGGTTGCCAGGAAGTACAGCAAGGGCCTGCACGCGGAAGAGGGCGGTCGATGGGACTGGGTCGAAGAGGACCCTGGCCTGCAGGGCCGGTGGGAACGACCAAGCAAGGCAGCGTTCGGGCTGAAGGCGGGGGAGTACAGCGGGATTCTCGAGGCGCCCGATGGCTTCTTCCTCGTGCGGGCGGAAGAGAAGGTCGAGGCTCGTCGCAAGGGCTTCCAGGACGTGCAGCAGGAACTGGAGGACAAACTCCGGGATCTGATGTTCGATGCCCTCAGCGCGCGTTATCTGTCGAAGCTGTGGGGCAAGGCGGACATCCAGGGCTTGTCGGCGTTCAACGCCCGACTGGTGACGCTGGTGCCGAAGGCCCGGCCGCGAGCGGCACCGCAGCAGGAGGCGGAGGCACTGGCGGCGAGCAGCCAACCGGGGGAGTGACGCGGGAGCAGTGATCAGGCGTCAGCGGCGGGCTGACGCCAGCCGCCGTGTACGGCGCCAACTCCTCACGTACGAGGTAGCAGCGACTACGCCGGCAACTGCCAGGGGTTCTTCTTAATCTCTGCGACGATGTCAGCGGCGAGGCGGACGGCGGCCATGCCGTCTTGCGCGGAGACCGCAACGGAACGCTTGCCCTGGACGGCTTCGACGAAGGCCTCCAGTTCAGCGCGCAGCGGCTCGACGTCGTTGACGACCAGCGGCTCGACCTTGACGAGCTTGCCGAAGTCGAGTTGGCCCATCTGCGAGAGGTCCTCAAGGTTGTGCTCGCGGGCGAGTTTGAGCACGTCAAGGTTGGAGTCCATCTTGATCGCCACGCCTGCTTTCTTCTGGTAATCGACCGACAAATAAGCCGAATCGCTGAAGACACGGATCTTCCGCTCGGTCTTGAGGGCCAGGCGTGAGGCGGTGAGATTGGCGACGCAGCCGTTGGCGAAGCGGACGCGGGCGTTTGCGACGTCCTCGTGGGGGCCCAGGACGCTCACGCCGACGGCATCGATCCGCTCGGGAATGGCACCGACCAAATGCAGCACGATGTCGATATCATGAATCATCATGTCCGCCACGACGCCGATATCCGCGGAACGGAAGGTGAACGGGCTGATGCGGTGCGTCTCGATGAACCTCGGCGAAACGCCCATCCGCTGCATCGCCAGCACGACGGGGTTGAAGCGCTCGGTGTGACCTACCTGGACGACAACCTTGTGCCGGCAGGCCAGATCCACGATCTGCTGGGCATCCAGCACGCACGAGGCCAGAGGCTTTTCGATCAGGACGGGGATGCCCGCCTCAATGAGAGGCTTGGCGGCGGCGAGGTGATGGACGGTCGGCACGGCGATGGTCGCCAGGTCGACCTGGCCGATGAGGTCCTCGATTCGTTCGTAGATCCGGCCGCCGTAGAGGCCGGCGATCTGCTGGGCCTTCTCAGGCCGCTGATCGACCAAGGCGACCAGTTGCACACCTTCGAGGGACGCGTAGATGCGGGCGTGATGGCCGCCCATTCGCCCCAGACCTACTACCGCTGCTCGCAACGCTGCCATCCAACAACCTCCGGCGGGGAAATGCCCGGCCGCACTACTTCGATTCCTCGTAAAAGCGTCGGCGATCGTCTGGCGTGTCGCGCCGCATCGATTCCAGATACCGACCGTACACGCCGTACAGGACGCTACGGCGGACCGACTCGAGCAGGTACTGCACGTGCTCGCCGTGAGGCCCCTTCTCTTCCAGCAGGGCGACGCGCTGGGAGATCGCCATCTTGGTCGAGCCGTTGCGGCCAAAGAGGACCTTGTAGGCCGCCCAGAGCTGCTTGACCTGCTCGTCCGTAAAGCACCAGCGGCTCTTGAGGCCCTTCTCGTTGACGCCGCGAACCTCGAGGTCGTAGCCGTGGACGACCAGGTACGGCGGCACATCGACGGTAATGCGGGACATCGCCGCGACATAAGCATGCCGACCGACCGTCACGAAGCTCTGCAGACCGCTCATACCACCGATGTGGCAACGGTCCTCGATGTAGCAGTGGCCGGCGACCTGCACGGCGTTGGTGATGACACAATTGCTGCCCATCATGACGTCGTGGGCGATGTGCACGCCGATGAGGATGCGATTGTGGTGGCCGATGCGGGTGACGCCACCACCGACCTCCGTACCGGGATGGATGGTCACCTGCTCGCGAAAGACGTTGTCGTCGCCGATGAACAGGTCGGTGTCGGTGCCTTTATACTTGAGGTCCTGCGGGGACTCGCCGATGGCGCAGCCGGGGTAGAACTCGTTGCGCTGACCGATGATCGTCTTGCCGCAGATCGAGACATTGTGCAGCAGCCGGCAGCCGTCGCCGAGGAACACCTTCGGGCCTATATAGCAGAGTGGGCCGACTTGGATGTGGTCGCCCAATTGCGCGCCCGGGTCGATTACGGCTGTCGGATGAATCACATTCATACGGACGAAAACCTCGTCAACGACAGTGGCTAGTGGTTCACAGTTACACCGGATCCGCATCGACCATCATAAACTTGATGTCGGCCTGGGCGACCAGCTCGTCGCCCACGCGGGCGTTGCACTGCACGTGGCCGGTGCGGCTCTTGACCCGGATAGCGTTAGCCTCCAGGATCAGCTGGTCGCCCGGCACAACGGGCCGGCGGAACTTCACCTTGTCCAGGCTCAAGAGCACGGCGACCTTGCCGGTGTGCTCGAGTTTCTGGCTGAGCAGTACGCCGCCGAGTTGCGCCATGGCCTCCAGGATCAGCACGCCCGGCATGATCGGGTGGCCGGGGTAGTGGCCCTGGAAGAACTCCTCGTTGATCGTGACGTTCTTGATCGCGACGGCCCGCACATCTTCCTGCAGTTCGATCACGCGGTCGAGCATCAGGAACGGATAGCGGTGCGGCAGGATCCGCTGGATGCGGCGAATGTCCAGCAGCATATCGTTGGGCTTGCGGGCAGGGGCCTTCGCCAGTTCGGCCGCCTCCTGCGAGGCCAGGATCTGCTTGACCAGTTCGTGGTTGAGGCTGTGGCCCGAGCGGCGGGCGTAGACCCGTGCCTGCAGCGGCCGGCCGGCGAGCGTCAGATCGCCGATCAGGTCGAGGATCTTGTGACGGACGCACTCGTCGGGCCAGCGGACCGGGTTTTCGACGGGGCCGTCCGGCCCGAAGACCAGGATGTCCTGGTAGCCCAGGTGCGTGCCCAGCCCGGCCTGGCGGAGTTGCTCGGCCTCCGCGTCGGTCACGAAGGTCCGGGAGGCGGCCAGACTGTTGGTGAACGTTTCGGGCGTCAGGTCGATAGCAAGCACCTGCCGACCGATCGGGCCCGGGCCGTAATCCAGTTCGTAGATGATGTGCAGGCCGGGTTCGCCACAGGGCAGCGCGGCGATCTCGGATTCGCCGCGGGCAACGTGGATCGGCTCGGTAACCTTAATCACCCGCCGTTCGGCCTGCTGTTCGACGATGCCGGCACTGACCAGCGCCTGGAGGAAATGTTGGCTCGAGCCGTCGCCGCTGGGCAGTTCCGGGCCATTGACCTCGATCTGGAGGTTGTCGATACCCAGGCCCGCGCAGGCCGCCAAGCAGTGTTCGATGGTCTCGACGCCGGCCGTGCCGTTTCGCAGGCTGGTCCGCCGGGGCCGGGAGGCGAGGTAGTCTACCCGCGCCGGTACGGCCACGTAAGCCTCGCCGCTGGCGCAAAGGAAGACGATGCCGCTGTCCGGATCAGCCGGCCTGAAGCGGACTCGAGCATCCTCTCCGCCGAACAGACCGCGCCCGCAGAGTTCAACCTCGGTTTGTATCGTTCTTTGCTGACTCAAGCTCTGCCACCCGTCGAGCGAGTTCTCTGACCTGCTCGAGCAACTTCGGTAACCGACGCACGGCGATCTGGCTGCGCCGCCAGTCCTGGACATCAAAGGCGTAAATTCCAGCCAGCTGGGCCTTGTCGGGAATGACACCCGACACGCAGCTACAGGAGGCCACCACCACCTGGCTGCCGAGCACGGCGTGATCGGCGACACCGGCCCTGCCGGCCAGGACACAGTACGGACCGATCTTGACGCTGCCGCCCACGGCAACCTGGCCGGCCAGGATCGCGCCCTGTCCGATCTCGACATTATGAGCGATTTGCACCTGGTTATCAATTTTGGTGCCTTGGCCAATGCGGGTCGAAGCGAACTTGGCCCGGTCGATGCAGGTATTGGCTCCGATCTCGACATCGTCCTCGATTACGACATTGCCGATCTGGGGGATCTTGACATGCCGGCCGTCGATCAACTCGTAGCCGAATCCATCGGCGCCGATGGTGGCGTTCGGGTGGATAATCACGCGGCTGCCAATCAGACACCTTTCGCGGACAACGACATTGGGCCATAGGACACAATTGACACCAACACATGTCGCCTGGCCAATGAAGACGCCTGCATGCAAAACGGTGTTGTCGCCGATGAAGGCCTGGGGGCCTATGACGGCGTGGGGTCCGACCGAGACATTGGCACCGAGCACAGCAGTGGCGTCGATCACGGCGGTCGGGTGGATGCCCGGGGCCACCGCGGCCGATTCATCGAACATGCCCAAGACCGTAATGATCGCGTGACTGGGCCGCTCAACGAGGATCGCGGTGATGCCGACGGGAACCTCGGGGGCCCACTGAGGGCGGATCAGCACGGCCCCTGCCCTGCAGCCGGACAGTTTCTTGAGGAGGGCGTCCTGGGCGACCCAGGTGATCTGCTCGGGACCGGCGGCCTCGACGGAGGAGATGCCGGTGATCGTGCGGCTGGCGTCACCCTGGGCCTGGCCATTTACGGCTTGGGCAATCCGGATAATCGTGTATGTCTTGCTCATAGCAGAGTACTTCCACAGCCGACCATCGACAGACACAGGCACGGCCCCGCAACCCGCTGCAACGGGCCTACGAAGCCGTGAAATCCTTCTTGCTGTGCGGTTTGGACTAGAACGGGAGCTTGATCGCGCTGCGACCGCCAGCCTTCTCGTAGTCGCGGTTCAGCCGCTGCAGGACTGGCTCGGTAACGTCGACCTGGGGGTCGGACCAGATGATCTTGCGGCGACGGATGTTATCGCGCATGACCTCGAGCGATTCGCCTTCGATGGCGGGGGCGTCGGTGTACATTACCACGTCGATGCCGCGTTCCTTAGCGATCTGCTTGGAGGCATCGATGATCTGCTGGTAGGTCCGCTTGAGCCAAACGCGGTGCTCGGCCTCGACCTGAGCCTGCATGAACTGGCCCCAGGTTGAGAACTCGATGTCCTGCTTCATCAGGTCGTTGAAGCGCTTCATGTAATCGGGGCTGTCCGGCTTGAAGGCATCCAGTTCGGTACGCTTGTTCTCGAGGATCTTACGCTTGTCCTGGATTTCCTTCTTCAGGGTGTCGCCGCGTTTGGACAGTTCGTCGTTGAGGTCCTTGGTCTGCTGGAACCCGTTGAAGATCTTCACGACGTCCAGGGTCGCGGCGCGGGCGGAGGGCCAAGTTGTACCGTTCTGGCCGACGGAGAGGCGCGTGCACACGACGGTTGTCAGGACAACCACCAGAACAGCCAGCGGCAGGTACCAACGCTTCATCTCTATCATGATATTTTACCTCGAATACTCGTGAGTCACACAGTCAAAGGGGGCACATTGTCTGGCAAGCGGGCTCGGCGGACAAGGGCCGGGCCTGGCCGTTTATAGCGTCGTACCCAGCGAGAAGCTGAACACCTGGGTGTCGTCGCCGCTCTTCTTGACGACCGGGATACCGAAGTCGAAACTCATTGGCACAGGGCCGAACAACCTCAGCACGAACCGAACGCCGAAACCGACGCTGGCTCGCCAGCTGCTGATTCCGAAGTCGCGCTCGACCGTGCCCATGTCGGTGAAGAATACACCGCGCAAGTCCTTGCCGAACAATGGGTAGCTGACTTCGCTTCCGGTCAGGAACAGGAAGTCGCCACCGACCGCCTGGTCGCGGGGGCCCTGGTGTGGCGAGATGCCTCGGTAGGCGAAGCCGCGCATCGAGCCGATGCCGCCGCCGTAGAAGCGCTCGAAGACCGGCGCGTCACCGAAGATGTAGCCACTCTGGACGCGGTTGCCCCAGACGGTCTTGCGGTCGAAGACGTCGGTGCGCAGCGTGCGGTACCAATTGTAGCCGGCATCAAGCTTGCTGAAGGTCCAGTCCCCGCCGAACACGCCAGCCTGCTCCCAGCTGGTCAGGAACCGGTCGCCGGTAGTCGGGAACCAGGCGCTGTCGGTACGGTCGCGCAGCAGCGAAACCTTGCCGGTGCTGAGGTAACTACTGCCAGCCGCCTTCTTTAGGTCCTGGGCGTCCCAGAAGCCGATGCCGCCGATGTTGACGAGTTCCCAACGGCCGGCCCCTTCGACGTGCCAGTTCTTGAGGATGCCGGACTCCAGTCGCTTGCCGAGGCTGAGCGTAAAGCCCGTGCGCTCTTCGCTATAGTCCTGGCGGTCGCGCTGGAAGATATAAACGCTGGTGCCCAGGCTGATCGGCCGCTCGAACAGGAACGGCTCGCGGAAGCTGATGCGGAAGCGGGTCATCTGGGTGCCCGGTTCGAGTTGGATGCGGAAAATCTGGCCTGCGCCCTTGTAGGCGCGGCCGCGGAAGAACTCGCCGGCACTGCGGGGGGGCTTGCCGATGTCGAAGTTGCGGTTTTCCAGGGTGATGTTGCCCAGCAGGCCGTTGTTGCTGGTGATACCGGCACCAACGATGAACTGGATGGTGTTGGCCTCGGTTACACGGACCAGGGCGTTGCGGGTGTCGCCCTCGCCGCCTGCGTCGCGGATCTCGACGTCCTCGAACAGCTGTGTTTCGAGCAAGCGTGTCTTCATCTGTTCTTGTTTTGTGGAGTCATAAATCTCACCAGGATAGAGGGTCACTTGCCGGCGGATCACGCGGTCCTGGGTCTGGTCGTTTCCGCGGATGATCACGTCGGCGACGTGGATCATCAGACCTTCCTTGATGTGAATCGTCAGGCGGACCTGGTTGGGTTCGGGCAGGAAGGCGGGGGTGGCGTTGATCTCGGCGTAGATGTAGCCCCGGCTGCCGTAGGTCTCACGGATGGCCTTGATGTCGGCCTTGACGAAGTCCTGCAGCAGCGGCGAGCCGACTTGCAGGCGTATCATCTCCAGCAGCTGGATGTCCGGCAGGACGGTGTTGCCCTCGAAGACGAGTTCCTTGATGAAGTACTGGTTGCCTTCGTCGATCAGGAAGACCAGCGTGAGGTCTTCGCGGTTAGGGGCGAACTCCATGCGGTGCGAGACGCGGATGTCGAGGAAGCCCTGGTCCCGGTAGAAATTGGCGATGTTGGTCTCGTCGCGGGTGACGATCTCGGGGTCATAGGCGCCCTTGCGGAAGATCCAGATGTAGGTTTTGGTCTCAAGGGTGCCGCTCAAGCGACTGGCTGGAAAGGACTTATTGCCCTCGAACTCGATGCGACGGGTCTTTACGCGGGGGCCTTCGGTGATGCGGAACAGGGCGATGCCCTGGGTCTGCAGCTTCTCCTCGTCGAGGATGACCTTGGCGTAGTAGTAGCCGTTCTCGTGGTACTTGGCCAGGATGCGGTCGATCGCCTGGCGGAGTTGGAAGATGTCAGCGGACTGGCCTGGGGCGAGGCCGGCGGCGGCCAGGATGTCCTTGGTCGAGACGCGGGCGTTGCCCTCGAAGAGGACCTCGCTGACGACGCCCTTTTCCTGGACGCGGAAGGTCACGATGACCTGGCCGTCTTCGTTGAGGCGGTAGGTGGCATCGGCGGCGTTGAAGCGGTTGGATTCGATGACGCGGCGGAGGTCCGCGCGGAGTTCGGTTTCGTCGTAGGTGTTGCCGGCGCGGGTGCGCAGGCGGGCGCGGACGAAGGCCTCGGGGACGGCCTGGAGGCCTTCGACGGTGACGGCTTTGATCAGGCGGCCCTGGGGGGACTCCTGGCTAACCTCATCGGCTGGAGCAACTTGCGGGGCAACCGTGCCCGCGGGCTGGGTCTGGGGGGCGACCGGCTGGGCCGGGGCCCCACTGGAAGCGACTGCCAGCACTGCTACCGCCAGAATCGTAAGCACCCTACGCCGGGGGTACTGCAGAAACGATGTTACCATGTGGGCCTCTCTGAATACTGAAGGAAGCGCGTATATTACCGGGCGCGCAGTCCCTGTCAAAATATCTTTATCGGCGATGGCAGCATTGATAATTGAATGGTGCCGATAACTTTCGGATTGCAGCGAACAGAAACAGCGGTGGTCGGACAATTCGGATACAGGGTGGGTGCCACCAACGGCGCCACTGGAGAGGTTTGGGCCAGTCGAGGGCGGCGTGAAGCTGGGCGGGATGCGGGGACTGGGCGGGAGCGGTGAGGGGAATTCAGACAACGTGTGGGCGCCACCAACGGCGCCACCAAACGGGTCTGGGCCACGCGGTCGCAGCGTGAAGATGGGCGGGATGGGCGAGCTGGGCGGGGGCTGGTGCGATTGCCCTGGGCTGACGCGGGCCTTCCCGTGGGCGAAAGCGTGACTCTCTTGGACGAGAGCCGGATGCGGGAAATCCGCACGGCCGGTTCGATGAGCAAGCGATGGAAACGGAGCACAGATGAGGACACTGAGGCCCCGGCAACCGAACGGGCCGGCCAACATGCTATGCCTTGCCTTCGGCCACCGCGCCACCGCTCGACTCTACCCTCTGGCGGACGCCAGAACCGCCGTGGCTGTCAATAAATTCTTCCTGACACCTTTTCTTCTACTTTCGCGTACATTACCAACTCGCTGGTCATCGCGGCGTCGAGGCGTACGGGAAGGCCCTGCATCACAAGATCACGGCCTGACATGCGGAACGTTTGACGCTGATTGTCGAGGGTGACTTCATATTCGGCAGAGGCGGCCAGGCCGCGCAGGCGGAGGCGGTATTCCTCATCGCCGCTTGAGAGCCGGAAGACGCCAGCATAACCTCGGCTCCGGTCCGGGAGCGCGTATTCCAGGACACACCACGGTGCTGACGTATAAAGGCCAATGTCCGGGGTGTGGTGATACACAATCGGTTGTCCCGCGAGCACGGGCCGGCAGAAGCCTTTGTGTAGTTCGATGTACCGCTTCGTTGTGCGGAAGTACTCGCTGGAACGGTCGGCATCCTGGGCGCCGAAGCCCACGAAGATTGGCCGGGCGAATAGCGTTACCCTCAGATGGGTGTCCAGATCGGCCTTCTGGTGGGCCATGGGCATGTGATTGTGGTAGTAGCACAACGCTTCGGGCGGTAACAGCAGGGTCAATCCGTTGATCGCGCGGATGCTCCGGGGGAACATGGAGAAATCCGATTCGCAGGCATAGTGGAACCGTGACATCATGCCCAGGTCGTTGCGTCCGCCGCCGCTGGCGCAGCATTCCAGGGCCACATCCGGCATCTCACGGCGCACCTGGTCGAACGTGGCGTACAGGGTCTCGTAGTGGCGCCAACCCTCGCTCTCGACAAAGCCGTGACGCTCGCGTTGCCCGCCTTCGTGTATCCGGACATTGTAGTCGATCTTGAAGAAGTCCAGTTGGTGGTCGCGGATGACCCGGACCACTTCGCGGTTCAGGAAGCTCGCTGCCTCGGGATGGGCCAGGTCGAGGACCTGGGCGACTTCTCGGCTGTCATCGGTGCGCAGGCACCAGTCCGGGTGCTCCTGCAACAGCGTGCTCTTGGGGCCCATGCGCTCCGGCTCCATCCACAGACCGAATAGCATGCCGCGTTTGTGACAGAGTTCCCGGCAGGCCGCCAGCCCTCCGGGCAACCAGTTGCCAACGCGCCAGTCACCGACGCGTTCCCACCAAACGCCGAACTCGTCGCCGTACCAGCCGGCGTCCACCATGAATGCTTCGGCCCCCATGTCGTGGGCGATGTCGATCTCGCCGTGAATCCACGTGCCGGGCTCTTCGACCACGCGGCCGGCAATGGTAAACATCTCCTTGCCCTTGGGGGCGGGCGGGATGACCGAAGTCCGCAGGTGTGCATGCCAGGCGGAAACCATTTCATCCAGTCCGCCGTGGAGGACCCCCACATGCGTCTCCGGGGAGACGATGGTCTCGCCTGGTTCGATCACGCGGAGCGGGGCTGGCCCGAGCGGTCCCATGCGAAAGGCGGCATTGATCCCGCGTTCCGGCCGGTTGGAAAGGTCTCGATCGGGATCGTGCCAGACCTCCGCATACCAATTTCCGGACCATGCCAACGAGACGAAGGCTGATTCGCCGGTCACCTGGTTGCGGATGATAAAAAAAGGATTACCGAAGCCGCTATGGCCGTTGGTCCCTTCGATCCGACGCCAGCCCGGCGGCAAGGCCTCCCATACAAAGTTACCTTCCGATCCTTGCCGCAGGGCATCGAAGAAACCCCAGACGAACGGCTGTTCGGTGACTGGCGGTGTTTCGCCCCAGTGCGCGCTGCGGTCCCACGTCCACAACATCCCCGACCAGGGGCTGATCCGTGACAGCGCCGCCGGCGCACTGCCGCCGTTCGTAATCTCCAGGTATCGTGCCAGGAAAGGCGTACCGTCGAGTCGGGTCACGACCTTGACGATCACGGGGCGTGTCTGGTGGCGCAGCTCGACAACGGCCTCACGGGTTCCAGGCCGTTGACCCGCGCGCTCCGATCTGGAGGCCAACTCCCAGCGGTTGCGCAAATCCTGCCCGTCGATCTCCAGATCGAAGGCATGCAACGGGAGTTGGAGCGTGCTGAAGCCGGGCAGGTTGGCGCTGACGTTCTCTCGCTGCACTTGGCCGGTGGCAGACCGGTAGAGTCCGATCCAACGGCCGTGATCCAGGCACTCTTCATGCACGCCAGCCCCCGACACATACCGGGCGGCGGGCCGCGGGCCGCTCTGGTGAAAGTTGATGGCGGCATGTCCACGCAGTGTGTCGGCGAGATCCGATTCCATACTGAACCTCCTTGCGGTGTGAAGTAGGAGTCTATCGCGTTTTCCGATTATCTCCAGCGGGAGCGACAGCATGGTCCTGCAACAGCGCAGGACCAATGGCACCCAGCAACCGAAAGGGCCGGCCAACACGCTACGCCTTGCCTGCGGCCACCGGGCCACCGCTCGACTCCGCCCTCTGGCGGATGCCAGAACCGCTCTGGCTGTCACAAAATTCTTCCTGACACCTTTTATTCTCTTGTACCTGCTTGAGAATGCACATAATATAGCCCGTTCGTGCTCGAATGCGACATGAGCCGGGCGCCTGCGTGCCGAGCGGCGAGGGCCCTTTTTGAGCAGATGATGTGCGGGGGCGGGGTCTGAAGGCATGGTGAGAGACGTGAATGCGAACGAAGTTATCCGCTACCAGCGGAACCTGTTGATTCCCGGGTTCGGGGAGCAAGGGCAGGAGCGGCTGGGGCAGACACGTGTGGCGGTGGTGGGCCTAGGCGGCCTGGGCAGCCCGGTGGCGCTGTATCTGGCGGCAGCGGGGGTGGGTACGCTGGGCCTGTTCGACTCGGACGCGGTGGAGCTGTCGAACCTGCAGCGGCAGGTGCTGCACGATACGGGACGGCTGGGCATGGGGAAGGCTGAATCGGCGGCGGCCACGCTGGAGAAGCTGAACCCGGGGGTGGCGCTCGAGGTACACGCGGTGCGCCTGACGGAGGGGAACGCCCGGGAGTTTCTCGGGCCTTACGATGCGGTGGTGGAGGCGACGGACAACTTCGAGTCGAAATTCCTGCTGAACGATGTGTGTTTGGATTTGAGGAAACCGCTGGCCACGGCGGGCATCCTGGCGCTGTCGGGCCATGCCCTGTTCGTGGTTCCGGGCTGTTCGCCGTGCCTGCGGTGTGTCAGTCCGGAGATTCCCCGGGGCGTGCCGACGACGGCGGAGCAAGGGGTGCTGGGGGCGGTGCCTGGTATCCTGGGCAGCGTGGAGGCGTTGGAGATCCTTCGCTGGGCGGCGGGTCTATGGACCGCGCGGGCGGACGGCCGGGGTCTGCTGCATAGTGTGGATGGCCGAACGATGCGGCTGGCGAGCATGCGTATCCCGCGGCGGAGAGAGTGCCGCTGCGCAGTTTTATGGAGCAACGAATGAACGACGATTGTCTGGTGATTGCGGGGCGGCGGTTCCGGTCGCGGCTGATGGTGGGAACGGGCAAGTTTCCTTCGGCGCGGGCGCTAAAGCTGGCGCTGGATGCGTCGGGGGCGGAGATTGTGACGGTGGCGCTGCGCCGGGCGGATCTGTCGAAACCGGGTGATGACAGTATCCTTTCGGTACTGGAGCCGGGGCGGCACCTGATTCTGCCGAACACGTCGGGCGCACGGACGGCGGAAGAGGCGGTGCGGCTGGCGCGGATGGCTCGCGCGGCGGGCATGGAACCGTGGGTGAAGCTGGAGCTGACGCCGGAGCCGCGATACCTGTTGCCGGACCCGATCGAGACGCTACGGGCGGCGGAGCTGCTGGTGAAGGACGGCTTTGTGGTGCTACCTTACATCCAGGCGGACCCGGTGCTGGCCAAGCGGTTGGAGGAGGTGGGGACAGCGACGGTGATGCCGCTGGGGGCGCCGATCGGC
>JANYLN010000287.1 GCA_025357795.1 Planctomycetota bacterium
CCCTTGAGGTCGTTGGCGGCACGCTGGTTGAATCGGCACACAACAGGAAACAACAGAATCTGTCGGCGGGGAGACGGGGGGCGGCCGCAAAGACACGGCGCGGGTCAGAGCGTTTGCCGATTATCTCCAGCGGGAGCGACAGCATGGTCCTGCAACAGCGCAGGACCAATGGCACCTGGCCACAGATGAACACAGATAACAAAGGCAACGGCAACAACCCGCGGCTCGCAAGCGAGCCGGCTAAATGGGGGAGGCTGGGGGATGAAAACGGCCGGCTCGGGGGGGCGAGCCGGCCGGGGTGTTATTCAATAGTGTAATATGGGGTGTATGCCGTGCGGGCTTACTGGGCCGGCTTCTTGGCTGTCAGGGGGTTGGGCTGGAGGGGGCGGTGGGCGGCGGCCTTGCCGGCGGCCTGGAGTTTCTTGAGCAGGCGGTCGTAGGCGGGGGCGTCGAGGGGTAGTTCGACGGGCTTGGCGGTGTAGCTGCTCATGACGAGGGCGTTAGCGAATTCCAGGCTCCAGAGGCCTTCCTCGCCGGAGCAGATCAGCGGTTCGCCGCAGCGGATGGCGTTGCAGAAGTTCTCGACGAGCCTGGTGTGGCCCTGGCGGGGGACTTCGGGCAGGGTCTGGGGTTCTTCGGTGCAGGCCGGGGCGGCGTAGATGTTGGGGCCGGCGTAGGTTGACTTGTGCTCGCTGATGGGCGGGTCGATCTTCCAATACTTCAGGGCGTCGCCGGTGATGCTGACGGCGCCGTGGGTGCCGTAGATGTCGCAGCGGTTGGCGCCGGGGACGGTGGTGGTGTTGAAGTGGACGATGCCCTGGGCGCCGTTCTCATATTCAAGAATGGCGCTGGCGACGTCCTCGACCTCGATGGTGTCGTGGATCTGGGTGCGGACGACGGCGGTGATCCGTTTGGGCATGCCGGTCAGTTTGAGCATGATATCGATGGGGTGGGGGGCCTGGTTGAGTAAGACGCCGCCCTCCTCGCCGAGCCAAGTGCCGCGCCAACTGCCGCTGTTGTAGTAGAACTCGGCCTTGTAGGCGGTGTTCTCGCAGAGGACGCGGAGGATCTGGCCGATCTTGCCGGTGGTCATCAGTTCAAAGGCCTTGAGGTGTCGTGGGGCGGCGCGATGCTGGAAGCAGACGCCGAGTTTGAGGCCCTTGTCTTTGGCGAGTCGGACCATTTTCTGGGCCTGGCTGAGCCGACCGGCCATGGCCTTTTCGGTGAGGACGTGCTTGCCGTGCTTGAAGGCCTCGAAGGTCTGCTCGGGGTGGAGCGGGTGGGGGGTGCCGAGGGTGACGGCGTCGATGTTCTTGTCCTTGCAGAGGTCCTTGTAGTTTTTGTAGGCCTTGACGCCGAGTTCGGCGGCGAGTTTCTCGAGCCTGGGCTCGTTGACGTCGGAGATGGCGACGAGTTCCGCGAGGTCGGGATTGTCTTTGATGGCCTTGATGTGGGTGCCGCCGATCTGGCCCGCGGCCCCGATGACGCCGAATCGAATTTTACCGTTTGCACCTGCCATGTGTGGACTCCTTGTTCTTACCAGACCGGCCACGGTCGGGTGGGCCGGTGAATAACACATGTAAAACGTTTACGGTACCGCGCGGGGAAGGGCGCCGCAACGGCCGCGGGGGATAGTGGCGGGTATCGGAAATTCAGCCTTCCAGGCGGGTGAGGCCTTCGCGAATGGCGTACTTGGTCAGTTCGGCGACGCTGCGCAGGCCGAGTTTGTTCATGAGGTTCTGGCGGTGCATATCGACGGTCTTGACGGAGATGAAGAGTTGGGCGGCGATCTCCTTGGAGGTCTTGCCCTCGGCGAGCAGTTGGAGCGTCTCGCGTTCGCGGGAGCTGAGGATCTGGCCGACGGGGGGCGTAGCGGTGAGCATTCGCTGGAGGTAGACGTTGACGACGGTACTGGTCAGTTCGGGGCTGAGGTACTTCTGGCCGCGGACGATCTGCTGGATGGCGTGGACGAGTTCCTCGGCGGCGGCATTCTTGAGGACGT
Source organism: Planctomycetota bacterium (assembly GCA_025357795.1). Lineage (GTDB taxonomy): Bacteria > Planctomycetota > Phycisphaerae > UBA1845 > JANYLN01 > JANYLN01. Next base: position 2,003 of record JANYLN010000287.1, read on the forward strand.
AGCCGGAGGCACCGGCTTCGAGCATGCCCAGGACGTAGCGTTTGTCGGAGTAGGTCGAGAGGGCGACGATGCGTGAGGTGGGGCTGATCCGGCGGATCTCGCGGGTGGCATCGATGCCGTTGAGGTCGGGCATGCCGATGTCCATGATGACGATGTCGGGCTTGAGTTGCTCGGCGAGGACGACGGCGTCGCGGCCGTTGGCGGCCTCGCCGGCGACCTTGAACTCGCTTTCCTGGTCCAGGACCAGGCGCAAGCCCTCGCGCATCATGCGGTGATCGTCGACCAGCAGGATCGTAACGCTCATGAGCGATTCTCCTGTGCCGGAACCGGCTGTGGTTGCAGGGGAGCTTCCAGGGTGACGGTGGTACCCCGTCCGGGTCGCCTGCCGAGGGGAAGCAGCACGCGGGCAGCCGGTGTGCTGCCGCAACTGGTCCTGGTCCGCACCAATTCGCATGCTGCGTTTACCATACACCTAACATAATAGTCGGACAAGGGCAATTTCGCGGAAAGGACTGGTAGGCGGTCCGCGGGGAATGCCGGGGCAGGTGCGGACCAAGCCGTGAACCGATTCAGGCGCCGCCGGTCAGGTCTTGGACGAGGATGCGGACGCCGATCAGGATCAACACGAGGCCACCGAAGATCCCGGCCGTCTTGCCGAGCATCGCACCGGCTGCGCGGCCGACCTTCATGCCGAGCAGGACCAAGCCGGCGGTTACGATGCCGATGATCGACACGACCCCCCAAGGATTGGTTTGGGTCAAGGCCAGGGACATGCCGACGGCCAAGGCGTCGATGCTCGTACCGATTGAGAGCAAGACCAGGGACCAGCCTCGGGTGGGGTCCTTGCGTTTGGCGCCGGCGGCCTGGGGATCCTGGTCCGGGTCGGCCTGGCTGCGGGTGGCCTCGTAGATCATGTGGCCGCCGACCAGGGCGAGCAGGCCAAAGGCGACCCAGTGATCGTAGTTGTGGATGTACTGCACGACCTGCGTGCCCAGTACCCAGCCCAGAAGGGGCATGAGGAACTGGAAAAGGCCGAAATGAAAGCTCAGCCGGAAGGCGTGCCGGCGGGTTACCGTCGGCAGCGAGGCGCTGATGCTGGCGGCGACGGCGGTGGAATCCATCGCCAAGCCGACTGCCAGGATCAGGCTGGTTCCGAGTCCGATTGTCATTTGCAGTTCACTCATCTGCGGTAGCGAGTCACACCGATCGCCTGCTTGCGGGCTGTTCCTGTGGGCGGCGCATCTGCGTGCGTTGCCTGTAGCACACCGCCAGCACGCTTCCGGCGGGAGATCAGCCTCTGTCCGGGGGCCTATCCTGATCCCCTGTCGGCTCGTCGTCAAGGCTGTTGGGAGAAAGCTGGCGGGGTTGGCAGGGCAATCGCATGTGAGGAAAAGTGGTAGATTTTCATGGGCTTACTACCCACTTGGGGTATCAAAACCCCTGAAAAGCAGATCTTCTACGGGAATGGACTATCCTGTTCGCCAGTTGTTAGGTGTACATGCGATTGCCCTGGCGGGGTTGGGTCCGTGACAGGTTGTCGTTGGTTACAAGCCCCCTGCTGCGCCCCTCGTTGCACTCGGGGCATCCGCAGGGGGCTTGTAACGGCAACCTGTGGATCCTGTCACGCACCCGGTGGGGTTGTGGAGAAGGGGAGTTGGCCCAGGAGCGATCCGCAGTCGACGGCGGGGCCGGCCAGCACGTAGTGCAGGGCGGAGCGGAGCAGGGCTCGGGTTTGCGTGTCCCCTATCAGGAAGCCTTATAGTTGCTGCAGGTTGAGCCGTCTACTGAACTTCGGAACGTCTGATTGGCCGTCTTCCATGATTCGGATGTACCACGTCAACCGGTCTGGCCACGGTGGCCAGTCCCGACTTTTTGCGAGACAAGGGGATGCAAGGGCGTCCCGATTTCCAATATTGTCAGTGGCCATACGTGATGCCGAGGATGCCGTTGGGACCGGGGCTGTTGCGGTAGCCGCTCAATCAACCGCAACGGAAGCGACCCGTAGGGGTAGAAGTCTGTGACGGGCGCAGTGCAGTTTACGGCGTCGGCAGCCGAAAGTTATTAGATACAGAGGACTTACCCCACGCTGACGGGTGTGCGAGGGAGGCTTGCAGTGAGTATTTGTGACATTCTGCTAGAGAAAGGCAAGATCAAACCTGATCAGCTTCAGGCCGCTCTATCTTCGCGCAAGAACCCGCACGATCGCATCGATCGCATCCTGGTCCAGATGGGCTTTGTCAAGGAAGAAGACGTCCTGGCTGTACTGAGCGAGCAGTTGGGGATCCCGGTGGTCGATTTGCAGGAGACGCCGATCGACGTGAAGCTGCTCAAAGAGATGCCCAGCCGGCTGGTGCACAAGCGCAAGCTGGTTCCGATCGAGAAGGTCGACGGCGTTCTGAAGGTTGCGACCTGCGACCCGTTCGACCTGTACGCGTTCGAAGAGTTGCGGATGATGATGAACGTGCAGGTCGAGACGGTGCTGGCCAGTGAGGCGGACATCAACCGGGTGATCAAGAAGTACCTGGGAGTCGGCGGCGGCACGATCGATGAGTTGATCGAGGACGACGACATCCAGGTGATCAGCGACGGCAGCCTGGAGAATGGCGACGTGGAGGCGGAGGCGCAGGAGGCCAGCGTCATCAAGCTGGTCAACGAGCTACTCGTCGAGGCGTTACACCAGCGGGCCAGCGACGTACACATCGAGCCGTTCGAGAACGATCTGCTCGTGCGGTACCGGATTGACGGTGTGCTGCACAACACGCCGACGCGGCAGGAGATCCGGCGGTTCCAGGCGGCGATCATCAGCCGCATCAAGATTCTGTCGAACCTGAACATTGCGGAGAAGCGGTTGCCGCAGGACGGCGGCTTCAAGATCAAGGCGCACGGCAAAGAGACGGACATCCGTGTCTCGATCATTCCGACGATCTGGGGCGAAGCGGTGGTCATGCGACTGCTGGACAAGTCGTCGATGATGCTGAGCCTGGGCGACCTGGGGATGATGGACCAGACGCTGGCGACGTGGGAGAAGCTGATCCAGATCCCGCACGGCATTCTGCTGGTGACGGGGCCGACGGGTTCGGGCAAGACGACGACGCTGTACGGCGCGCTACACGAGATCGTCTCGCCGGAGATCAAGATCCTGACGGTGGAAGACCCGATCGAATACCAGCTGCATGGCATCAACCAGGTGCAGGTCAACCGCAAGATCGGGCTGACGTTCGCGGCGGGGCTGCGGTCGTTCCTGCGGCACGACCCGGACGTGATCCTGGTGGGCGAGATTCGCGACCTGGAGACGGCGGAGACGGCGATCCAGGCGTCGCTGACCGGTCACCTGGTCTTCAGCACGCTGCACACCAACGACGCCGCCAGCGCGAATACGCGACTGCTGGACATGGGGGTCGAGCCGTTCCTGGTGGCTTCGTCGGTGGAGGCGGTGCTGGCGCAGCGACTGGTGCGCAAGGTCTGCCAGCACTGCAAGGAGGTCTACAAACCGGATCCCAAGAAGATTCCGGACGACTTCAACTACAAGGGCGAGGAGTTCTGGCGGGGCCGGGGGTGCCGGCAATGCAACAACACGGGCTATCGGGGCCGGTTGGGAATTTTCGAGTTGCTGGTGCTCAACGAGGAAGTCCGCGAGTTGATCATGAACCGCGCGGGCGCCGGCTCGATCCTGACGGCGGGC
>JANYLN010000293.1 GCA_025357795.1 Planctomycetota bacterium
CTTCACGCTGCCACCGACTGGCCCAGACCTGTTTAGTGGCGCCGTTGGTGGCATACCCGCCGGCTCCAGTTTCCCTTGCGGTGGCTCCTTATTTCACCCTCACCCGATCCCCCTCGCCAGCAAGCCGATCCCCTCTGGCGCAACACTCAGCACACCCCTCGTTATTGATAAGGGAGAGCCGGTATCCGACAACAGTTAAGTGTAGTTATCCCAGTACCTTGGTTCGGACGTAATCGATCACCTCGGTGCAGGCGCGATTCGCCTCGGTCTGCTGGTGGGCAACCTCTTCGCGGATGAGGACTTGCTCCCCGGCCCCAAGGGTCATCTGGGCTGCGCACAAAGGCTGTCTGCATATCCTTTGCCAGCCGGGACATAGCGGAAGCTTGCCAGAACCGGCGTCCGCCCAGGCGACGGACAACCGGGATCGTTGCCTACCGCGTCTTGGCTGCCCCGATCTTGCGGATCTCATCCATCAGCCGGGCCGGCTTGATCGGCTTGTCCAGGAACACGTCCACGGGGTTCCACTGCTCGTCGGCGTCGTAGCGGAAGCCCATGTTCTCCTGGTTGACGCTGGAGAGCATGATGAGCGGGATGTCCTTGGTCCGCTCGTCGGTCCGCAGTTCGCGGGCGACCTGGAAGCCCTCGCCAAGGGTCTCCATTTTGACGTCCAGCACGATCGCCTCGGGCTTGTTGTTGCGGGCCTTGGCGAGGCCCTCGGCGCCGCTGTGGGCGGTATCGACGGTGAAGCCATTGGCCTCCATCGCGATTTTGAGGGTTTCCACCAAGTCTACGTCGTCATCGATCAGAAGAACTTTGCGAAGCTCGCTCATCAGAGTACCCTTTGTTTGATCAGAAAGTGGCAGCGTCAGCCAGAACTCCGCCCAATGGTCTGGTTCGCTCGTTGCGCCGACTTTGCCGCCATGCCTCTCGACTATCTCTCGTACCAGGTACAGACCCAGGCCACTGCCTTTTTGCCGCTTGGTCTGGGCGTCGCTCAATCGGCCGAACTTGCGAAAGAGTTTCTCCCGCTGCTCGTCGCCAAAACCGGCTCCCTCGTTCCAAACACTTACTCTCACGGCACTTCCGTACTGCCGGGCGCGGATCTCGATCCGGCCGTGCTCCCGGCCGTACTTGATCGCGTTGCTGAGGTAGTTGCCAATCGCGATCCTCACCAACTCCGGGTCGACCCGCACGATGACCCCGGCTGGGACGTCGCAGCAGACCTGGATTCGGCGGTTTTCGGCCTGCTGGGTCAGCTGCTCGATGTTTGGCACGACCAGTTCGTCCAGCAGATCGACTTCCTGCGGGTGAACTTCGAACTCACCTTTTTCGATTCTGGACAGGTCCAGGTAGTTCTTGACCATGTCCTCCAGGTACTCGCAGTTTCGGACAATCGTGGCTGCGAGTTTGCGTTGCGGTTCAGGCATCTGGCCTGCTATGCCGTCCTGCAGAGTGATCGCCGCGGCGTACATGCTGGCGACCGGGCTCTTAAGCTCGTGCGTGACGAAGCTTAGCATCTCCAGGTAGCCGCGGTTGACCTGCTGCAGGTGATGCAGGGCGTCCCGCAGTTCGTCATTGCGTCGCAGCAGCTGCTTGTCGCGGTGGCGGATCGACTCGCGTATCTGGTCGATTTTGGCCGCAAGTGCATTTACTTCAGGCAGTTCTGTATCGACCAGGATCGGTTCGTCGAGTTCGCCTCGGGCGATCCGCTCGGCGGCCTGGACGATCAGGCCTACCCGTTCGCTGAACTTGCGGCTGATCACCGTGATGACGAAGGCCGTCAGGGCGATGCCAGCTAGTTGCAGCAAAATAACTTGCGCGCTGATCAGCCCCAGCGAAAACACGATGGCGAAGACCACCAGCGTGCCCACCAGAAACGCGATCAACAGCCTATGATGCAGGCTCAGCCGCATGTACTTGGCGCCATACCATTTAGCAACAGCCGGGCGGTCGATGGCCTCGGTCGCCGGCACGGACATCATCCCGGTCGGCACAAGGGCCATTGTGCCTAATTCCCTTGATGTGGCAAGTCTCGTACCAGTCGATCGTGGAGAGGGACATCGTTGTAACATGTTTATTATACTAGGCTTACAAGTTGACCGCGAAGGAACAATTCCAGCAGGCGTGGACTTTGCGAAATATTCCACAATCTCTGAGCATTTCGCGGGCAATCTGGAGGGGCGGAGATCACGACTACGGCGATGCGGAACAGCAGACAAGGAGACACGGTGACCCACGGCTGATTCTGGAGCCGGCGGGTATGCCACCAACGGCGCCACCAAACAGGTCTGGGCCAGGCGAGCGCAGCGTGAAGCTGGGCGGGATGGGCGAGCTGGGCGGGAGCGGCGAGGGGAATTCCGGACACGGGGTGGGTGCCACCAACGGCGCCCCTGAAGGGTTAGTCTGGCGACTGGCGGCAGCCTTCGAGCAGCTCGCGGCCTCCGGCCTGCTCGATGCGTTGGAGCAACTCGGCGACGAGCTGGTCGGTGGTCGAGGCGGCGGCCTGGATGCGGAGGGAGCGGCCCGAGCGGGGGTCGGCGAGCCAAGTCCGCATCGCGTAGCCTTGCGGGACGGATTCGCACAGGGCGGCGAAGGGCATGTGGCAATCGAGGTGCAGGGCCTGGAGCATGGCCCGCTCGGCCTGCAGGCATGCGGCTGTAACGGGGTCGTTGACTGGGGCCAGCACGCTACGGAGCCAGGCATCATCGGCGCGACCCTGGATGGCCAGGGCGGCCTGGCCCGGGGCGGGCAGGATCTGCGTGACGGGGAGGATGGTGCCGCCTGCCTGGACCTTAGCGGAGTCGAGGGTGATCGAGCCTTGGGGGCTGAGCATGCCCGCGCGGAGGAGGCCGGCCTGGGCGAGGACGACGGCGTCGTACTGGCCTGCGAGGGCCTTGTTGACGCGAGTGTCGATGTTGCCGCGGATGTCGGCGAAGCGGAGGCCGGGGCGGAGTTCGGCGAGCTGCATCTGGCGTCGCTGGCTGCTGGTGCCGATGCGGGCGCCCAGGGGCAGGTCGAAGATCGTAAGCCCTGCGCGGGTGACGAGCACATCGGCGACAGGGGCGCGGGCGGGGACGCAGAGGATGTCGAGGCCTGACGGGTTGTCGGTCGGGAGGTCCTTGGCGGAGTGGACGGCCAAGTCGATCTGGCCTGCCAGGAGGGCCTGCTCGAGTTCCCACGTGAACAAGCCCTTGCCGCCTATCTGGGGCAAGGGCTTGTCGAGTTTGATGTCGCCTTGGGTGACGATCGGGTGGAGCGTGACGTCCAGGCGAGGGGCGGCGGCGCGGATGGCGGCGGCGACCATTTCGCTCTGGGCGAGGGCGAGGCGGGACTTGCGGGTGCCGATGACGATGCGAGTTCTGTCGGTCATATTGCACACATCAGGCCAGGCGTCCCGCTCGCTTGCTCCTACCGGTCAGGCAGGTTGCGTAGCTGGGGCGCCGGGCAGTTGGAAGTCCTTGAACAGGTCCATGAAGCCTTCGGGCAGGGTCACGCTACTGGGGTCCTGCTGGGCCTTTAAGATGAGATTCTGCAGGTCCACCATCGTGGCGATGTTATTGTCGGCGAAGAAGCCGGCGATTGCATCGGCCTGCGGTTCGGTCAAGACGACCTCAGGGGCGAAGGTGGTTGCCAGGGCCTGGACCTCGGTACCGGTCAGGGTGTTCATCTGGCCTGTGGCGACCTTGGTCATCGCGGAGACCTCGGGGGGGAGCGCTCCGCAGCCAACCAGGTACAGGGCTGGCAGGGACACAGCGCAAACCAGAACAGCGATACGAAGCGTTCGCGTGCAGAGCATTACTACCTCCTCATGGTATGAGCGTACTTGGCGCAGCAGTGGAAAACGTCTTAACGGGCAAACACCGCCCGTCACTGCTGTATCAATCGGCACCTGGGAGCGGCGTGTTCAGCAACACTTCGAGGAGTTGGGGGTCGTCGATACCTAAGTCCTTCAGGGCCTGCAACTTCTGCGCGGCATCCAACTGGGCGTTATTGCGGATGTCCTTGATCTGCTGGAGGGTAACCTCGGGAATGAGCTGGTCGAACTGCGGCTTGGGGCAGCCTGCGATATTCAGCACCGCCACGCATGTCAACCCCAGGAGGAGCAGGCACAGGCGGCGAAGCCAGTTTGTCGGGCAACCGCGAAGCGTTGATGTCGATGGCAGCATGAACGAACCTCCAGGACATAAAGGCACTAACGGGAGTAGGCTAACGTGAAAGTCGGTTGCGGGCAAGGGGTGGCCAGGAGGTGTCAGGAGGCGAGGTTGTGGGAGGTGGTCGCGCGCCGGCGGAAGGCTGGCGGGGACAGGGGGTTGGGGGCTTTGGCGGTAAGACTGGGTTGAAAGCGTTGGAGGGAAAGGGCCACGGCGAGAACGGATTCGCCGCAGAGGCGCAGAGATCGCGGAGAAACAACAGCCACGACAACGGCAACAACACGCGGCTCGCAAGCGAGCCGGCTAAATGGGGGAGGCGGAAGGGCAAGCGCAAACTTGGGAACGTATACTTCCACTTACGGCGGCACGCCTGCAAACGACGCGGGCGTGGCACTCGCCATGGTCCTGCAACTGCGCAGGACCATGGCAGCCAAGCCAACTGGGGGAGGCGGCCATCCGATCTAGCGGGCGCCGGCGGGGGCGGGTTGGAGAGTGGCTGTACTGGTGGCGGGCATGGACGGGACGAGCTGCTTGTCGAGCACTACGCCGGCGCGGCTGGCTTCGGCAGCGGGGCCGGCCAGGCGGCCCGGGCGAAGACCGATGATCACGACCAGGGCGGCACAGAGGACTAGAGCTGCGCCGACGGGGACGGAGCCTTTGCGCCAGGTCAGGCCTTCGCTTGGGCGGATGTAGGCAGCGCCGATGATTCGGAGGTAGTAGCCTGCGCTGACGGCGGTGTTGAGCAGAGCCAGGACGACCAGGACGTAGGTCCAGGTGACGTAGTGGCTGGTCGGGGCGAGCGAGAGGGTCGAGCCGAAGAGGTAGACCTTGCCGAAGAAACCGGCGGTCGGCGGGATACCCAGCAGACTGAAGACGCAGAACGTCAGGGCAAGGGCGACGCCGGGCCTCTGGCGGCCCAGGCCGGAGAACGACTGGAGCAGTTGGGGCTCCCGGCCTGACTCGTCGGTCAGGTAGGCGATGGCGGTGAAGGCGCCGATGTTCATGATGCCGTAGGAGACGATGTAGAACAGGATGGCGGCGATGCCGTCCTGGAGGGGATTGGCGCCGCCTGTGAGGGCGGGGCCTACGAGCAGGCCCATGAGCATGTAGCCTGAGTGGGCGATGCTGGAGTAGCCCAGCATGCGTTTGACGTTGTCCTGCAGGAGGGCCAGGGCGTTGCCTATGGTCATGGTGGAGGCGGCCATGATCCAGATCAGCCAATAGAGCGAGCCGGGCAGCGGCCAACCCACGAGGGCGAGGATCTTGATCATCGCGACCAGGCCGGCGAATTTCGGGACGTAGGAAAGCATGGCGGAGATGGGGGCGGCGGCGCCCTGGTAGACGTCGGCCACGTAGAAGTGCATGGGCACGGCGGCGACCTTGTAGGCCAGGCCCAGGAGTGCGAGCACGATGCCCAGCCAGGCGAAGGGATTGTCCGCGAGGCGGGCGCGGACGGCACCGGCGACGCTGGTGCCGTCGAGGCCACCTAGCATGGTGGTGGTGCCGGCGGCGCCGTAGAGGAAGCTGAAGCCGTAGACCATGACGGCGGCGCTGAGGGCGCCGAGGAAGAAGTACTTGAGGCCGGCCTCCTGGGAGGCCTGGTTGTCGGAGCCGGCAGCGACCATGGCGTAGGTGGGCACGCTGGCCAGTTCGAGGGCGAAGAACAGCAGCACGAGATCATCGGCGACGGAGACGAGCATTGCCCCGACGACGGAGAACAGCAGCAGGCTGAACATCTCGGGGATGCGGCCCGGGGCGGGCAGCGCCCAGGAGCTCAGGACCACGATGGCGGCGACGCCGCAGAGCATGGCCCGGACGTAGGTGCTGAAGGTATCGACGGAGAGCTCCCCTGCCCTGGCGACGTGGGTCTGGCCCAGGGCGACGACCATGCCGACCAGGAGGCCGACGAGGGCAATGGATTTGGCCCATTGCGCGGAACGGGCGGTTCGCAGCATGCCGGCGACCAGGCAGAGCACGCCGAATGCGGCCACCACAATCTCGGGAGCCAACGCTTGTATGTAGCTCATAAAATCCTCGACGGTAACAGCGGTTGCCCGTAGTCAGCGGACGGCAACGGGCTTTCAGGAGTCAATGGTCAGCCGTCCAATGTCAGCAGCAACTGCAGCCAGGACAGCCACGGATTCACACGGATAACAGCAACAACCACAGCCAGTACAACGACAAAGGATACCGCGCAATTACGTTCGCGGCTCGGCCCGTTTCGGGGTCGAATCCTGGTGCCCTTCGGCGAGCCCGGGGAACGCGTCCTGTGTCAGAACGGGGGCCGGCACGGCGGTCACCCGCACGCCTGGCCTGTTGTGAACGACATTCAGGATGCTGGCCTCCAAGCAGGGCTGCATGCTGGTCAGCAGCGGCTTGGGGTAGACGCCCAGGAGCAGGCAGGCGACGGCGAGGACCGCCAGGATCGAGGTCTCGCGGGGGGTGATGTCCACCGTCAGACCATTCGAGGTATCGGGGGTGTGTTCGGGCTCGACGAGTGGGCCGAAGAGGACCCGGCGGAGCCACCAGAACATGTACACCGCACCGAGGATGATGCCGCCGGCAGCGACAACGGCGTAGCGGTAATCGAGCGGGCCGGCGGGGTAGTTGTCATAGGTCGTACTGGAGAGGAAGGTGCCCAGCAGGACCAGGAACTCGCTGACGAAGCCGTTGAGGCCGGGGAGGGCGACGCTGGCCAGGGCGAAGAAGACCATGAAGAACGCCAGTTTGGGCATGCGACGGGCGATGCCGCCCAGCTCGTTCATGTCGCGGGTGTGGTAGCGCTCGTAGATCATGCCGATCACAAGGAACAAGGCGCCCGTGGAGAGGCCGTGGTTGATCATGTAGAGCAGCGAGCCGTTGAGGCCGGCGACTTTAAGGCTGAACAGGCCGAGCATGCAGAAGCCGAGGTGGCTGACGCTGCTGTAGGCGATGAGCTTTTTGAAGTCGTTCTGGACCCAGGCGACGACGCCGGTGTAGAGGATGCCGATGATCGCCAGGCTCGCCAGCATGGGGGCGAAGGCGACGGTGGCGGCGGGGAAGAGCGGCACGGCGAAGCGGAGGAAGCCATAGGTGCCGAGTTTGAGCAGCAGGCCCGCGAGGATGACGGAGCCGGCGGTGGGGGCCTCGGTGTGGGCCAGGGGGAGCCAGGTGTGCAGGGGGAAGAGCGGCACCTTGATGGCGAAGGCGGCGAACATCGCCAGGAAGAGCCAGCGCTGCTCGTTCCAGGTCAGGGTGGCCGAGAGGGCGTAGAGGCGGTCGAAGTCGAAGCTGAAGACGTGCTGAACCTGGTAGCTGCGCCAGGCGAGGTAGAGGATACCGCCGAGGAGCAGGACGCTGCCGGTCATGGTGTAGATGAAGAACTTATAGGCGGCGTAGCGGCGGTCCCGGCCTCCCCAGATGCCGATCAGCAGGAACAGCGGCACGAGGGTGAGGTCGAAGAAGATGTAGAACAGGAGCAGGTCGCGGGCGCAGAAGACGCCGAGGACGGCGGTCTCGAGCATGAGCATGAGGCAGTAATAGCCCTTGAGGTTGTCGCGGATGCCGCTGAAGCTGCCCCAGATCGCCAGGGGCGAGAGCAGGGCCGAGAGCACGACCAGCCAGAGGCTGATGCCATCGATGGCAACGTGGTAGCCGGTTTCGAAGACGGAGCCACCCGTGGGGGTGTTTTCGCTGAGCGAGAGGACGTTGAGCCGCTGCTCGAAGACCCAGCCCGGCTTACCCCAGGACTGCTGGGCGTAGAGCCCGACGACGACGCAGCAGAGCGCCAGCGTTGCCAGGGAGAACAGCAGCGCGATGTAGCGGCTCTTGGAGGCGTGGCGGTCGTCGAGGGCGACGATCGGGAGGACTCCGGCCAGGGGCAGGAAGATCAGGATCGTCAGCCACCAGGGCTGGTTTGCGACCTGTGCGATTGCGGTGTTTGCCAAGGCTAGCATTCGTTTGTACCTGTCAAAAGCGTATTAGTCAGCGGCCAGTTGCCGGTGACCCGTAACGACAACAGCAGTCCACTATCAGCAGTCAATCCTTACGTCGCCAGCAGCATAGCCAGGACCACCAGGGCGGAGAGGCCGACCATGAAGAGGGCGTAGCCCTGGACGGCGCCGAGCTGGCCGTACCGCATGAACAGGCCGATGGTCCGGGGCACGAGCGTGGCGACGAAGACGAGTCCATCGACCACGTAGCGATCGAAAAAGTAGAAGAACAGGCCGGCGGACCAGACGACGCCGACGACGATCAGGTCATAGAGTTCGTCGATGAAGTACTTGTGGTAGACCAGCCAATAGATCGGGCCGGAGACGCGGGCGGCGGTTTCGGCGATCGCGGGCTTTTTCAGGTAGACAAACCAGGCGGCCAGGATGCCGAGGATCGCCAGGGCGGCGGCAGCGTACATCAGGGCGAAGTTGTGGGTCTCCTGGTGGCCCGAGGCGAGCAGGGCGTGGTGGTACGACTGGAGCGGGGCGGAGAGGAAGGCCTGGAAGCGGCCGCCTGGCGTCCAGGCACCGGCAAAGCCGTGGCCTGCCTGGAAGGTCACGCCCAGAAAGCCCGCGAAGAGGGCGCCGACGGCCAGCAGGATCAGGGGCAGGGTCATCCAGGCGTTGGACTCCTGGGGGTGTTTGGCCTCGTCGGGGGTGCGGTACGGGCCGAAGAAGGTCATGAAGATCGCCCGGAAGGTGTAGAAGGCCGTCAGCAGGGAGGTGATGATCGCCATCCAACCCAGCGCGGGGTGGTTGGCCATCGCGGCGGCGACGATCTCGTCCTTACTCCAGAAGCCGGAGAGGAGCGGGAAGCCGGCGAGGGCGAGGCCGCCTATGACGAAGGTCCAGGCGGTGATGGGCAGGACCTTGCGCAGGCCGCTGAAGCGGCGGATATCGATGACGCCATTCATGGCATGCATGACGCTGCCTGCCCCGAGGAACAGGAGGGCCTTGAAGAAGGCGTGGGTGAACAGGTGGAAGATCGAGGCGCTGGCGGCCATGACGCCCAGGCCCAGGAACATGTAGCCCAACTGGGAGATCGTCGAGTAGGCCAGGATGCGTTTGAGGTCGTACTGGGTGAGGGCGATGGTGGCGCTGTAGATGGCGGTGAGGCAGCCTATCACTGCGACGACCTGCAGGGCGAAGGGGCTATGGGTGAAGAGCGGGCCGCAGCGGGCGACCATGTAGACACCGGCGGTGACCATGGTGGCGGCGTGGATGAGGGCGCTGACGGGCGTGGGGCCTTCCATGGCATCGGGCAGCCAGACGTACAGGGGGATCTGGGCGCTCTTGCCGACGGCGCCGGTGAACAGCAGCAGGCAGATGGTGGTCATCCAGGACTGGATGTCGGCGGCCTTGGCCTGGGCGGCGGCGAGGTCGGGCAGGTGCAGCAGGCTCTGGAGGCTGGCGAGGGCGTGGGGGTCGGCGGGGTTGAAGGCCGCCTGGGCGGCGGCGAAGACGCCCTGGTAGTCGAGCCGGCCGAAGATCAGGTAGATGGACAGCACGCCGAGGCCGAAGCCGAAATCGCCTATACGGTTGACGATGAAGGCCTTTTTGGCGGCGTCGGCGGCGGAGGGCTTCTGGTAGTAGAAGCCGATCAGGAGGTAGCTGCACAGGCCGACGAGTTCCCATCCGAGGTAGAGGACGACGAAGTTGCCCGCCAGGACGAGGACGCACATGCTGGCGACGAAGAGGGCCAGAAAGGCGAAGAAGCGTTCGTAGCCTCGTTCGGGGTGGCCGTGATGGTCTCGCATATAGGAGCGGGAGTAGATCACGACGAACAGGGAGACGCTGGTGACGGTCAGGAGCATGACGATCGTCAGCGGGTCGATGAGGAACTGGGCGGCGATGACGGCGGCGGCGCGGGAAGCGTCGGAGCCGGTGAGGATCCAGTCGTAGT
>JANYLN010000294.1 GCA_025357795.1 Planctomycetota bacterium
ACCTCTTAATGGTATAGGCCGCGCAGCCCCATGCAAAGCCGGCCCCCTCATCGGCCGTACCGCGCAATCCTCGCAGGCCGGCGCACAAACATATACAGCCCCGCCCCAAACACCGGCGCCAGGGCGATCACGACAGTCCACAGGATCTTCTCGCCGCTGCCTGCCGGCTCGTTTCTAAGGCAGTCTCGCAGGACCCACACCCAGAAGATCAGCAGCAAAATGCCCAGCACCCGCGAACTGCCGAAACATGGTATCGGCACGCAGTACATGGAACGCCTCTCCCCGCAACGCAATCGTCACCGGCTAGCCGATCTGGCATCCTGTGGCTCGCCCGGCAGGACACGCACCCGCGGCCCCTCGATCCTGAGCCTACCCGCCCCAAACAGGCGAATCGCCTCCGGATACGCGACGCATTCCTGTTCGAACACCCTCGCCGCCAACGCATCCGGCGTATCATTCTCGAGCACCGGCACGCACCGCTGCGCGATGATCGGTCCGTGGTCGTACACGTTGTCCGCAAAGTGCACCGTGCAGCCCGACACCTTGCACCCGGTCCGGATCACCGCCTCGTGTACGTGGTGCCCGTAGTAGCCCTTCCCGCCGAAACTCGGCAGCAGGGCAGGGTGGATGTTCATTACCCGCCCGATGTAGTCATCGGGGATCGTCCACAGCGACAGGAACCCCGCCATGCACACCAGGTCCGCCTTCGCGCCGCGGATCGCCTCGTGCATCCGTAGGCTGAACTCCTCCGGCGGCGTGCTCTTGCGGGGGATCGTCAGCGTGGGGATGCCCGCCTTTTTCGCCCGCTCCAGCCCATACGCGTCGGGCCGCGAGCCGATCACCAGTTCGACTCTCGCCGGCAACTGCCCCAAGCCGATCAGGTCGATCATGTTTTGCAGCGTGGTGCCGCCGCCCGAGAGCGAGACGACCAGACGCAGAGGCTTTGCGATGTGTTGGGTCATAATATCGATCGATACCTCCGCCGGTCACCCCAAGAGGGCATAACGTACGGACCTCACCCTCGCAGGGGCCTATAACATCGCCACGCACAAACGCATGCTGCCATGATACAAAGGATCTTCGGAGGTGAACATCAAATCTGCAGTGCGATGTTCTCTCTCGATCAACAGACCCGAGTATAATGATGACGCCAGAAGCGCTGATTCTCAAGGGGCAAGAGCAACTGTAAGGGCTTGAAGAGCTTGCTGGCGGAGCGACAATAGGGACCGGCTTGGGGCGGCAACCCCAAGGGCGATCCCAAAGGGCCTGCTATGGCAAAACCTCGCATTGACATCCCGAAAGAGCGGATCGCGGAGTTCTGCCGCCAGAACCACATTCGCCGGCTGGCGCTGTTCGGGTCGGTCCTGCGCGACGATTTCGGCCCAGCCAGCGATGTGGACGTCCTCGTGGAGTTCGAACCGGGGACCCGCATCGGCCTGCGCTTCTTTGGCTTGGAACTGGAGCTCTCGGAGATCCTCGGCCGCAAGGTGGACCTGAACACGCCTGGCTTCTTGAGTCGCCACTTTCGAGACCAGGTGCTCGCCGAGGCCGAGGTGCAGTATGACGCGGCATGACGAGACCGCCCGACTGCGGCACATGCTGGATCACGCGGCCGAGGCGGTTGAGATGGCCAGGGGCCGACGCCGCGAGGACCTGGACCGGGACCGACAGCTGAACCTGTCGCTGGTTCGGTTGCTGGAAATCGTCGGGGAGGCCGCCGCGAGAGTCTCCCCGGCCGCGCGACAGCAACTCTCGGATATTCCCTGGTCGGAGGTGATCGGCCTGCGCAATCGGCTGGTCCATGGATACGACGAAGTGGATTTCGACATCCTTTGGGATGTGATCCAGATCGATCTGCCTCCGCTGATTGGGCAGCTCCGCAACTCCCTGGCAACCGGTGCCTGAGAAAACTCCGTGGGTTACCTGGAGACCCGTCGCCCTGGCAAGATGAACTAGCTGGACGCATACGTACGGAGAAAAGGTCGGCGAACTTGGCGGACCTCTGTGGTCAGCAAGATGTTGGGCTCGGGTTGAACGAGTGGAGTGGTAAATTGCCAATGACAGAAGATGATCCGAACCTCGGCGCGATGTTCATTTCACAGGTGCGTGGCCGCTCACGCGAGAACCAGGCGGCGTTTGGCATCCTATGGCAACAGCGGCTCCTCTCTCCGGCTGTAGCGCTCGTACGACAGGAACTCGACAGCATGGTTCGAGTGATGTTCCTCTTGATGCCGCACCCGCAGGCCGCATGCGCCTAATTCAGGACTCCTTGCCTGGTGAGTACTGGACGCGCAAGGGCCCCATGGGTAAGGCTTAGAAGATCACCGACAAGGATCTAATCGAGCACGCGATTGCTCCCCACCCCTCGGCCCAGCAGGTCTATCGGTTTGGATGCAACTTCATCCACCTTTCTGGCTGGCATGGCCACAGGACGCGAGATCCAGTCGCCATGTTGGGTGACGATGAAAGGGCCAATATCCAGTCTCTCATCGCGGACGAGGGGCTGCCTCCTCTCGATGAATTCACATTCCAAGAACTCGTGATGCTTGCACCGTACAGTATAGAAAAAATAGGCTCTAATCTGGCCTGTTACCTCCGAAGTTTGGAGGAGGTACTTGGCCCAGGGGCTCAGCTGGAAGAAGATGAACAGTAGCAGAACAATAGAGGCAGGTGCCTGGCAATAGCATGCAGGGCACCTGCCTCTGGGTGATGCTGGTCCCGTACTCGTTCATTCTGTTACAAGTTATCTATTCATCAACACCCGCATCACCGCCGCATCCCGCGCCGACAGATCCGGGAACTGCGGATCGCTGCCCACGTCAGGCCGCCGCTTCCACGACCGGCTGCACCGCTCGTACTTGCCGCGCAGGTCCACGATCTCGACCTTCGACTCACCCGCCTCCACGCGGACCTCGTGCCAGCCCACGCCCAGCAGGTCTTCCAGCTCGCCGTCGTACCGGTCCAGTACCGACTTCTGCTCCGCCGGCACCACATACACCGCCGCCGCATCCAACGCATTGGACAAGCCGGCTTCCGTCTTCAACTTCTCCAGTTGCTGCATCCCCTTGTTGCGCAGGTCGAGCAGCACCGCGAAGTCCTTCTCGTCAGCCTCGTTGAAGACCTTCTCATCGACCGGAGGCAGGTGCGTCAGGTGTACGCTTTGGGCCTCCTCGGGTTTGTACTTCAGGAACTCCCATGCCTCTTCCGCCGTGTGTACCAGGATCGGCGCCACCAGCCGAATGAGAGTCGACGCGATCTCGTGCAGCACCGTCTGTGTCCGCCGCCGCCGCGGGGCGTCCGGCAGGTCGCAGTACAGCCGGTCCTTGATCGCGCTGAAGTACACGCTCGACAGCTCCACCGCGCAGAAGTCGTGTACCCGCCGGAACACCTTGTAGAAATCGTAGTTGTCGTACGACTCCTTCACGTCCCGGATCACCTTGTGCAACTCCATCCGCGCCCAGCGGTCCAGCGACGGCTCATCCGCCGCCAGCGCATCCCTGGCCGGGTCGAACTCGTTGACCGCGCCCAGGAGGAACCGTAGCGTATTGCGCACCTTGCGGTACGCGTCCTGCAGGTGGGCGATCAGCGAATCCGACGCCCGCACGTCGTCCTGGTAGTTGACGCTCGAGACCCACAGCCGCAGCACGTCCGCCCCATACTGAGCGACCGCATCCGTCGCGCTGACATAGTTGCCCGCCGACTTGCTCATCTTGCGGCCCTGGTCATCCACCACGAAGCCGTGCGTCAGAACCGTGCGGAACGGCGCCTCGCCCGTCACCGCCGCCGCAGGCAGCAGCGACAACTGGAACCAGCCGCGGTGCTGGTCCGACCCTTCCAGGTACAGGTCCGCCGGGTACCCCAGCCCCTGCGCCTTGCACACCGCCCGCCAGCTGTTGCCCGACTCGAACCACACATCGAGAATGTCGTTCTCTTTGCGCAGGGTCTCCCAGCTGAACCCCGCGGGCAAGACGAAATCCTCGCCCAGCAGGTCCTTCGGGCTGTCCTTATACCAGCTGTCCGCGCCCTTCTGCGCAAAGTGCTTCGCCACCCGCCGCATCGTCTCACCGGTAAACAACACCTGGTTCTTGTCGTTGTAGAACGCCGGGATCGGCAGGCCCCACGCCCGCTGACGCGAGATGCACCAGTCGGGCCGGCTCTCCAGCATCCCCTGGATCCGGTTGCTGCCCCAATCGGGTACCCACTTGCTCTTGTCCACCCACTCCCTCGCCAGGTGCCGCAGCGTCTTGCCCTGGCCCGGGATCTCCTTGTCCACTGACACGAACCACTGCTCCGTCGCCCGGAACACGATCGGCGTCTTGCTCCGCCAGCAGTTCGGATAGCTGTGCGTGACCTTGCCGGCCTGGAACAGCCAGCCATCCTGCGCGAGTCGGCTGATCACCACCGGATCGACCGCCGGCACCTTCTGCCCCTGCAGGAACTCCGGCACCGTCTCGTCGTACGAGCCGTCCTCGCGCACCGGGCAGTAGATCTTCAGACCTTCCCGCTTGCCCGTGATGTAGTCGTCCTCGCCGTGCCCCGGCGCGGTGTGTACCAGCCCCGTGCCGTCCTCCAGCCGGATGTAGTTCACCAGCACCACCGGGCTCGTCCGCTCCACGAACACGTGCCGGTACTTCAGCGGCTTGAGCGCACCGCCCATGACAGGCCCGCTCGTCTCGATGACCTCCGCCTTACCCACCTCCATCACCGGCTGGATGAGAGCATCCGCGACAACCGTCACCCGCTCCCGACCGTCCTGCCGGTACCGAACCGCGCGATACTCCACGTTCGGCCCCGCCGCGATCGCCAGGTTCGCCACCAAGGTCCAAGGCGTCGTCGTCCAGATCATCAGGCAAGGCGGGTTCTTCCCATCCGCCTTCCACCCGAACACCTTCTCGAACGTCCCGAACGACTCCTCCGCCACCGGGAAGTTCACGTAGATGCTCGGCCCGCTGGCATCCACGTACTCCAGCTCCGCCTCCGCCAGTGCGGTCTGGCAGTCCGGGCACCATGGCACGGTCTTCAGTTGCCGGCTGACCAGCCCCAGGTCCGACAGGTCCGCCAGCGTCTGGATGACCTCCGACTCGTACGGCGGGCTCATCGTGCAGTACGGCTTGCCCCAATCGCCAAAGATCCCCAGCCGCTGGAACTGCGCCGACTGGATCTTCATGTACTTCTCGGCATACGTGCCGCAGCGCTTCCGGATCTGGTACGTATTGAGCGTGGCCGCCTTCTCCTTGCCCATCTCGTCCAGCACCTTGTGTTCGATAGGCAGGCCATGGCAGTCCCAGCCCGGTACGTACGGGCTATCGAAGTCCTCCATCGTCTTGAACCGCACGACGATGTCCTTGAGGACCTTGTTGATCAGGTGACCCATGTGGATGTCGCCGTTGGCGTACGGCGGGCCATCGTGCAGCAGGAACCGCGGCTTTCCCGCCCGGGCCTTACGGATTTGCCCGTACAGATCCATCTCGTTCCAACGCTTTTGCCACGCCGGCTCGCGCTGCACGAGGTTGGCCTTCATCGGGAAGTCCGTCTTAGGGGTAAGAACTGTTTTCTTGTAGTCCACCGTCTCTGACATTCGCATCTCCCGCTGCCGCCACGTTTGTCGCTGTTACCGGTTCGCCATTCCCGGCGGCAAAGATGTCTATGCTCTTCCAGTTGCCACGCACCCAGCGGTATCGCAGCGTTAAGCTCACTAGAATAGCGTAGATCGTGCACATAATCCAAGGGCCGTAACTGCCCAGACCAGGCCACACGACCATCAGCGCCCACCCGCCCCCGATCACGATCCCGTAGCAGTACAGCCCCAGCACGATCGCAGGCCACTTCGTATCGCCCGCCCCGCGCAGCGAACTGCCATAGCCGATGCTCATCGCGTCGAACACCTGGAACGCCGCCGCCAATATCATCAGGTTCGCCCCCAGCCCCAGCACCGCCTCGTCCGCCGCGAACAACCCTACCAACGGCTGTCGGAATAGAGCAAAGATCCCCCCCATCAGACCCATGTACGCTACGCACAGGATCGTGCCCAGCCGGGCTCGCCGCCGGGCAAGCTCGTGGTCGCCCTGTCCGATCGCCTTGCCGACGACCGCGTTGATCCCCACCCCGATGCCGATCGCCGGCATCCACGACAGTTCCAGCAGCTTCCACACGATGTGCGTAGCGGCCAGGTCCGTCGTCCCCAACCTGCCGATTAGCCAGTTGGCAAACAACGCCCACGTGCCGATATCCGCCACCCACTGCAACCCCACGGGCGCACCCAGCCCCAGCAGGCTCGCCATCCGCGCCCTGTTGTACCGCCATTCGCTGAACGGGTTGAACTCCTTCCGGAACCGCGGCCCCGCCAGTGCTACCATCAGCCACGCGCACCGCAGGCTCAGGGCAATCAGTGTCGCCCACGCCGCCCCCGCCACACCCATCGCAGGCAGGCCCCAGTGCCCGAAGACGAGGGCATAGTCCGCCACGACGTTGAACAGGTTCGCGACGATCATGCTGACCATCGTCACGGTGGGCCGGTGCACCCCGTTGAAGTAGTTGCTGATTGCCGCCCCCGCGATCGTAGGTCCCGCCGACAGCAGCAGGATCTGCGTGTAGATCGTCTCGAGATGCTGCACGCCAGGCGGATGCCCCAGCGCGGCAAACACCAGCGGCATAACCGGCACCAGCAGCAGGCTGAGCACCCCAAACCCCGCAGCCAAGTAGATCGACTGCCACAGGTACGCGCCCCCCGTGCGTACCCGGCCCTGGCCCAATGCCTGTGATGCGAACGTACTGATCGCGCTGACGATCCCCGCCCCCAGTCCGAACAGCGTCCAGACCAGCACCGACCCGTTACCCACCGCCGCCTGCGCCTCGCTGCCCAGTTGGCTGACAAACGCGAAATCCACGAAGCTCATCACCGTGCCCGCGACGGTCGCCACCATCGAAGGTAGGGCGATCTTGACCAGCGCGCGCAGGTCGCTCTCCTGCCCAGCGCCACCAGGCGGCCCCTCCCGCCCTCGCAAACCCAGGAGCCTGCCAAGTCTCCCAATCCTGGTTTCAGGCCACAGTCCATCACTCATACAACAACTCTCCAAAACTCTTCCAATCACGAGCCCGCAACCGCTTCAACATCGCCTCCCAGCCGTCAAGTGGCGCCGGAAGTGGCGCTTTCGTCCCCGGCATCCGCACCTAGCCCAAACCCCGCATCCCGCCCAGCTTCACGCTGCGCTCGCGTGGCCCAGACCTGTTTGGTGGCGCCGTTGGTGGCATACCCGCCGGCTCCGGAACCACTCGCGGGTCACCTTGGCAGCTGTTTCCTTCCACAAAAAAGCCCCAGCCGTT
>JANYLN010000297.1 GCA_025357795.1 Planctomycetota bacterium
GCCTTGAGCCTCCTCCTCACCGCCCTGGTCCTCGCCTACTACGCCTGGACCTACGGCTCGCTCCGCGGATTCGCCGCCGCCATCGATGGCCAGCCCACCATCTTCATCGACTTCATCACCCACTACTACTCCGCCGGTGTCTGGATCTACGCCTTCAATCTCCCGGCCTCCGGCTACTGCTATTCCGCCTTCTTCGCCCTGTGCCTCGGGATCCTCAACCGCTTCGGCGTCTGGACCGTCGTGTACTTTTGGGAAGCCCTCCAGATCGCAACCACCGTCCTGCTGTTCCTTGTCCCCGCCGTCCATTTCGTCCGCCAGCGCAGGCCCGGCTACTACCTCTGCCTGCTCGCTACGCTGCTCAGCCTGCCCGTGCTCCACAACTTCATGTGGGGACAGATCAGCACCCTCCTCGCCGTCTGCACCCTCGCAGCCCTCTGCTTCTACACCCAGGGCCGAAAGGTCGGCGCCGCCGCCCTGCTCGCCCTCGCCACCAGCATCAAGTTCTACCCCGGCCTCTTCATCATCTACTTCCTGCTCAAACGGGAGTTCAAACTCGTTGGCATGTTCGCCGCCTGGACCCTCGTCTTCCTCGTGGTGGTGCCAGCCGTCCGCCTCGGCCCCGATGGCCCCGCCAACCTCCTGACGTTCCACCGCGCCAGCAGAAGCATGGTCCAGCAGGTCAAGCACAATGCCCTGGTCGACCCTAACTCCCAGTACCTGCCCCACGTCCTCAAACGCCTCTTCCACATCGAGGAAGAACAGAGCATGGGGCCGCTCTACCTCCCGGCCTATGCCTTCTCTCTGGCCAACCTGGTCCTGCTCTTCGCCATAATCCGCGCCCGCGTTCAGCACGACGCCGAGATCGGTTTCGCCCTGCTGCTGCTCTCTACCCCCTTCCTCGTGGAAACCTCCTGGCCCCACTACTTCGTCTACCTGCCCTTCTGCCAGGTGGTCATCTACCAACTGCTCCGCCGCAGCCAGGCCACTCCCGCCCTCCTCCTGCAATACGGCCTGCTGGGCCTCTCCATCCTCCTGGCCAGCAGCGTGCTCTTCAACTGCATAGGCGACTTCCACAAGTTCGGCAGCTACGGCCTGCCCTTCTGGTCAAACGCCATCCTGCTCCTGCTGCTCTACCTGCAGATGCTCCCCCGCATCCAGGCCGGCCTCCAACCTCGCCAACCGTAGCACGGAGCGTCGTTGCCGTGGCCGTTGCTGTTATCCTTCCTATTCGCAAACACGCCATACGAACCTTGACGCACCAACTGTCGATTCTACCCCGCCTCCGGCCCAGGCGGGGTGCTCCCCGGCCCCGCATCCACCCCCTCCGCCAACTGCTGCTTGAGCGCCTCCCTCACCTCCGTGAAAAATCCATGGTACGTAGGCCCCGCATAATCCGGGTACGTCCAGGGCCACGCCCGCCAGCCGCCCGCCTCATAGTGCAGCGTCGATTCGGCGTAGATGCCCGCCTGCAAGTAGATCCGGTGCGAGTAATCCTTCGTCGTCGCCAGCACCAGTTTCGAAAGCGTAAGATACCCCGGGTCCAGATTGACAGGGCGGCCGGTCACCTGGTCCAGCACCTCCTCCGCCATCCGCTGCTCGATCTGGTTGGTCAGCCGCTTGATGTCCGCCAGTCGGTCCATCTGCAGCAGCCCCGCAAACCAGACAAACTGCCGCAGCAGCCCCTCGCCCATCTCATCTTTGTAGTAATCCGTCATATCGAAGGGCCACACCTCGCTGACCCCCTCGATCTCTCGCACCTGCTTAGCCAGCAGTCCCCGTGCCCGTGCCAGCAAATCCCGATCCACACTGATCAACCCGCAGATCAGTTTCGCCGGCCGCGGTGGCTTGATTCGCCCCATGACAGATCCTCTCTGACTGTTGGTATCGTTGTCCCCATTGCTGTGGCCGTCACCCATTTAGCCGGCTCGCTTGCGAGCCGCGTGTTGTTGCCTGTAGCGCAGCCGCCCTCGGCTGTGGTTATCTGTGTGAATCCGCGTTCACCTGCGGCCTTCGTTGTCGTTATTGCTGTCGTTGCTGTTGCTGTTATTCCCGTTGTTCCGCCCTGTCCGTGGCTATCTCGCCCCTTGCGGATCCGTCCGGTTCAACTCCGCGATCCTCGCCCGCACCCGTCCCGCCGCCACCTCCGCCACCGCCTCCATAGGCAGCAATTCCACCGACTCGCTGTCGCGCCACTTCAACTCCGCCCGTCCCTCCGCGAAGCTCCGCTTGCCCACCGCGATCCGCAGCGGAATGCCCACCAGGTCCGCGTCGATGAATTTCGGCCCCGCCCGCATGGTCCGGTCGTCGTACAGCACCTCGATGCCAAGCCCCTGCAGCTTCTCGTGGAGTTTGTCGCACGCCAGCCGGATCGCCTCGTCCTTGCCCTCGAGGTTCACCAGCAGCACCTGGAAAGGCGCAACCGTCGCAGGCCACACGATCCCCTTGTCGTCGTGGTTCGCCTCGATGACCGCCGCGACCACCCGCGTCACGCCGATCCCGTAACAACCCATGATCAGAGGGTGGCTCTGACTCAGTTCGTCCAGGTAGTTCGCCCCCATCGCCGCCGAGTACTTCGTACCCAGCTTGAACACATGCCCGACCTCGATGCACCTCGCCAGCCTCAGCGGCGCATCGCACTTCACGCAGCGATCCCCCTCAACCGCACCGCGGATATCCGCCACATGGTCCAGCGGGAAGTCCCGCCCAGGCTCCAGGTGAATCACGTGGTAGTGGCTCTTGTTCGCCCCCGTCGCCGCGTCATGCATCACCGCCACCGCATGATCGACGATAATTTTGACACCCTTGCCCGCCAGCCCCTGCGGCCCCGCGAACCCGACATCCGCGCCGGTCACCTGACGAACTGTGTCCAGATCCGCCAGTTCGACCACTCCGCCCATCTCGCCTATCCCGCCCAGCTTCACGCCGGCGCTCTCCGCCACAAACCTGTTTGGTGGCGCCGTTGGTGGCACCCGCGACGTGTCGGAATTCCCTTCTCCACCCGCTCCAGAACCCGCCTCCCTGTCTTCCCGCGAACCGCTCGCCACCCTGCCGGCCCCAGCAGGCCAGCGCCGAGTGGCGCCGGTTCCGGCGCTCAGCACTGCCACGGTCCCCTCGCCTCCAACCGCCCGCCCCAGCTTCGCCGGGTTCACCTCGTGGTCGCCGCGGACCAGCGCCACGACCACCTGCCCGTCCGACGCCCGATAAATCAGCGTCTTGATCATCTGCTGCGGCGTCCGCTTCAGGAATGCGCACACCTCCTCGATCGTCCGCTGATCCGGCGTGGCCACCTCTTCGAGCTCGGCAACTACCGTCAGGGCCGGGACTTCCTCCAGCGCCGCCACCGCCGCCCGCTCCAGGTTCGCCGCGTACCCGCACCCCACGCACTTGACCATGATGTCCTCGCCCGCCTCGGTCGGCACCATGAACTCGTGCGAGACATCCCCGCCGATCGACCCGCTCTCCGCCTCGACAGGCTGGTACGGCAACCCACAGCGTGCAAAGATGTTGCAGTACGCCCGGTACATCCGTTCGTACGACTTCGCCAGTCCCGGCAGGTCCACGTCGAACGAGTACGCATCCTTCATGACGAACTCCCGCGTCCGCAGCACCCCGCTCTTAGGCCGCTGCTCGTCCCGGAACTTCGTCTGGATCTGGTACAGATTCACCGGCAGTTGCTTGTACGACTGAATGTAAGACCTGGCTATGTCGGTGATTACCTCTTCGTGCGTCGGCCCCAGCACCGTCCCCTTCCGCCACGGCTGATCGGGCAACCGGATCAGCGTCGACCCCATCGCCGCCGCCCGCCCGCTCTCCCGCCACAACTCAATAGGCTGCAGCGCCGGCATCAGCAGTTCGACCGCCCCCGCCGCGTTCATCTCCTCGCGGATGATCTGCTCGACCTTCTGTAGCGCTCTAAGTCCCAACGGCAAATGGATATAGATGCCAGCCGCCAGCTGCCGCACCATCCCCGCCCGCACCATCAACCGGTGCGACGATGCCGTAGCCTCGGAAGGAACCTCGCGACCCGTCGGAAGAAAATAACTCGACCATTTCATCTGTAGCCACCGCGCCTTACAGCAAGTTGTCCATTGTTACTAACAGCCAGATCCCGCCCATCCACCTCGGGCCGTATTGAATACGCCTTGGGGCGTTGATTTGCAAGGCCGGCCCAGCCTGGCGTGGACCTGCCACGTTAGAGGACCATCGCCACACGCAGGACTGTCACTGTGTGACCGGATCTGTCACGCCCCTCTTGCATGATTGAGAAGGACTTGCGATAAAGGCCCAAGGCGCGGCAGAGGTCTCTGGGGAACCTCGCGCACTTCATGAAAACACGATGTACACGAGGACAAATATGGCCACGAGACGCTTTCTCGGAGATTTGAGGCCCGGTGACACGGTCGAGGACGAGGTCTTTGTCGTCAGCAAGAAGGAGCTGCGACAAGGTCAGAACGGCTCGAAGTTTATATCGCTGGTCGTCTCCGACAAGACCGCCAAGGTCTCCGCCAAGATCTGGCAGGCGACCGATAATATGTACAAAACGATCCCCCAGGCGGGCTACCTCCGCCTCAAGGGACGCATCGACGAGTACCGCGGCGAACTCCAGATGGTGATCGAGGCCATCCGCCCCGTTGACCCCACCAGCGTCAACCTTGCCGACCTGCTGCCCTGCACCGCCAAGGACGTCGAGGTCATGTGGAAGCGAACTGTCGAGATCCTCCGCAAGATCAAAAACCGCGAGCTGCTCATCCTGCTCAAGCAGTTCATCAGCGACCCCGACTTCGTCGCCGCCTACAAGCGGGCCCCCGCCGCCGTCACCTTCCACCACGCCTACATAGGCGGCCTCTGCGAGCACACCCTCAGCCTGCTGGAAACCGCCGCCGCCATCCTGCCAGATCGGAAGAGCGT
>JANYLN010000008.1 GCA_025357795.1 Planctomycetota bacterium
CGTCGAGCTTGAGGATCTGCCAGTTCAAATGCCGCTCGAACACCTCCGCCGCCAGGTAACGCGTCATGTGCGTTGCATCCAGCGGATTGGGGTTCCAGCTATCCCCGAACTCCAACTTGTTGCACACCATCGGAGCGACGCTCTTGGCCAGGAAGATCAGCGCCATGGCCTGGTCGGCCATGTCCGCCCCCGGCGCGAATTGCTGATCGCGATACGCCTTGTGGATCGCGGCGGTCCCCTCCCAGAACCAGTCGTGCTCCCCGAAGTAGCGGTACCCGCTGGTCTCCGCCACCCGTTCCGCGCTGTATAGCCAGTACATCCACCAGCGGCTCATCCGCGGATTGTCGTGGGGTATGAAATTGGCGCTCAGCCACGCCAGCGCGTGGGCGATTGACGTCGGTAACTCCCCCTTGCAGCACTGCGCCCCGCGAACCATGTCCTCGGCGATGAACATGCTCGCCGTGCCCGCGGCCGTCATCGAGCCGTACGAGTCGCTCGTGCCTGGCCCGCCCTTCTGGTAGCCGAACCCGCCGTCCTCATTCTGCTCGCCCTGCCAGTAGTCCCGGATGCTCCGCCAGTTGCTGACCGTGACGGGCGCCCCGGCTACCGCGGCCTCGCGCAGCGCCAACACCGCGAACTGCGTGTTGGAGTTGTCCCCCACCATCGCGCGGTCTGGCGTGGTCCCGTTCGCCTTCTGAAGGATGCTCGGGCTGACGTAGCTCCACCGACCGTTGGTCAGCCGGCTCTGCAGCAGAAACTCCGCGTCCGCCTGCATGGCCCGCGCGTACTTGCCCGATGGCTCGATCCGGGCCAGGCTCGACAGCACCATGCACCGCAGCGAGCGGTTGTAGGCGCCCAGCATGTTGGTCTTCATCAGGCTGTTGACCGCGCGGAGGATCGGATCGCTGAAGGGCTCCTGCCCGGCCTGCAGCAGCGCCCAGCAGATCAGCGCCGTATGTCCCCCGTTGGCCGCGTTGGTGGCGCCATTCCAGGTCGTGTCCTGCCACGAACCATCGGCGTTCTGGCTGGCCAGGAACTGGGCGCGCAGTGTCTCAATCATCTGCAGGACATTCTTGGCCGTGACGGTCGCGGCCGCTGGGGCTGGTTGCGCAGTTGTGCCTGCCGTCTGCTCCGCTACCGTCGCCGTCTGCCCAAAAGCGCCCAGTGGCGCCGTTGGTGGCAGACAAATGCTGACGGAAATGAGGAACGGGACCAGCAAGGTCAAGTTTGCTCGCCGCATGAAGGGCACCTCCAGCCGATCTTCGCGCCGCTGATGAACTTACGCATAGGTTACGCGTTTTCCGTGCCACAGGCAAAACGTTTCTTACGCATGTGCCGGCTGCGCCGAGGGTAATGTGGCCATTGCCCATTTGCCCTACCGCCCGTCTTTTCATACAATCCGCTCTACTATGGACAGGCATGGGCAGTACCGACGTGCAGGCATCTCGCTGACCCCCAAGTGTAAACCCGCCGGTAAGGGACCCTATTGATGGATCTGACGAACTACAAACGACTTGCCATCCTGACCGCTGACAAACTCGGCCCCGTAAGCTCCAAGACCGCCGCCGGCGTCATCCGCTATCGACCCCAGGATGTTGTGGCTGTCATCGACTGGGCCCACGCCGGCCGGGATCTTCACTCCATATTAGGCTGGGGCAGGGGGATCCCCATCGTTGCCGGCCTCGCCGAGGCCAAGCCCTTGCAGCCGGACGCCTTGCTGATCGGCATCGCCCCCATGGGTGGCCAGCTCGCCGGCGACTTCCGCACGGTCGTCTGCCACGCCGTCGCCGAGGGGCTCTCGATCATCAGTGGCCTGCACACCATGCTCAAGGACGACCCCGAACTGGTCCGCCTCGCCGCCCGCAGCGGTGCCCAACTCCTCGACGTCCGCGACCCCGGCAACTTCGATCAGGTCGCCACGGCCAAGGCAGCGATCCTGCCGGTCAAGCGAGTCCTGACGGTCGGCGTGGATTGCGCAATCGGCAAGATGATGACATCATTGGAGTTAACGGATGCCGCCCGCCGCGCCGGGCTCGACGCGGCCTTCGTGCCCACAGGCCAGACCGGCATCATGATCGCCGGCTGGGGCATCTCGATCGACCGAGTCATCAGCGATTTCACCGCCGGGGCCGCCGAATGGCTCGTCCAACAGGTTTCCGACAAGCAAATTTGCATCATCGAAGGCCAAGGCAGCATCGAGCATCCAGGCTACAGCGGGGTGACGCTCTCGCTGATCCATGGCTCCTGCCCGGACGCCATGATCATGTGTACCCGGCTGGATAGAATAGCCCATCGCCACGTGGAACAGTGTCCGGTAACGGATATCCGAAAGCAAATCGCACTATGCGAACAGATTGCGAGTTGCGTCCACCCGGTCAAGGTGGTAGGCGTGTCCGTGAATACGGCAGGAATTCCTGAAGAGCAGGCTCGCCAACAGGTGGAACAGGTGGCACGGGAGACTGGATTGCCAGCGACCGACCCGGTACGTTATGGAGCTGATGTATTACTACCCGCAATCCGAGCTGCAGTACAGCTATAGTCCGCGATGTAATGAAACCGCACGACCCATGGTACGTAACCTCAGGAGCACTATGAGGAAACGATCCACAGCTCCGGAGTCCTGGATGATTGCACATTATTAGCATTACCAAGTAGTGACCCTTGCCGATAGATACTCCGGAGAAGTTTTCGACGGATGCATCCATTTGTTTTATCGGACGGTCCTGGAGAGGTCTTATGAAGAATGTACGCGGTTTCACGGTCATCCCCGCATTGCCCGAAGCCCTCAAACCATTGCGGGAGTTGGCCTACAACCTCTGGTGGAGTTGGAACCCGGATGCCTACCAGCTGTTCCGCCGGCTGGACATCGATCTATGGGAAGAGGTTTACCACAACCCGGTTAGCTTGCTCGGTCGCGTCGATCAGCGCCGGCTCGAGCAGGCCGCTGGGGACGCCGGTTACATGGCCCACCTCAACAGCGTCCTGATGAGCCTTCACGATTACATGACCGGCCAGACTTGGTTCGACGAGCACTACATCGACCTTAAGGGGCAGTCCATCGCCTACTTCAGCGCCGAGTTCGGCCTGCACGAGTGTCTGCCGATCTACTCCGGCGGTCTGGGCATCCTTGCCGGCGATCACCTTAAGAGCGCTAGCGACTTGGGCGTGCCGCTCGCGGGTGTGGGCCTGTTCTACCGGCAGGGCTACTTCACCCAGCGCCTCAGCAGCGACGGCTGGCAGATCGAAGAGTACCCCTATCACGATTTCCATCAGATGCCGGTGACAATGGTGAAGGACGCTCAGGGCAATCCCTTGCGGATTACCGTGGACATCGCCGGCTCCAGTGTCGCCGCCCAGATCTGGAAGGTACAGGTAGGCCGGGTTAACCTCTTTCTGCTCGATACCGACCTCCCCGGTAACCGCAGCGAGGATCGGCAGATCACCTATCGCTTGTACGGTGGCGATCAGGACATGCGGATCCGTCAGGAGATCGTCCTGGGCATCGGCGGCGTCCGCGCCCTCGAAGCCATGGGCATCCGCCCAGCGGTCTGCCACATGAACGAAGGCCACAGCGCGTTTCTCAGTATGGAACGCATCCGGCTGGTCATGGAACGCGACCACCTGAGCTATGACGAGGCCGCCGAGGTCATCCGCGCCAGCAACGTCTTCACGACCCATACCCCGGTTCCCGCGGGCATCGATACCTTCCCGCTGGACATGGTCCGCAAATACCTCGAAAAGTACGTCAACAACATGGGCTGCGGCTGGGACCGTTTCCTGAACCTCGGCCGCCAGAGCCAGAACCCCCGCGACCAGGCCGAGCCGTTCTGCATGGCGGTACTGGCCCTCAAACTCGCCGGCTGCAGCAACGGCGTCTCCAAGCGCCACGGTCGGGTCAGCCGCGAGATGTTCCACAAGGTCTGGCCGGGCGTGCCCGTCAACGAAGTCCCGATCATCTCGATCACCAACGGCGTGCATACCAAGACCTGGCTGAGCCAGGACATGGCCGAGCTGTTCGATCGGTACATGGGCCCGCAGTGGGCCGATAATCCCGTCGATCGCGACGTCTGGGCCCGCGTCTGGGACATCCCCGATGGCGAGTTCTGGCGGACCCACGAACGTCGCAAGGAGCGGTTGGTGGCGTTTGTCCGTCGCCGCCTGCGTGAGCAGCTACGCCGCCGTGGCGCACCCCCGGCCGAGATCAAGGCCGCCGACGAGGTCCTCGACCCCGACGCCCTGACGATCGGCTTCAGCCGGCGGTTCGCCCCTTACAAGCGCGGCACGTTGATGTTCCGCAACCTCGAGCGGCTGGGCAAGTTGCTGACCAACCCGCACCGCGTCGTGCAGGTGATCTACGCCGGCAAGGCCCACCCCAACGACACACTGGGCAAGGAAATCATCAAGCAGCTGATCCAGTGGGCGAACCGCCCGGAGTTCCGCCGTCGGATCGTCTTCCTGGAAGATTACGACATCAACGTCGCCCGCTATCTCGTGCAGGGCGTCGACGTCTGGCTGAACAACCCGCTGCCGCCGCACGAGGCCTCGGGCACCAGCGGCATGAAGTGCCCGCCCAACGGCGGTATCAATTTATCGGTCCTTGACGGCTGGTGGCCGGAGGCCTACGACGGCGAGAACGGCTGGGCGGTTGGCGACGGCCGGATCTACAGCGACATCGAATACCAGGACCACATCGACTCCGAGAGTATTTACGACCTTTTGGAGAAGGAAATAGTGCCGATGTACTACGACCGCGGGCCGGACGGCTTGCCGCGGCGGTGGATCCAGCTGCAGAAGGGTTCGATGAGCACGATCACCCCCGTGTTCAACACCAATCGCATGGTCGCCGAGTACACCGAGCAACTCTACGCCCCGGCGGTCCGCCGCTGGCTGCTGCTGACGACAGAGAACTACCAGCGTGGCAAGGAGTTCACCAGCTGGACCAAGCACGTCTGCCAGGACTGGGGCCAGGTGCAGGTCCTCACGATCCAGGCCGACGAGGAGATCAACGCCAAGGAACTCTCCGTCGGTGACGAACTCATGGTCCGGGCGAATGTCCGCCTCGGCTCGATCAAGCCGCAGGAAGTCCGCGTGGAGATCTACACGGGTCGGCTCGACCTCGACGGCGAGATCTCCGATGGCTGCGCCGTGCCGATGCAGTGTGCCGGCCAGGCTGACGGCGACAGCACCTTCACCTTCCAGGGTCGCATTCCCTGTCAGCAGGCCGGCCCGCACGGCTACGCCGTCCGCGTCGTGCCGTGCCATCCGCACCAGTGCCACCCGTATGCCAGCGGCCTGATTCGCTGGGGCTGACGGCGAGGCGGCGAGCAGCAAATACAGATCGATTCCAGGGCCGGCGGGTGATGAACCTGCCGGCCTTTTGCATGTACTGTCGCTGGATGCCAGCCAGACCCTTGCAGCTGGTTTTGCCATGCGTGGAAGTCAGCGGCTGGAACGGCCAAGCACGTACGGCGCGGTGGGCGTCTTCGCCGGAGGCGATCAGCGTTCGGCCGGCCGCAGGGTTGCCGGCGATGCAGATGGGATGGGCTTGCCTTTGACCTTCACCCGTCCGGAGGGGCTTGCAGGCCTCGCGGCACTGGTCCGCGATGACGGAGTAATCGAACCAGTCGGGGTCGGGCCAGTGCGGGTAGTCGAGTACGTCAGCTACGCTTTGGGCATTGGCCAGTGGATGGGAGATGACGTTCTCGTAGGACTGCCGCTTGCGGCCGACGCCGCGCGCCGCGGCACGCCCCACAGATCGAGATCCGTCTGCTCGTCGATGCGTCGCAGCGGCGGACCGATGTAGGTCGGCCCGGCGATATAGCAGAAGTCGACGCCGAAGTGGTCCAGGATCTGCTGCCTGCCCGACAGCCCCAGCAGCGCGCAGAGGTTGGCGTCGGTCTCGCGCGTGGCCCAGTAGTCAACCGGGACGCGATCGGGCTGCTCATGTCTTAAGGCCGTCAGGGCTCGCTCTTTGTCTGTCACGCCGATATCTCCCGGGGCAATTGCCCATGGCCCGCCATCCGGCCGATCATTCAGACCGGCCGCCTTCCTCGATTATCGTTCCTGCGCAGGGACTCGTAGGCGGAAAGGCTTCATCATGTCCTGGCCGCACGACGAGGGTTTCCCGGTTTGGCGCCGGCCTTGGCGGTTGCTTTCACCGTCAACTCTGCCCGTGCCGCCACGCCCGTTCGTCCCGGCTGCGTCACCAGCCGTGCATCCAGTATGTTCCGCCCCTCGTGCAGCCGCCAGTCGATGTGCCGGCCGACCGGGACCCAGGGCAGGGCCCCGTCGAAGCTGACCTCGAAGCTGTGCCAGTACGGGTTGATCGTGTGGAGAACCATGGGAAGCACGGGCGAGTCCTTCGAGCGCGGTAGCGAGAGGTCCGCCCCGATGTGCGTTCGGCCGAACGGGGGGTACACGTCAGCGGCCCGCTCCGTGCGGATGAACCTGCCGTTGCCAAGCCCGTTGTGCAGACGCGATGCGACGAAACAGCCCTTCTCGTCGTAGCGGTTCTGGTACCAGGTCTTGTCGCGGTTGGCGTCGTCGATGTACAGCAGCGATCGTTCGTTGCCCTGCCAGGCTGGTTGCGAGAAGTAGTTGTTGCGCGTGGATACGTGGAACCAGAAGTAGCAGCCGGCGTGGTCGAATCCGGCCGGGGCAACGTCCTGGCGAGTGCGCGTCTTCTTGCGATCCGGGCCAACCATGCGGTGGATGGCCCGCTCTCCCTCTTGCAGCAACGTGTTGCGAAGGCCCAGGACCCCGAGCGGTTCCCCCTTGTGTTCGAAGTGCACGTCGAACATCGCATCCAGGGCGATCCACTTGTCGAGTTCGTAGAGGAAGACCTCGCAGATGCCGTGATGCGTGGATAGTTTGCCCTCGGCGTGGTCGCAGTCGATGCCGACATGGCGAGCGGGCCAGCCCAGGGCGGTTGCGGCGTACATCAACAGATCGGCGTAGTGCGAGCAGTAGAAGCCCCGGCCGTTGCGCGCCAGGTCCGCCAGCAGCCAGGGTTGGTCGGGGTTCCACTCCGGCAAGCCACGCGGCACGTTGTGATAGACCCAGTTGCGCAGCAGTAGGATCTGCTCGAGTTCATCGTGCGTAGTGCCGACGACCTCGTCCAGGCGGTAATCCTCGACCATCCGCGCCAACTGCGGGTGATGGAGATCCTGCCAGGTGAGCGAGAACTCGTTGGCTTCGATGGGCGGATTGGCGGACTCGTTGAGGTTGACGACCACCAGGCGGCAGGCGGCCAGCTTCTTCTGAATCGACTCCAGATCCATGGGCACGGTCTCCTGCGCTGATTTGCACAGGAGTATGCCACGAGGCCCAACGTTAGGCAACCGCCGTGCCGCCTTCCGGCGGGCCTTTCGCCGCATCCGTGGCCCGCCCCGTCAGATTGTCAGTCGTCCTCAGTCCGCCGGCTCAAACCGGCAGACTACGTCGAAGTTCTTCCCGCCGAGCCGCTTGGCGACCATCTCGTTCTTGAGCAGGGCGATCTTCAGCACGTCGCACTCGAACTGGGTCTCGTAGTTGCTCTCGACGGAGCGGCCCATGCCCTCGAGGATGATAAAGTCGCTCTTTTCGGCGACGCAGTTGCATTCGTCACTGATCTTGGACAGGTCGATCAGCGGGGCCTCGTTGCCCGTGCCGATGGCGGCGATTCGGTCGGTCCTGAGCAGCCTGCGCAGCGTGCTGTCACGCTCGGATAACTCCTGCAGGACGCGATGGAGCTCGGGCACGGTCACGTCGTTGAGGCTGGGCCGGTCGTTGGCGGCGATGACCACCCGGCTGCCCCAGATCGCCAACTGCCGCGCCAGCGGGATGCACCCGAGCACCAGGTCCGCCCCGGCGTTGTCGACCATAAAGAGCGTCTGCTTGTACGGCGACTGGTTGTCGGCGAACCGGGCCGCCAGCAGATCGAAGGTGTCCGAGAGCCACGGCCGGCGGGGCAGGGTGCCCCGTGTGCCGAAAAAGTCCATCCCGTACTTCTGGTAATGTTGGACGGTGGCCGCCGAGCCCATGTCGAAGATGTTTCCGGCGAACACCCCGCGGATGAGCGTCTCGATCCGCTCGGGCATGGCGTGGGCGTCGAGTTCGGCAATGACCTGCGTAAACAGCCGCACGGCCGCGTCGTCCTCGCGCCGCTTGATCTTCTCGTAGGCGTCGGGCCAGTTGAACTTACGCAGGGCGGCCTCGCGAAACTCATCGAGCGCCAGGATCGTCAGCGGCTTGAACTTGTCGGGGTTGACCCGCCGCTCCTGCAGGCCGGCCAGGTACTCCTTGCGGAACTGCTCGACGACCGCGGGGTCCTGCGGGCCGTACTGGTCGTGGACATGCTGCAGTGTCGTCTCCATCTGGCGCGTGAAGTGGCCCAGCCAGTACTCACGTCCCTCGGGATCGTCCGCCAGTTCCCACGTGCATGCCCTGTACTTGTTCGGATACCTGAGTTTGCAAAGAACCGCCATGATCTATGTTGTCCGCCTCAAACGTCTCTGTCTGTCAATTCACCCCACGGTCGAAGGGGAGCAGGGTAAGGGGACGTGGGCTACTTGGCAAGGCTGCTGCAAATAGAGTATCTAACGCGGCGGCGCTGGCGAACGCGAGGATAGCAGATTGTCAAGTCCCTCGCGGATAAGTCTCAGCGGAATGTCCCGTTGAAATTGCCCTCGGGCCGCTGGATCACGCCCGGGCCTGGCGGATTGACGAGGTTCTGGATGAGGTTCTGCAGGGCGTTGAGCGATTCCAGCCGCTGCTGCTCGCGCTCCAGAACCTGCTGGCTGTTGAACTGGTCCCAGCCGGGCCGGGCCTGCTGGTAGGTGCTGGGATTGGCCGCCGGATCCAGCACCGCCAGACCGGTGTTGTTGAACGCCTGGAACTGGAACTCCTCGCTGGTCAGGCCGAAGCGGTCCTGCATGCTGATCAGCCGGTCGAAACTCGTCTGGTCGACCCAGCGGATCATCGCCTGCGTGACATACTGGCCGGAGTAGAGAGCCTGCCGTTGGCGGGTGATGTTGTTGAGGGCTTCGACCATGCCTTGATCAGCCAGCGAGATGGTGTACCGCCCCGTGCCGCGCTCGATGAACATCCGGAAGCCCCACGTGCCGCGCTTGGTCAGCGTGGCGACCGTGCTGTCGACTACGAAGCTCGAGCGAAGCCCGCCCTCGGTCACGCCGCCCCGGACCGCGCCGTAGTTGACGGCCACCCGGCTCACCTTCTCGGTGCTGGTCTTGTAGAGCGACGCGATGCTCGCCAGCGTCATCCGCTCGACCATTACCACGGTGTAGGGCTGCTCGCTGCCGAACTGCAGGGTTACGTGGCTGCTCAGGCCGGTGCGAACGAGCGTGCCGGCCCGGTAGTGGTCGTTAACCTGCACGACCTGCCAGGCGGCGGAGTCCGTGACGGCTGTACCGACCGGAGCGTGCTGGGCCCGGCCCTTGACGTCGATCACCGTCGCCTCAACAGCCGTGCCTTCCGGCGCAGCTGGCTCGGCCGGCTGGCGCGCCGCGGCGGCCTCCGTGGCAGCAACCGGAACAGGTTGCGTCTCCGCTTGAGCCCCGGCAACCGACGGCAGTGCCAGCAGACAGGCGATCACAACGGCCAGTAGCGAATATCGCACGATAGCGGATGCGGTCATGACACGACCTCGCGTCCAAGAATGTTCGGACAGTTAAGCATATGCATCTACATCGTCAAGGATGCGCCGCCTGCCCAACCGGCAAATTCTCCGGCTGGCTGGCCGGGGCGCTCGGTGGCGGGGGCAGGGGAGGCGCCACAGCCTTGTCCCGCTGCTCGTCCGCCCAGGTCAGCAGCGCGATGAACTCGCCGCCCGTCAGCACCATGTACGGCGTGCCGTTGTCCCATGGGACGCCCTCGTAGATGACCTCGCGGTACGCATACCGCCGATCGCTGACGTGCAGCGCCCGGCCCCAGAGGTTCAGGTTGATCCCGCCCCGCAGCTTCGCCACCTGCGCGGCCATGAACGCGGTCGTCGCCTTGTCGATCGCCCGGTCGGTCTGGAGCTTCCACTCGCGCCGTGCAATGTCGCGGCGGAAGACCTCCTGCTCGTTTTTGCTGAAGTCCGACCCCGGGTCCGTGCCCGTCGCCGCGATCAGCATCGCGCGGTACGCCTCGGCCGTGCTGACCAGCGGTTGATCCGCCAGCCAGGACAGAAAACTGTCCTGGTCGAGGCCGGCCGGGTCGATCTTCGGCTGCGGCCGGGTAACGGCACAGCCCGCCAGCAGGGCAATCCAGGCAATTGCAGCGATCCGCTTCATATCGAGTGCCTCGGTCCAACTTAGAAGCTATAGGTCATGCCAAACAGGAAGAACGTCCGCGTCTCGTCGTTGCTGATCGCATCGCCCGGGAAGAACGTGCCGTAACGGGCCGTCGCGGTCAGGTCCTGCGTGATCTGCCAGTTGATGTAGTAGTCCATTTCCCAGCCGACGTAATTCGACGACCGGTCGACCGTGAAGTCGCTGACGGCCCCGGTCGCCTTGTTCTTGGCATAGAGGAACCAGTCCGTGCCCGCCCGGAAGCGTCGCAGCCAGCCGCGGTTCGTAAATGGCAGGAACGACGCCCCGGTCCGCCACGTGTGCAGGTTGCTCAGCCGGGGGGCAAACGCCAGCCCCGTGTCCCGGTAGCCGAAGCCCACGAACGAGGAGTCCACGCCGCTGGTGTTGCCGCCGACCGCGTCGATCGGGCTGCCCCGCCGATCCCCGTCGCCGCTGGCGAACATGTACTCGGCGTCGAAGTTCGGTTGGAAGCGGTTCGGCAGCAGGTAGCCCAGAAGGGCATCGAAGCCCAGGGCGTTGATCGGGTCCCGGCCGGACAGTACGTTGTTGCCGTAGGACTTGCCCCCCTCGTAGACCACTTCCGTCGAGTACCGCAGATAGCGGGCGAGCTGACCCTGCGAGCCGATGCCGCTGTAGACCGAGTCGTAGCCGTATCCCTGCGGGCCGTTCCAGAAGGATTGTGGGTTCTCGTCCATGTTCCAGAAGATGTACGCGAACGGGCTGTGCTTCTGGCCGCGGTACCGCGTCTCCACGCCCATCAGGTGCCGGTCCATGCTGCCGCTATCGACGCGGCTGCCGTCAACGATGTCCGCCATGCCCTTGATCGTCTTGCCCAGCAGGCCCCGGACCTCGACCTTTTCGACTTGGGTCGTCAGGACCACCGCGTCCATCGGCAGTGACAGGGCGTAGCCCGTGCCAAACGTGACGTACTGCCGGCCGACCTTCGTCTGCATCCCGAACGGCAAGGTCGTCTTGCCGTACGTCTTGGCGGCCTGGCCCAGGTCGAACTGGTACCACAGCCGGTCGGCGTCGGCGCCGTCGAAGTCATCTTCGTTGCCATCGTAGGCATCGCCGTGATTCCAGTCGGTGTAGGTCATCTTCAGGCGGGCATAAAACTGGTGGGTGCCCCAATCGCCCGTCCCAGCGGCCCACAGGCGGTTGTCCCACCGCCGCTCCGTGCGGTGTTTCAGGCTGTCGTCATAGTCGAACAGGTAGAAACTCTGCCAGCCGCCCGCGTCCATTTGCCAGGTCTGGCTGGGCGGCAGGTACTCGCCAAGCTGCTGGCGGATCTGCTCCTCGATCTGCCGCTGCTGCTGGATATACGACTGGGCCAGCGGTGGGCCGCTCTGGCCCCAGGCGGGGACGCCAGGATTGGCAAAGATCGTCGCCAGCAGAATGGCCGCACCGACTGGCCAACCACGGCCGACGGACAGCCTGTCGTGGGATAAGACAGTATTGTTCACGATGCGACCCTTACAGTTGCGCCAGGAATTGCGATCGTGAGTATCATCCCGACACAGGCCCCGTTTGGCAAGGCACGACCTTGGCAGTTGGCCGTCTCTTCTGCGTGGCGCCAGCATCCAACCGCCCCTTGCCGTTTGACAGCCAATCGGGTTCGCGGCACAGTGACACCGCTGGTTCCGCAGTTCGCCCGGCAGACAACCCGGCAACGGCGGCCCCGTGACCCGGCCCTGGGGTCATGGGCTTCAGGATGCGATGGGCCGGACGAGCACGCTGGCGAGGTTCCCGGCCATCCAGGGATCCGGAGAGGGTCTGCCCCGACAGGCCTTGGTATATGAGTCAGACAATCACGATCGCCGCGGTCGGCGATATCGATGTGGCAGACTTGCTGCGCCCTCAAACCTGCACGCACGGACCGCTCTGGGCCTTCAAGCCCTGCCTGGACCTGCTCCGGGCGGACATCCTGTTCGGCAACCTTGAGTGCGTGACGTTCAAGCCCCCCTGGCCCGACGAGCCTCCCAACGAGCGGGAAAGCTTTCACTTGTCCTGGTCCGAGGCGATGGGCCTGGTCCACGCTGGCTTCGACGTGCTGGCCTTGGCGAATAACCACATCCTCGACTATGGCCCCGACCGGGCCCTCGAGACGATCGAGTTCTGTCGGCAGCACGGCATCGCCCCAATTGGGCTAGGCACTGACCCGGCCCAGGCCCGCCAGCCGGCCGTGATCGAGCGCGACGGCGTGAAGGTCGGCTTCCTCGCCTATGTCGAA
Source organism: Planctomycetota bacterium (assembly GCA_025357795.1). Lineage (GTDB taxonomy): Bacteria > Planctomycetota > Phycisphaerae > UBA1845 > JANYLN01 > JANYLN01. The sequence goes on from JANYLN010000008.1 coordinate 12,523, forward strand.
GATGTGCCCGGACTCCGGCGGCAGGTCTTTCCCGGGCCCGCCTACATGTGCGAGCAGGTCATCTGCGAGGACATCGCGGCCCTGCGCCAATCCGGCGTGGACGTCGTGGTCATCAGCCTGCATGCCGATATGGAGTTCGCCGATCACCCCGCGCCGTACCGTGTCGCCCTGTCGCGCAGGCTGATCGATGCCGGAGCCGACATCCTGCTGGGCCACCACCCGCACGTGCCCCAGGGAATCGAGGAGTACCGTGGCGGCCTGATCGCCTACAGCCTGGGCGATTTCGTCTTCCCCGTCGAGGGCGACCCTTACCTCGAGGACAACAGCCCCTGGACGGACAAATCGTTCGTCCTGCGGATCCGCGTCGGCAAGAAGGGCTATGTCTCGCACGAGATCGCCCCGGTGCGGATCGTCGGGGCCGGCCAGCCCATCCCGATGACACCCGCCGAGGCCCTCCCCCTGCTGCAGCGCCACGCCCGGCTCAGCCGGGACCTGGCCGATCCCGCCGTTCTCGAGGCCGCCTGGGACGAAACCGCCCAACGCTGGTGGCGGATCAACATCCAGTGGCTCGCCATCGCCGCCCGCGACAACGGCCCCGAGTATGCCGCCCGCCGCTTCCTGCAGGAATTCTTCTACGACGAGAACGCCCCGTGGGTCTCCCGCGTGCTCGGCCAAATGCTCGGGCGGATGCCCGCCCGCGGCTGGGAGCGCAGCAGCCCCAATAACTCGAACGGCAATGGCCACGGCTCCAACGGCCATGGATCGAACGGCCACGGCACGTCGAATGGGGCTGCCAACACCGCTGGCCGCCCGGTCACCCGCTCGAATGTTCGCCAGGCGGCAGATAAGATGGAATAGGCTTGGATTCCTTCGTTATGGGTTGCTGTTACCATTGACTACGAACAATTGGCCATTGACCGTTGACGATCGACCATGGACAACAAGATCACTCTGGCGGCGGTAGGGGACATCTGCATCTGTAAGTACACCCGCGAGGGCGCCCGCAACCACGGGCCGACCTGGCTGTTCGAGCACGTTCGCCAGGCCCTGCAGGCGGACCTGGCCTTCGGCAACCTCGAATGCGTGGCCTTCAGGCCCGGTACGCCCGAGCCCCAGAGCCGCCAGCAGATGATCATGGAGTGGAACGAAGGCGCCGGTCTCAAGGAGGCTGGCTTTTCCGTCCTGAACCTCGCCAACAACCACATCCTGGACTTCGACGCCGACCCGGCCCTGCAGACCGTCGGCTTCTGCGAGAGCCTCGGCATCGCGCACCTGGGCTTCGGCCCCACCCAGGAGCAGGCTCGCCAGCCGGTCATCCTGGAACGCAGCGGCATCAAGGTCGGCTTCCTCGGCTATGTCGAGGACGTGCCCGGCCTCAAGCGCCAGGTCACCCCCGGCCCCGCCTACATCAGCGAGCCCAACATCCTCGAGGACATTGACGAACTCAAGGACGCCGGCGCCGACATCGTCGTCGTCAGCCTCCACGCTGACGTCGAATTTGTCGATTGGCCCGCCCCGCACCGCGTGGCGATGAGCCGCCGGCTGATCGACGCCGGCGCCAACCTCGTGCTCCAGCACCACCCGCACGTCACCCAGGGCATCGAGGAGTACGGTGGCGGCCTGATCGCCTACAGCTTGGGCAACTTCGTCTTCCCGATCCATGGCGACAACTACCAGCGGCAGGGCAGTCCCTGGACCGACAAATCCCTCATCCTGCGGATCACGATAAACAAGGATGGCTACCTCTCGCACGAGATCGTGCCCGTGCAGATCGAGCAGGACGCCCGTCCCGCCCCGATCCCCGCCGACAAGGCCCAGGCCTTCCTCGAGCGCCACAAGCGGATCAGCGAGGACCTGCTCGATCCCGAGGCCCTCGATCGGGCGTGGCTCCAGACGGCCCGCCGCTACGTGCGCATCAACGTCGAGTGGCTCACCGAGACCCTGCACAACAAGGGCATGGACTACGCCGCCACCGAATTCATGCAGCGCTTCTTCTACGACGAGAACCTCCCCTGGCTGGGCCGCGCGATCGAGGACCTGGTTAGCCAACTCCCCCCGCGATTGTGGGAGGATGTGCCGTCAAAGACTTGATGTGTCGTTGCCGTTGCTACAACCTGCGTAATCTGCGGATTCCGTCGTTGTTGTTGCCGCCTCTCAGTTCGCCAGTAGCGGCCGCAGACGCGGCGATGGCAGCGTGTCGTCGGTCCGCACCTTCGAGTAAACCCGCGTGTCGCGCAGCTCGCCGTAGACTGTCCGGGCCTCGTTCCGCAAAATGCCTTCGAGCTCAAAGCCGCAGCGCTCCGCCACCCGCCGGCTGCGATCGTTGCTGATGTCCATGCGGATCTCCACCCGCCGGGCCCGCAGCACGTCGAACGCAAACGCCTTGATCGCCTCCACCGCCTCGGTCATGTAGCCTTGGCCGGTGTAGCTGGTCCGCAGCCAATAACCGATCTCGACCTTCGGCACGTCCCAGTTGATGCGGTGCAAACCAGCCCCGCCAATGCACGTATGCGTGTCCTTGAGCCACAGCAGCAGGGGCATGTCCTGGCGGGCCAGGAACTTGCTGTAGCTTGTGCGGCAGAAGGTCTCGCTCTCCTCGACCAGAGGGGCCTTCTGTGCCCACGGCAGCCACGGCCGCAGATTCTTGAGCGACTCTATGGCCGCGGCGTTCAGGGCCGCGCCGTCGCCAGGCCGGGGCACGCGGATCTCCAGGCGCTTGCTGCAGAACCCCTCAGGAATGTCTAGCAGGATTGGGTTGGGCTTGTCCATGGGTTGCTCGCTAAAACCGCGCATCCGGCTTGGCCTTGATCTCGACCTGCACGCCTAGTTCCTTCGCCACCGCCTGCAGTGGCTTGCTCAACTCGCCTTGGTCGATGAACGGCGGCAACTCGACCTCGATGGTCATCACGTACAGCGGTTGGGCCCGCTGGATCACGCTGGTCCGAAGGTTCGTGATGTTGACGTTCCGCTCCGCCAGCAGGCTCGTCAGCCGCGACACGATGCCCGGCTTGTCCGAGCCGTACACCAGGATCAGGTGCCGGGCCGACTCGCTCTGCGGCTCGACCTCCTCCGGCGGAATATCCGCGACGTGTACGCTCAACTGCATGTGCCGCTGAGTCTGGGCGAGCCGCTCCGCCAACTGCTGGCTGGTGAACCCCTCCGGCAGCCGGAGCATCAGCATGATCGCAAAATCCCCGCCCAGCCGCGCCATCGTCGAATCTTCGATGTTGCAGCCGGCCTGGAACAGCACGGCCGAGACCGCCGCGACGATGCCGGGTTTGTCCTTGCCAATTGCCGAGAGCATCGCGTAATTCGCCATTGGGGTCCTGCCTCCTTGCACAAATCAGTACGGAGTTTTACCGCCGAGGCTGGCGATTGACCAGCCCCTGTGTCTGTTAATCGGCCAATTTGACGGGCGGGTATTGGCGTTCCAACGCCTGTTGTTGTCGTTACAAGCAACAAATAATGGGTAACAAGGAACGTTCTTCTCAATGCATCGCCGGCTGCGGCGAGAGGACCTTCACCGTCGTCCAGGCCCGGTACTCCCGGTGGTCCTTGGTCCGGATGACCACGCACATCACGTGATCGCCCGCGTTCATGATGATCCGCTGGCCCGTCGGGCTGTTGCAGATCGGTTCGTCGTTGTCCGTCCAGAGGCAACTGGCCCCCTGTAGCACGTCCGTCGGGGCCTCGACGTCAAACGAGATGTACAGCGGCGCCAGCCCGATCTTCGGATTGGTCACCACGCGGACCGCCGGCGGTGCCGCTGGCGCCGGCGGCGTGGCCGCCGCGGCGACCTTGGGGGCTGCCTTGAACTTGCTGTTGGTCGTCCCGATCGCTGCCACCGGGGGCTTTGTCGGAGCCGCCGCCAGCAGTCGCGGCTTGGTCGCCCTGGTACTGCCCGAGGTCCTCGTCATGTTGGCGGTGCTGTTGCCCTGCGCCGGCGGTAGCGTGCTCGGATTGGTCAACTCGTCCGCCGGACTGCGGCCCGACAGGGTCGGCTCCGTGCTCGGCAGATCCGCGATCCCTGCGAACTCCGCCGGGATCAGCTGCAGGTTCGCCAGCGTCTCCTGCGCCAAGGCAGGCCGTACCGGCAGGATCGGCGGCTTGCTCACCCGCGCAAAAAACGCCGCGGCCGTCTGCGGCGTCCGCTCATGCCCCAGCCCGATCACCACCCGCCCGTCGATGAACCTGAAGCGGTGTTGCTTGTACCACTTGATCGCTTCGGTTGATTCTGTCCGGCAGACGGCGAAGTCGTTTTCCCCGAAAAACACCCCGATCGGCATGTCCTGGTAGTACGGGACGTTGGCCGGATCCAGGATCGACCCCGAGAAGTTCGATTGCCGCGGCGCCAGGCACGTGAACAGGTTCGGGTGGCGGTTGACCATGTAGTGCGCCATGTACCCGCCGCTGCTCCAACTGGTCGCCAGTACCCGTGTGCTGTCGGCTTGGGTGCTGCGGAAAACCTGCTCCATGATGTTCAGGACCGCCTGCTCGTCCTCTTTGACGTAGTTGTGTATTTTCTTGAGCGGGAATTCCATGAACAGGTCGCTGGTCTTGAGTTCCGGCGAGATCACGACCAGACCGTAGTTGTCCGCCTCGTACTGCCACTCTTTGGCCTGCGCACTGGCCCGGTCGAACGGCTTCATGCCATGGAAGTTCACCACCACTGGCCAGCGCCGGCTCGGGTTGTTCTTGATCCCCTGCGAATAGTCTTCCGGCAGGTACAGGTAGTACCCCCGGTTCGTTTGCTGCTCTCTCTTGTAGAGCAGCTGGCCGTTCCCGCCAGGCTGCGGTACCACGCAGCCCGCCAGCAGGGTAGCCAGTGCAACAATTGTCATCTTGGTAAGCACAGCCGAAAACGACTTGTGCGTTCGATAAGCGATGTACTTTGTCACGTCCATGTTACTTCCATCACTTCGGGTTAATCTCAAAGCCCGGCCATTTTAGGGCACATCTGATAAATGTGCAGCCGATCGGTGTATATTTGTTTATCAGCATCCGGCCGAGCATTTCTACAGGGCCGACAAATTATAAGCCAGAATGTCGGAATCGTTGGCGGGGAGGGTCCACAAGCCCACGGCAGGGCGGGGCATTGGGGGGGTCGCTATGGACCGGGTCTGCACCCGCCGGTACACTCGTCCCCAAATCATTGAGAGGGACCGCGATCCATGTCCGACGGCTTCATACACCTGCATAACCATAGCCATTTCAGCCTCCTGGACGGCGCCACCCGCATCGATGAACTCGTCGACTCCTGCAAGGAAATGGGCATGCCCGCCGTGGCCCTGACCGACCACGGCAACATGTTTGGCGTGATCGAGTTCTACAACACCGCTGCCAAGGCCGGCATCAAGCCCATCCTCGGCTTCGAGGCCTACATCGCCCCCGGCAGCCGTAAAGATCGCACCCCCAAGGGCGCTGGCGAATCGGCCTACCACATCGTCCTGCTGGCCAAGAATGTGCAAGGTTATCGGAACTTGATCAAGCTTTCCAGCATTGCCTACATCGAAGGCTTTTACTACAAGCCGCGTATAGATAAGGAAGTGCTCGCCCAGTTCCACGAGGGAATCATCTGCACCACCGCCTGCCTCGGCGGCGAGATCCCGCAGTACCTCCTGCAGGGCAATGAGGCCGGTGCCCTCAAGGCCGTCGATTCCCTCGTCCAGATCTTTGGTCCCGAGCGCCTCTTTATCGAGATTCAGGATCACGGCCTGGCCGAGCAGAAACAGACCAACCCCATCCTGGCCGACATCGCCCGCCGCAAGGGCCTCGGCCTGATTGCGACGAACGACATCCACTATCTTCGCCATGAGGACGCTGAGGCCCAGGACATCCTGCTGTGCATCTCCACGGGCAAGCAGTTCGACGACCCGCAGCGGATGAAGTTCGGCTCCGACCAGTTCTACCTCAAGACCCCGCGGGAGATGCGCGATCTCTTCAAAGACTACCCCCAGGCCTGCGACAACACCCTGCGCCTCGCCGAGATGTGCAACTGCGAGCTGAAGTTCAAGCGCGAAATGCCTGTCTTCAAGTGCCCCGATGCCAAGCCCGACACCGATTACCTCCGCGAACTGGTCTACGAAGGCGCCACGATGCGCTACGGCCAGGTCAGCGACGAGATCCGCGAACGCATCGATTATGAGCTGAAAGTTATCCAATCCAAGGGCTTCTCCAGCTACTTCCTGATCGTCCACGACTTCATGAACTGGGCCCGCCAGCACGACATCCCCTGCGGCGCCAGAGGTTCGGGCTGCTCGTCCGTCGTAGGCTACTGCCTCCGCATCGGCGAGGCCGACCCGCTCCGTTACGGCCTCTATTTCGAGCGGTTCATGGACCCGGACCGCGACGAGCTGCCCGATATCGACGTGGACATCTGCCAGAACGGCCGGCAACTCGTCATCGACTACGTCCGCAAGAAGTACGGCCATGTCGCCCAGATCATCACCTTCGGGACCTTGAAGGCCCGCGCCGCCATCCGCGACATCTGCCGCGTACTCGGCGTGCCGCTGATGGATGCCGACCGCATCGCCAAGCTGATCCCCGAAGTGCTGAACATGACCGTCGACCTCGCCCTCGAGCAGGAACCCGACCTCAAGGCCGAGTACGACACCAACCCGACCGTCCGCAAGGTGCTGGACGTTGCCAAGAAACTCGAAGGCCTCTCCCGCCACGCCTCCGTCCACGCCGCCGGCGTCGTGATCGCCGATCGCCCGCTCGATGACTTCCTGCCGCTCTATAAGCCCAGCGACTCCGACCACGTCATCACCCAGTTGCAGGGCCCCGACGTCGAGAAGATCGGCTTGTTGAAGATGGACTTCCTGGGCCTGCGGACGCTGAGCGTCCTGGAGCGGGCTCGCCAGTGGGCCAAGACCCTGCACGGGGTCGACATCGATCTCGAGGCCCTCGACCTCGCCGACCAGAAGGTCTACCAGATTTTTGTAAAGGGTCTTACCAAGGGCGTGTTCCAGTTCGAATCCGGCGGCATGAAGGACGTCCTGGCCAAGATGAAGCCCAGCCGGATCGAGGACCTCATCGCCGCCAACGCCCTCTACCGTCCCGGCCCCATGGTCAACATCGACGCCTACTGTGCCCGCAAGCACGGCGAGAAGTGGACCACGCCCCACGAGATCATGACCAAGGTCCTCGAAGAGACCTACGGCATCATGGTCTACCAGGAGCAGGTCTCCCGCCTGGTGAACCTGCTGGGCGGCGTGGAACTCAAGCGCGCCTTCCGCCTGGCCAAGGCGATCAGCAAGAAAAAGACCTCGATGATCGAGGCCGAGAAGGAACCCTTCATCACCGGCGCGATGAAGCACGGCCTGGACCGCAAGACCATCGAGGCGATCTTCGACGAGATCCTGCGCTTCGGCGGCTATGCCTTCAACAAGAGTCACTCCGCCCGCTATGCGGTCGTCGCCTTCCAGACCGCGTACATGAAGACCTACTACGCGATCGAGTTCATGGCGGCCCTGCTGACCTTCGAATCCGGCCAGATCGCCAAGATCGGCGAGTACGTCGAAGAGTGCCGGCGGATGGGCATCACGGTGAACCCGCCGGACATCAACGTCTCCGAGACCGACTTCACCCCCGTGCCCGAAAAGAAGGGCAAAGGTTCGATCCTCTTCGGCCTCTCCGCCATCAAGGGCGTCGGCGAAAAGGCCGTCGCCCAGATCATCCGTGCCCGCAAGGAAGGCGGACCGTTTAAGAGTATCTTCGACTTCTGCGAGCGCGTCGACTCCGGCCAGGTCAACCGCTCCGTCATGGAAGCCCTCATCAAGAGTGGCGCCTTCGACAAGACCGGCGCGATGCGCCGCGCCCTCTGCGAAGTCCTCGACAAGGCCATCGAGATCGGCCAGGGCTCGCAGCGCGACAAGCAGAACGGCCAGCTCTCGCTCCTCGACGGCTTCGACTCCGGCGAACCGGCCAAACGCGTCGAGCCCGCCATCCCCAGCAGTGAATGGTCCGAGGCCGAGATGCTCAAGTACGAAAAGGAAGTGCTCGGCATCTACGTCACCAAGCACCCGCTCACCCAGTGCAGCGACCAGATGGAGCGCTACAGCACGGTCTTCACCACCGACCTGATCGAATACCAGGACGGCTCCGAGGTCATCCTCGGCGGCATCATCACCGGCATGCGGACCGTGATCACCAGGCAGGGCAAGAATGCCGGCAGCAAGATGGGTATCCTCAAGATCGAGGACTTAAGCGGCCAGATCGAAGCCATCGTCTTCCCCGACCAGCTCCGCGAGCACCAGAACGATCTCGCCCAGGACAGCATCATCTTCCTCAAGGGCAAGGTCGACCGGAAGCGCGAGGAGCCGAGCCTCCGCGTCTACGAGGTGATCCCCTTCAAGGACCGTTTCGCCAAGCTGGCCCCCGACCTCTGGATCCGTCTGAACTGCGTCGCCCTGGGCGACGGCGTGCTTGAAGAACTGCAGAAAATCCTTCTGTCGTGCTCGGGCGATCGCCCCCTGTTCATGGAGATCATCACGTCCGACGGCCTGGTCGCCACCATTCGTTCGGGCAATCGCTGCGGCGTCGCTCTCACCGAACCTCTTATCGAAAAATTGAAATGCCTGGTAGGCCCCGACGCCGTCCGCACCTCTCCCCTCCGCCGCCGCCGCGCCAACGGCCCCACCAACGGCAATGGCAATGGTGGTGCCAAGGCTGCCTTCAGTCGCGGGGCCGGTCCGACGGGGATGGACGGCGACGGCGAGGACTGAAGCCTCGCATCGCAGTCATGGTCTCGTCGTCAGAAGGCTACTTGCTGTTGCAGGTGCTGTTGACCTTCATAGTGCCGTAGGCACGATTGATAGTAACCCAGCACTTCGGCTGGGTAAACGGACGTCACCACACCCGTATTCTTTTCGTTTTTGTTGTTAGTCCCGTAGGGACGATTGAACCCGTGGGCACATCCATGGCACACTCCTGCGTTTCAGGCAACTACCACTGCGTGTGGAGCACGATTGGCCGACAACGGTTCATCTGTCCCGACCTTCGCGATCGTCTCTGGCCGTACCTGGGCGGCATCGCCCGCGAGAACCACATGACGGCGAAGTGCATCGGGGGCATGCCGGACCACGTTCATCTCCTCCTCTCGGTTCCCTCCACGATGGCTATTGCCAAGGCTGTGCAACTGATCAAGGGCGGATCCGCGAAATGGATCCATGATAACGCGCGAGAGTGGGGTCGCGCGGACTGGACGAAATGCAAGGGGCAGGAAGGGTATGGTGCGTTCGGTACGAGCGCGTCCCTGATTGCGGCCGTCGTAGAGTATATCCAAGGGCAGGAGGCGCATCATCGGGTGCGGACGTTCGAGGAGGAGTACATCGTGCTCTTGGAAAAACATGGCATCAAGTACGACCTGAAGTACGTGTTCGGATGATTCAGCCGTCCCTGCGGGACTCAAGGACAACAAGAAACAACCAAAAACGAAGGCGGGAGCGCACCTCTTCCCATCTGAGGTGCTGGGCTATGATCGGTTGTCCCTACGGGACAGTAGAGGCCAATGGCATTGGCATTCGCCTGCCTGAACAACCTTTGCGTACTGTCTGTCGAGATGTGCCATAGTGGCGACAGCGAAGAGCCTGTAAGAATGGAGCCTCTCGCTTATCTCCCCCACGGCGGCGTGTCCGGCAGCCGCCTCCGAAACTCCTCGACCCGCGCCTCCTGGTAGCTCCCGGCGTACCGCCTGCAAACGAACAGCTCGAACGCCTCCGCTATCAACCGCTGCCACGAGGCCTCTTCCTCGCCTGGCACCGTCGGGAAAAACAGCACGCCGTTCTTGCTCGCTGCCTCCAGATCGCCCGGGGCATCCCCGACCATCAGCACATGGGCCGTCGGATACCGCCCCGCCATCGCTGCGCGAAGCTGCTCCGCCTTGCTGCCCAGCTCCTGCCCGCCCAGCATCGCCACATACGCCGCCAGCCCGTGCTCGGTCCACTCCTTGTGGCACGACACGTGTGGCATCTGCGAGACCACGATCACATCCGCCTGCTGACTCATCATCGCCAGCGCCGCCTTCACCGACGCGAACGGCTTGACTCCTTCCCCCTGCCGAGCCACCGACGCGTTCACGCCGTTGCTCCAGTCCATCACCAGCCGCAGCTCGTCGCTCCCGGTCTGCTCGATCGCGGTCTTGAGACCCGCATTGCTCTGAGGATGCTTCGACTGGCAGAAGGCCCTCAGGTCAGCCATCGGCGGAACTGTAACCCCGGCCGCCTTCACCTCCGGCCGATCGCGCAGCAGGTCCAGTACCATCAGCAGGGCCGGAAACCGGTTTAGCCCCCGCCACGTCGAATACAGGTTCACGAACTGCTCGGTCTGCTCGACCACCGGGGTGATCTTCTCGAGTCGCCAGAACCGGGTGATCTCGGGTGTAAAACAGTTGACATGCTTGAACGTCATCGCGTCCATCGCGCAGCCGTCGGAATCCACTGCCACGAGGAACTCGTGCCGCTTCTCGAACGCCGCCGCAGAGGTCGGTACCGTATTCGTCATTGGGGGGTGTCTCCTGCTTGGCGCTCCTGGGGGGGTAGGCTTGATCCATGTAGCCCTTCGCACTTCCCAGCCGCATGTTCGGCGGAGTATATCCATTTGGCGCAGGATTGCTAGAATGCTCGCTCTTGGAGCGGTAGAGCATCCGTACGGAAAACCCGTGGACCCTTTTGAGCCTACTTGATGGGAGACCCCCTATGGCTTCGGACAAGCAGTCGTTCATCGATGGCATCCTCGGTCGGATGTCCCTGGAGCAGAAGGTCGGCCAGTGCATCACCTTCGAATTTTGCGGCACTCGCATCGACTCGAATGCCTATGACAAGATCCTGCGGCACCAGGTCGGCGGCCTGCGGATCACCCCCCACATCTACACCGAAGAGCCCTACGGCAGCCGCCTGGTCGCCGGCGCCGAACTGCAGCGGCTCTCGCCCTACGCCCCGCCCAAGGTCTACGCCCAGCTCATCAACAAACTGCAGGAAATCGCACTGAGCCGCAGCCCGGGCATTCCCCTGCACATCAGCTCCGACCAGGAAGGCGACTTCAGCCAGGACTACGCCCGCGGCGGCGTCCACCTTTTCCCCAGCCCCATGGGTATGGCCGCTACCTGCGACCCGGATCTGGTGTACCGCGCCTACCGCGTCGTCGCCCGCCAGCAGCGCGCCGTCGGCATCCGCCAGCTCCACACGCCCTGCCTTGACGTCAACATCGACCCGCGCAACCCCGAGATCTGTACCCGCAGCTTCGGTGACGACGCCGACCTGTGCATCAAGTTCGCCCTCGCCCAGCTGCGGGCCTTCCGCGACGAAGGCCTCGTCGCCACCGGCAAGCACTTCCCGGGCCGTGGCGACTCCGCCGTCGACGTCCATCACACCACCGACATCAACCGCGCCAGCCGCCAGCGCCTCTGGGACCTCGAACTGGCGCCCTACCGCGCCCTGATCGCCGAAGGGTTGCCCTGCATCATGACCGGCCACAGCATCTACCCCGCCCTCGACCCGTCCGAGCGGCCGGCGTCGATCTCGCGGCGGATCGTGACCGATCTTCTGCGCAAGGAGATGGGCTTCAAAGGCGTCATCACCACCGACGCGATGGGCATGAAGGGCGTTGCTGCCATGGTCGGCAGCTACGGCGAAGGCTGCGCCGCCGCCCTCGAGGCCGGCAATGACCTCATCCTCGCCAAGTGCGACACCTCCAAGCGCAACGAAGCCATCGACTGCTGCCTGGCGGTGGTCAAGGCAGGCCGCGTGACCGAGGCCGAACTCGACGAGCACGTCCGCCGCGTCCTCGGCATGAAGTGGGACTACGGCATGTTCGCCAACCCCTTCGTCGATCCGGACAAGGCCACCGTGCCGATCGACGATCCGATCTCGCTGGCGACCTGTCGCGAGGCGGCCCAGCGGGCGACAGTCGTGGCCCGCGACCGGGCTCACCTGCTGCCACTCAGCCCCGAGACGCCCGTGCTCGTGACCGAGCAGCGCTACCCGATCTACCAGAACAAGGCCGACGACTACTGGTACCACTCGAACATGCTGCAGGAGTTCGTCCGCAGCCATGCCAAGACCGTCTACGACTGCGAGACCGACCTCGAGGTCACCCCGGAGCAGACCAAGGCCGTCCTCGAAATGGCCGAGAAGGTCGACGTGGTCATCGCGATGAGCTTCTTCTTCCGCGGCAACCCGACCAACGGCGACCTGATCCGCGAACTCGTCCGCCGTGGCAAGAAGGTGATCCAGGTCGCCGCCTGCCCCTACGACTACGTCTGCGTCAACGAGGTCCCGACGTTGCTGGTGACCTTCTCCGCCATGCCGCGTTCCCTCGAGGCCGCCGCCAACATCATCTACGGCAAGGCCCAGCCCGGCGGCAAGTGGCCCCTCAAGGACTTCCATCCGGCGAAGTGATGCCGGTCAGCCGTCCGCTGCCCTGCTCAGGCGATTGGCTGATCCGCCAGGACCAGAAACCCGACGGTAAGATCCGTAGCCGCATGCCCAAGGGTGGTTCTTACTTCGACTACGAGGGCGACAACAACGTCCCCGACGAGATCGCCTATCCCGACCTCGACACATGGACCGCCGCCTGGCAGATCCCCGTCGTCACCGACGCCATCCTCGGCGACACGCAAGAGCTCCCGGCCGGGCAGGGCAGGGGGGCGCAAGAAAACACCCCCGGTTGACCGACCCGGGGGTGTTGAGATTCTCGTCTTGTTGTCCGGCCTGCTAGATATTCTTCACCGGCGCCAGCGTTACCGCCTTGACCATCTGGATAGGCGGCGAGTGCTTCATGAGCGCGTCGATCGCGCTTTGCGGCGCCGGCTCATCGATCTTGAGCACCATGAGCGCGTGCTTGTTCTGCCGCGACAGCGTCATGTCCGCGATATTCACGCACTGCTGGCCCAGCGTCGTGCCCACCAGCCCGATCACGCCAGGCTGGTCGTCGTTGAGGATCAGCAGCATCGGCCCGCCCGGAATCATGTCCATGCGGTAGCTGTCGATGCCCAGGATCCGCGGCAACCCGTTCTGCCCCAGCACGCCCTCGATCTCGTGATAGCCGCTCGGCGTCTTGACGATCAGCGTCACCTTGTCCTGGTTGTCCGCGCTGCTGCGGGTCGCGACGTTCCGCAGCATGATCCCTCGCTCCTGCGCGATCTCCGGAATGTTGATCAGGTTCAGCCGGATGTCGAAGAAAGGCTGCAACAGGCCCACCAGCAGGTACCGCCCCAGCATCGGCCCGATCTCGGTCGCCCCCGCCCCCTGCGTGCTGACCGTCACCTCCTCGACGCCCCCGCTGCACAGCGGGCTCAGTAGGGTGCCCATCCGCTCCGCCAGGTCGATGTACGCCCGGTCCCGCGGGCTCAAACTCGCAGGCAGCCCCGCTACATTCACCGCCGAGTGGATCTCGCCCTTCTTCAGATAATCCAGCATGATCTGCGCCGCCTCGATGCTCACCGCCTTCTGCGCCTCGATCGTCGATGCCCCCAGGTGCGGCGTGCAGACCACGTTGTCCAGCTCGATCAGCCGGCGGTCCTTGTCCTTGGGCGGCTCTTCCTCGAACACGTCCACCGCCGCCCCGGCCAGCTTGCCGCTCTTGAGCGCCTCATAGAGCGCATCCTCATCGATGATCCCGCCCCGCGCGACGTTCAGGATGTACACCCCGTCCTTCATCGTCGCCAGTTCCTTCTTGCCGATGATCGCCCGCGTCTGGTCGGTCAGCGGCGTGTGCACGGTCAAGACGTCCACTTCCGGCAGCATCTCCGCCAGGCTGCTCGCCAGCCGCACCCGCCCCTCCAGCGGCGCCGTCCCCGTCACGAACGGATCGAACCCGATCACGTTCATCTTCATCGCCAGGGCCCGCTGCGCCACCGCCGTACCCACCCGCCCCAGCCCCAATACGCCCAGCGTCTTGCCGGCTACCTGCCGACCAGTGTACTTCGTCCGCTCCCACTCACCCTTCTTGAGCGACGCGCACGCCCCCGGGATCTGCCGCAGCATCGACAGCATCAGAGCCAGCGTCAGCTCCGCCGTCGACAGCGTATTGGCATCCGGCGTATTCATGACCAGAATGCCCGCCGCCGTCGCCACCGCGATGTCGACGTTGTCCACGCCCACCCCCGCCCGCGCGATCGCCTTGAGCCGCCCCGGATTCGCCAGCACCTTCGCCGTCACCTTCGCCCCTGAGCGGATCACCAGCCCGTCGTATTGCCCCACCACCTCCGCCAGCTGCTCTTCCGACAGCCCCACCTTTACGTCCACCTGGATCTGCTCGTCTGCCTGCAGCAGCGCCAAGCCTTCCTGAGCCAGTTTGTCCGCTGCCAGTACGCGTATCTTCTCCATCGGCTGACCTCCGCCAGTGCGCACCCTATCGGTACGTCGGCTGTATTCCAGATCCTTGCCTGCCCCATGCACCCATTGCCCGATCGTCTCCGCTGCCATGCATTTCGTCAAGGTTCCCCTGTCACTCCGCCAGCACCTCCTCAACTCTCTGTTTACCATGCTATAAGGCCTCGCCCCATTCAGCCATGGGGCCCGCCCCCATCTCAACAGCGAGTTCGCTATCTTCTTGCCTCAATTGACCTTAAACCAGCACGCACATAGCATAAATTGATGGTAGAGTTGGTGCGTGCTCACCAAAAAGTGCAAAAGTCGTCGCCAGCAGGACGAGAATCTCTTTTTCAAAGGCAGGGTTTACTGTGAGTTCACCCATCGATTCGACTGGTACGGCGCCCGTTTCGTGTCCCAAGATCGCTACAGCCCCCCCCCTTGCGGTCAAAGGCAGGCAACTGGTCGAGAGCCTCAAGCCCTTCATGGTATCCAAAGACACCGCCCGCCTCCACGATTTCCTCCAGCACGCCGGCTACGACGAGCCCACCCTGATCGCCTTACTCACCTGTAGCGACCTGACCATCGTCCGCGCTGCCACCTGGACCCTCGCCCACATCGGTTCCATGGCCGCCAACCTCCCCCTCGCCTCAATCCTCCACCACGATGACGCCGCCACCGTCGACTTGGCCGAAAACGCCCTCTGGAGCGTCTGGCTCCGCGGCGCCCCCCTCAATATGCACAAGCGCCTCTGCGCCGCCATCCGCATGACCGAGCAGGACTGTATTGATAAGGCCCATGCCGAAATGGATGGGATCGTCCGGACCTGTCCCGACTTCGCCGAAGCTTTCGACCAGCGAGCCATCGCCCGCTTCCTGAAGTCCGATTACTCCGGCGCCATCGACGACTACCAGCGGACCTGCGCCCTCAACCCCGTCCACTTCGGCGCCCTCGCCGGCATAGGCCACTGCTACGCCGCCCAAGGCCGTTACGCCGACGCCCTCAACGCCTACCGCCGTGTCCTTGGCGTCCACCCCCGCATGGAAGGCATCCGCCAGGCCATAGGCCAGATCAAACGTATGATGACCCACTCCCCCCGGCTAGGCTGCATCCCCACCAACTGGGCCCTCGACTGAAGCGCGACTCGTTATCTATTAATAACCAACAGATGTCGCATTCCGTCGCCGCGCAAAAAAATGCCCGGGACTGGAATCGAACCAGCACGAGGTTTCCCCCACATGGCCCTCAACCATGCGCGTCTGCCAATTCCGCCACCCGGGCATCGTTACTGCTGACACCGCACATCCATCAGGCCGCGATGGACGGATATTTTACTACCCATCCTGAGGGAAATACGCAGCCTCTTTCGCCACAGTGTCCATTATCACAGTAAGGCCACCCGCGAATCGTGTCAATGTCCCCGCCGCCTCCGCCCGCATTCTTCCCCAGAGGGTTGCCTTGTCCCACCCCCATGCCCCCCAGGCTCGCCGTCCCCGCCCAAGGCCACTGTCCCCTTCTTCGAATCAGTCCCGCCGTAGCCGTTGCGCCGTTGCACCGTGTCAGTTCGTCCCCCCCCAACTGTCCACCGCATTCTGCCGCCAACTTCTCCGCCCTTCCTCCCGCCGCCCATTCCGGATAGTCGTATGTTACTCGCGATACCAAAAGGACTTGCAAATGCCGTTCCCTCCGGCCCGCCGCTATATATGGATATACTGTAAAATCCTCGAACACGGTACAATGCACGCCGCGCAGCCGACTCGTATAATGCTACCGGACGAGCCGGACACCAGCCGCACCATCGGCTTGCCCAACCATGATGCCAGGGATCTCGATCAGGAGAGTTTCGGATGCTCCAGCGACTCAACAAGCGTAGCGCCGTCACCCGGCCCGCGTTTACGATCGTCGAACTGATGATCGTCGTGGTGATCATCGCCCTTCTGGTCTCGATCCTCGTCCCCGTCCTGTCCAAGGCCTACAAGACCGCCCTGGCCAGCGCGGACTCCGCCCTGCTCGCCCAGATCTCCATGGGCTGCGAGTTGTACCAGCAGGCGTTCCATGCATACCCGAGCAGCACGTGGTACAACCCGAGAACTGCCCAATACGACCTTTGGCCCCCGCCTCCGATC
>JANYLN010000030.1 GCA_025357795.1 Planctomycetota bacterium
TTGCTGAAGCTACCGCTGATCGACTCGACAAACTTATCGCCGATGTCCTGAATGCCGTAGGCGCCGGCCTTGTCCTGCCACTCGCCACTGTCCAGATACTCGTCCAGTTCCGCCGGCAACATGCGACGCATGGTCACGCCCGTGCGGTCCATGGTGATGATCCGCCGGCCGGACCGTGGGTCCAGCAAGGTCACGCCGGTAATCACCTCGTGGGTGGTCCCCGATAGCGACGAGAGGATCCGGCGGGCATCCTCTCGGTCGGCGGGCTTTCCGTAGACCCGACCGTCGCGCGCCACAACTGTGTCAGCCGCAAGGATGACGTGCGACCGGCACAGCGACGCGACGCTGCGGGCCTTGAAATAGCTGGCGGCTTGGGCAAATTCCGCCGCGCTGGGGTTGATCTCGTCACCGGCTGGCTCGGGCCAGGGCGGACTGACGACCTTGAAGTCGTAGCCTGCCTCCCCGAGCAGTTGCCGTCTGCGAGGACTGTTTGATGCCAATACAAAACGACTCATGATCCAAACCTCGATTCTGCCGGCCTCGGTGCGATACGTTCGCTAACCAGCCGGACCGGCCTTATGTGATCTTAACCCAATGCCATCACTGCAATAAGAGACTAATCCTATGCCTGCGGACTTGCCCGGACAACCAACCCGATGACAGGGGGGCGGCCGCAGTCCCTTGCGCGCCTACTCTACATTGACATACGCAGCCGGTAGTCTTTCGTTGCAGAAAAACGGTATGTCCCGCGAGACGCACATCGCGTCTGGCGATCCCAAGATGAAACAAGAACATCGGTATGTGCGACGATCATCTTCAGCGGCCGCGTGCCACGCGTATGGCCTCGAACAGATCGATCCGACCCTCGTAATATGCACGTCCTATAATAGCCCCGTGTACGGCCGTTCCCACAAGTCTGCGGATATCGTCAATGCTGCTCATGCCGCCCGAGGCAATCACGGGGATCCGCGTCTGGTTCGCCAGCCGCTCCGTGGCCTCGAAGTTCGGCCCGGTCAGCATCCCGTCCTTGCTGATGTCGGTGTAGACAATCGCGGCGACCGGCAGCGGGTCGGCGCGATTGGCCAGATCGACCGCCTGAATCCCGGCCCCCTGCACCCAACCCCTGACCGCGACTTCGCCGTTGCGCGCGTCCAGACCCAGGCCAACCCGATGGGCGAATTCCGGTCTGCCCACCAGGCTCTCAAACCAGGGCCAATCCTCGATCGCCCGCGTTCCGACGATCACCCGGCTGGCCCCCTCCTCCAGGGCGCGGGCAATCTGGGCCTCGTCACGCATGCCGCCGCCAAACTCGACCTTGAGCTTCGTCCGCTTGCAGATCGCCGCCAGGACGTGCAGGTTGGCGGGCTGCCCCGTCTTGGCACCGTCCAGGTCGACCAGGTGCATCCACGTCGCGCCGGCTTGCTCGAACAGCGCAGCGACCGCGACGGGATCGTCGGCATAGTTAATCTGGCGGGCATAGTCGCCCTGCAGCAGCCGCACGACCTTGCCACTGCGCACGTCGATGGAAGGATAGATCTCCACGTCTACATCCCCGCAAAGTTCTCGATGATCTTCAGCCCGGCCCGCTGACTCTTCTCCGGGTGGAACTGCACAGCCATCATGTTGTCCTTCCAGATCATGCCCGTGAAGGTTCCGCCGTACTCGCACTGGCCGCAGATGATCGACGGGTCAGTCGGGACTACATAGTACGAGTGCACGAAGTAGAACCACTCGCCGCTGTTGAGGTCCTTGAGCACCGGGCACGGCCGGGTCCAATTCAACTGGTTCCAACCCATATGCGGGATCTTCAGGCCGGTGGCCTCGGGCCTGCCCGTCCAGTCGAACCGCACCACCTTACCCGGGATGATGCCGAGCCCCTCGTATTCGCCGTCCTCGTACGAGACGTCGAAGAGCATTTGCAGGCCCAGGCAGATCCCGAGGAACGGCTTGCCCTTCTCGATCGACTTGCGGATCGAGTCGACCAGGCCGCGGTCGCGCAGGTGTTGGATCGCCTCGCCAAATGCGCCCACGCCCGGCAGCACGACCTTATCGGCCTGGCAGACTTCGGCCTGGGTCGTGATGATGCGGGCGTCGGCGCCATAGCGCTCGAAGGCCTTCTGCACGCTTCGCAGGTTGCCCATCCCATAGTCGATGATCCCGATCATGGCTACACCGTCCAGAAAAAGTCCAAAAAGCACGGGCCCTTATCGTCAAGGGCCCGCACGTTCGTCTCTCAAACAGTAATGTACGTACGCCCGATCGTCAAACTTCCCAGCCGGCCCGGGTTCGCCCCGGACCCGCTATCGGGCGCGGAGGTCGCTACTTCTTCGAGCTATGGCTGGCCGGCTTGGCCGAGGCCTTGCTGCCGCTGCTCTTGGCACTGCTGCCCTTGCCCGAGCCACTGCGACCAGATTTCTCGACCGCGTAGATCTCCACGCGACGATTCTTGGCCTTGGTGGAACTCTCCGGCTGGTACTCGCCCCGGCCACCGGCCAGGATCTGCTTGCCGCTGACGCCAGAGGCCTGCAGGGTCCGCGTGACGGCCAGGGACCGCTCGGTCGAGAGTTCCCAGTTATCCTTCCAGTGCGTCTTGCGGATCGGGTCGGTGTCCGTGTGCCCGATCACGTAGATATCACGGTTGGGGTATTCCTTGCGAATCTCGCGCGCGATCTCGGCAATCTTGGACTTGCCTGCGCTGGTCAGTTCCGCCTTGCCCGAGCTGAACAGCAGGTCCGAACTGACCGAGATCATCGACACGCCGGGAGCAACGATCCAACCATTCTTGGTGGTCGGGGTAGGCTTGGCGGCCTCGGTATGGACGGAGGCCAGCCGCTGCTCGAGTTCGCCCATCTGCGACTGCATGGTACCGAGCTGGCTGGAAAGGCCATCCTTCTCGGCCTGCGCCTTGGCCAGGGCATCCATGGCCTTGACCTTTTCCGCATCGACAGCATCACGATCAGCCTTGAGCTGACTGATCTCCTGGTTTAGCCGGGCGATTTCCTTCTTGGGATCCTGGCAGCCAGTGGACAGTGTCAGCACCACCAGCGGCACAACGAGCATCAAACTGGACATCAAACGCTTCATAGACCCTTGCCTCCTGCAATTATCACCTTCCAGCGCCACGCAATCCGCAACGTTACAGATCACTTGCCGCCGGCATCCTGGTCAGGCGGCAGATCCTGGCGCCGGGCATCCTGCCGCAGTGTGCGCCACTGACCCGGGAGGGTCACCATCCATCGGCCAAGCCACCAGAGCAGTACGCCGGCGACGAGGCTGGCGAACACAACCAGGTTGGTCGGCACGCTTTGCTCGCCCTTGAGCTGCTTGCCGAGCCAGATCTCGGTCCGGTTGCCCTTGTCAGCGGCAAAGAAGAAAACCAAGAACACCAGTATAACTGCGCCAACAAACGTCTTAAGATAGACACCCATCTGTCGGAACACAAGGGACATTTATCGCCTCCGATCATCTTTGGAGCAGCAGATGCAGCCCGCCCAGCCCATTATTGATGTAGTTTACCAGGTCACCACCCCACAGCAACGCCAAGAGGAACCCCAGCGATAGCCATGGCCCAAACGGCAACGTGCGGTACCGCTTGCGGAAAACCAGCACCAGCGTGCCCAGCAGCGCCACCGGCGCCGCCAGGAAGAAACCCGCGATCGCCAGGTGCGGCCCCATCACTGCCCCGACAGCAGCGATGATGTGAATATCGCCGAACCCTAACGCCTCCTTACGCAAGAGCAAAGTGAACAGTACCCGGACTAACCAACAGGTCCCCCCGGCGACCACCCAGCCGAACAGCGCCGTCGCCAGCCCGGCGACCGGTTGCCAGGTACTGGAAGGGGTCCATCTGTAAAACGACAGCCAGAGGCGCGAAACCGGCTCGCGATGCACCAGCCAGATCGAGCCAAGCCCGACGGCCACGCAGGCCAGCAGGATCAGGCTCTCTTTGGCGGCTTGGCGGACCGCCTGAGATCGTTCATTTTCGACCGCCTGGGCGATTGCCTCGTCAGCCTCGGTGGGCAGCCATGACGCCGCCAGGATCGAGCCGAAGAGTGTTGCCAGGCCAAGCCCCGTCAGCAGTTGAGCGGGCACCGGGTCGACCTCCAGGTAGCAGGCCATGACCTCGATCGCCACGGCTGCCGCCGCAATCACCGCCAGCAGCGAGACCATCACGACATGGCCGGCGCGGGGCTTGGCGTTGCTGATCTTTGCGGTGGCCGCTTCCTGCGGGGCCTGCTCGGTGGTCTCTTCTGTGATAGGCTGCTCCTCGGGCATAGGCCAAAGCCAGTGCAACACGAGCAGGACAACCGTGCAGCCGAACGCAAAGGCCGCCCATGGGGCGGACACGTACTCCATCGAGGGCCAGACCCTGGCTGGCGAGATCGCATGGCAGCCCAACCCGAGCGCCAGGGCCAACCAGGTCAGCCGGATGTCGACGTAGTACTCCTTGAGGTCCATCGCCGACAGGGCCAGCAGGCACCAGAACAGCCCGAGCATCCCCAGCAGCACCGGCCACCACAGGTCGAACGGGTCGCCCGCACGTAGCGACCGCACGGCCTCCCACACGACCATCGTGACGACCACGCCAGAGCTCTCGACCAGCGGGTACTGCAGCGAGATAGGCAGGCCGCAGTTGCGGCACCGGCCCTTAAGGGCGATCCAACTGGCAATCGGGATATTGTCGTACCACTCGATCTGCTTTTCGCACGAGGGGCAGAAGCTCCGGCGAGGCTGCGAGACGGACAGCCCTCGCGGCAGCCTGTAGACCACCACGTTGAGGAATGACCCGATGCAGGCGCCCAGGGCCCCCAGGAAGATCGTCAGTACCGCACAGAGCATTCGTCAGGACCCTTTCGCCGCGCTAACACGTTGGTATCAGCCTCGCCAGCGTACTACAGTCCGCTGCCATTGACCATACATGCAATCCACATTTGGCAGGATCGGTTGTTAGTTGTTCGACCAATCATCCTCCGCCAACAACCGCTGGCCCAAGCCCTTCCATACGTTGCACATGGGACGGCGCCCGCTTGACCCGACACCGCAGGTGCAATATAACCACCCCCGTTGGCGCGAAACCACTCATAGATATTGAAGCCCTTCAAAACGGAGGCATCCAGCAATGTCCAAGCCGCTGAATGTGGCCCTGGTCGGCCAGAAGTTCATGGGCCGCACCCACAGCAACGCCTGGCTCAAGGTCGCCAAGTTCTTCGACCTGCCGCTCTACCCGGTGATGCACACAATCGTCGCGCAAAACGAAGCCGAACTCAAGGAGTTCGCCTGCCGTTGGGGCTGGCAGAACGCCACCACCAACTACAAGGACGTCCTGAAGAACCCCGAGATCCAGCTCGTCGACCTGGGCACGCCGAACTTCGTCCATGCCGAGCAGGCGATCGCCGCCCTGGCCGCTGGCAAGCACGTCGCCTGCGAGAAGCCGCTGGCCGGCACCCTCAAGGACGCCCGTGCCATGATGGAGGCCGCCAAGAAGGCCAAGGATCTCAAGACAGCCGTCTGGTACAACTACCGCCGCATCCCGGCCGTCGCCCTGGCGCAGCAGCTGGTCAAAAAGGGCGCCTTGGGCCGCATCTACCATGTCCGGGCCCAGTACCTGCAGAGTTGGGGCGGTCCCGATACGCCGCTCCTCTGGCGGTTCCAGAAGAAGTACGCCGGCAGCGGCGCCCACGGCGACCTGAACGCCCATATCGTCGACATGGCGCGCTTCATCACCGGCGATGAGATCACCGAGATCAGCGGCTCGATCGTCGAAACGTTCGTCAAGGAGCGCAAGATCCCCAGCCGCCGGCCCGCCGGCCAGATCGCAGGCGGCACCAAGGCCGGCCGCGGCAAGGGCAAGGTCGACGTCGATGACGCCGTGCTGTTCCTGGCCCGCTTCGCCGGCGGCACGGTCGCCAGCTTCGAGGCGACCCGCCTGGCCAAACCGCACCAGAACGCCGCCAACATCGAGATCAACGGCGAGAAGGGCGCGATCAAGTTCGAATTCGAGAACATGAACGTGCTGTCGTTCTATGACGCGACGGTTGACCCGAAGGTGGCCGGCTGGACGCGGATCATGTGCACCTCGCCCGGCAATCACCCGTACGCCGCCAACTGGTGGCCGGACGGCCACGTCCTCGGTTACGAGCACGGTTTTATCAATGAGGCAGCTGACATCCTGCGCGTGCTGGCCGGCAAGAAGCCCGAGGTCCCGCTGCCGGACTTCGCGGATGCGTACGAAACCCAGCGCGTTCTGGAGGCGGCACTTATCTCTGCTAAGCAGCGCTGTGCGATCAAAATGAGCGAAGTGAAGTGAGGACAGGGGTCATCGAATGACCGCCGCGCCGATATGTCCGCTCGTACACGTAAGCGCATCAGCCAGGACCTCCTGAGCGGCCGGCGATACCCACTGGACCTGTTCGTGCACCCGGGCCGCTAACCAACACAGACGGTGAGTGTGCCGTGCGCACCCAACCAATAAAGGAGAATAGCGATGAAACTCGGCGTGATGGGCGCTGGACTGGGAGCGATGGGCTTCGAGAAGGCCCTTGACTACTGCCAGCAACTGGCCCTGGATACAATCGAACTGCCCGTGGGGGCCTACCCCGGCAAGCCGTTCTTCGATCCGGACGAGGCGCTCAAGAGCAAGCAGATGCAGCAGGAGATCAAGGACGCCATCGCCGCTCGTGGGCTGACCGTCTCCGCCCTGGCGGTCCACGGCAACCCCGTCCACCCGGACAAGAAGATCGCCAAACAGCACGAGCACGATCATGACGTGGCCGTCCGCCTCGCACAGAAGCTCGGCACCGACATCGTGGTCACCTTCTCGGGCTGCCCGGGTGGCAGCAAGGCCGACAAGATGCCCAACTGGGTCACCTGCGCCTGGCCGCCGGACTACCTCGAGATCCTCGACTACCAGTGGAACAAGGTGCTGGTCCCCTTCTGGACGAAAAAGAACAAGGCGGCGGCCAACGAAGGCGTGAAGATCGCGTTCGAGGCGCACCCGGGCTTCTGCGTCTACAACCCCGACACGCTGCTGAAGCTGCGCAAACTCTGCGGCAAGCAGTTGGGCTGCAACTTTGACCCCAGCCACTTCTTCTGGCAGGGCATCGACCCGGTCGAGGCCGTCCGCGTCATCGGCGATGCAAAAGCCCTCTTCCACGTCCACGCCAAGGACACCGCCATCGACCCGCTCAACAGCCGGATCAACGGCAACCTCGACGCCAAGGACTACGGCGACGTCGCGGCACGCAGCTGGGTCTTCCGCACCTGCGGCTACGGCCACGGTGATGAGTTCTGGAAACCGTTCATCAGCATGCTCCGCGTGAAAGGCTACGATGGTACCCTGTCCATCGAGCACGAAGACAGCCTCATGAGCATCCAGGAAGGCTTCGAGAAGGCCGTCGCCTATCTCAAGGGCGTCATGATCCGGCAGAAGGCCGGCGCGGCGTGGTGGTTCTGAGCGTCTGTGCAAGAGCAACACCGCAGTTGCCGTGGCCGTTCGTCCCGCAGGAAAGCCAATGGAGGGTGTGGCCCCGCCCCCCATTTAGCCGGCTCGCTTGCGAGCCGCGTGTTGTTGCCGTTGTCCTGGTTCGTAGTCCGGCGGCCGTCAGGAAGGATGTGGACGCGATTCGCAGGCGTGGGCAGTTGGTCGATCCCGACGGATGCATGCTTGAACGTCTTCGGCAGTTCTTTGTCAAGCGCATCTGGAGCACTGGAACTAACTGGAATCCGTACGTCGAGATGGTGCAGCAGCGCCCCAACGCCGTTCATGCGTTCCAAAGCACGGACATTGGAACACTCCGCGACTGGACGGACACGCTTCGGCTGCATCTGTCTTTCGTCACGTATACGGGAGGCGGCCTTCCGTACCCGGATGTACAATTTACGGGACTCCGAGAGGTGTAAAAAAGAACAAAGGTGTCAGGAAGAATTGTTTGACGGCTAGGGCGGTTCTGGCATCCGCCAGAAGGTAGAGTCGAGCGGTGGCGCGGTGACCGCAGGCAAGGCGTAGCGTGTTGACCGGCCCTTTCGGTTGCCGGGGCCTGAGTATCCTCACCATGGCTCCGTTTCCATCGCCCGCTCATCGAACCGGACGTGCGGATCTCCCGCATCCGGCTCCCGTCGGAGACCATTCACGCTTTCGCCCACGGAAGACCACGCGTCAAGCGAGGCAGGCACACCACCCCCAGCCCAGCTCGCCCATCCAGCCCAGCTTCACGCTGCGACCGCGTGGCCCAGACCTGTTTGGTGGCGCCGTTGGTGGCGCCCACCTCGTATCCGAATTGCCCCAGCTATGGGCGCGCAGCACCTGCTTCTATTTGGAAAGCCACCACCACGAACACAAACGGAGGACACCAAAGTGGCATCCAGCCCTTACTCAGACGCTCGGACGGAGCCACGCGCCTGCCGGGTGGTTGCCCCTGTAGTGTTAGCGGGTCACGCCCGGCGCCCAAAGGTAGAGGAACCGCGGCCGCAAGGCCTCCTCAAACGCGCCCATGTCGATCGGGAACGGGCCGGCCTGGGCGGCCCGCGGGCTGGGCGCGGCGCTGCTGGCGTAGATATTGGGCTTCCACTCCATCGGCCTGTGGTAGACCACCACGTTCATCTTGCCGTGGCCGGTCTTGGCCTTGAGATAGTCAACGGCGGTGTAGACGCTGCCGATCTCGTCGACCAAGCCGTTGGCCAGGGCCTCCTCACCGGTATAGACCCGGCCGTCGGCCAGACCCTTGATCTGTTCGGCAGACATATTGGGTCGGCCCTTGGCCACGACGGTGAGGAACAGTTTGTAGAAGCGATTGACGATCGACTCGAAGTACTCGCGCTCGTTGGGCTGCAGATCGCGCAGCGGCGAGCCGGCGTCCTTGTACGGCCCGGACTTGATCGCATAGGTCTTCATGTGGATGGCCTCCAGCGAGCCCTGGAGGCTGAACAACTGCATGATCACGCCGATGCTGCCGGTGATCGTGGTCGGGTAGGCAACGATGCGGTCCGACGCGCAGGCGACGTAGTAGCCGCCGCTGGCGGTCACGTCCATCATCATCGTGATGACAGGCTTGTGGGTCTTGGCCTTGAAGCGGGTCACCTCGTCGTGGATGATCTGGCTGGCGGTGACGGTGCCGCCCGGCGAGTTGATCCGCAGGATCACGGCCTTGACGGTTGGGTCGTCGGCGGCCTTCTTGAGCTGCTCCTGGGTGAGCGAAACGGGGTTCTCGCCTTCGGAGAACATTTGGTTGATCTGCTGGTCCAGCAGCATGCCGCTGATATCCACCATGGCGATCTTGGGGGCGAAGGCCGCCTCGCGGATGACGGTCCGCTCTTCGAGAGTCTTGTCGGCCGGGATCAGCGAGAGTTTGACCCCGCCGGCCGGCCGGCAACCGGCCATCCCTGCGACCAGGAGGATCATCCCGAGCGCCCGCGACACCTTGCCCAGCGATTGCGCGTGCATTGTCTATGCTCCTATTATTGGTAGAGTAAGAGGTACGGATGCGGCATCCGAATTGTACGGCCTTTCGAGGGACCAGCCAAGCCATGCACCTGAGCGACCGTAACTTTGACGAAGTGATCGAGGTCGCCATCGACGAGTTGCCCGAGCAGTTCCTCGAGCACCTCGATGAGGTCCTCATCGACGTGATGGACCTGCCCGATAAGCAGATGCAGCAAGAGGTGGAGAGCACGAAACATGGCTTGCTGGGCCTGTACCGCGGCATCCCGCTGCCCGATCGGAGCGTCAACCAGATCGTCGAGATGCCCGCCCGGATCATTCTGTTCAAGAAAAACATCGAGCGGATCTGCCAGGACCGCGACGAGATGATCGAGCAGATCCGCATCACCCTGCTGCACGAGATCGGGCACCACTTCGGGTTCGATGAAGAGGACCTGGAGGAACTGGGGTACGGATAACAGCCGTTCTACGTCTGCCTGCGCAGCGTGAAATCGAAGTTCTTCACCATGCTGACGTAGCCCTGCCAAACGCCGATCAGGATCGCGGCCGAACCGATCGCGGCGATCAGCAGCATCCAGATGATCTCGGTGCCGATGTCGCTCACGAACGACGCGCCCATCACGTTCTTGGTGTCCACGCAGCCGTAGATGAACATGATCGGGTTGAGGGCGGCGAAGATCGACCAGGTCTCGCCAACCGCCGAGCACATCAGCGTCAGCGGCAGGTAAACCAGCATCGTCACGCCGACGCTCATCAAGACGGCCTTGGTGGTGCTCTTCTGCCGCAGCGAGATGTGCATGCCGATGATCGCCACTACCGCGATGTGCGTCAGCAGGACCAGCGGAATCGCGATCACGCTGGCCGGGCTGATCAGCATCGCCGAACGGGCCTTGCCCAGGCCCATCAGTGTAAACAGCAGGGCTGTGAGAGTCGGCACCGCCAGCAGCGGGGCCGACAGGGTCACCAGGCCGCGCAGTTTGCCCTTGAGGATGTAGGCGCTGGTCAAGGGCGTGGTCTGCATCAGTTCGAAGGTGCCGTTTTCCCGGTCGCGGGCGATGGCGGTGCCGGCGGCACTGGCGGCAGCGACCATGGCGACCACCACCTCGATCACCAGCGTCGCGATCAGCATGTTCTGCATCTGGGGCTGGTAGGTTCCCCGTTGGGTCAAGGGGATCGAGTGCCAGTACAGTAGCAGGAATACCGCCGCGGCCGATCCGGCAATGAAGATGAACCACCGCATGATCCGCTGGCTGGGGGTGGACGCCCGGGCCACCGCTTCGCGCCAGGCGACCGGGTTGTGCCAGACGTGGCGGACCCGTCGAAGACTCTCGCCGTTGCGTTTGGCGATCCTGGCCGGCAGGATCGCACCGATCAGTCGGCCGACCATGCTCGGCTCGCCCTGCCTGGCGGGGCGGCGGACCGCGAACATGGCAGTGATCGTCAGCAGGATGCTGAGCACGAAGGCCGTCGCCAGGAACCCCAGGGCGGGCTCACTCAGCAGGAATGGGAAAGGCCACGGCAGGTGTGCCACCGCACTGTAAGGCGGGGCCGGGGTAAAGCCCAGTACGGAATACAACGCCAGAACGGGGTGCGCCCAGGCGTAGACGGGCATCTGGCGGATCCCCGCCAGCGACGTGCCGATCGGGGCGGTCGGCGCGGACTGTAGCGGGAAGAACTGGGCCAGGGCCACGCCGGCTACCAGGTAGAAGCCCACCATGATGTAGAACGAGAAGACCCCCTGCCTCGCCCCTACCCCGAACATGCCCACGCAGATCGCCAGCGAGGCCATCGACAAGCCCGCCATCGCCGCCAGGCTGAAGCTCAAGAGGATCTCGCGGGCGGTCACGCCGCCGTAGAGCATTGTAAGCAGGAAGATCGGCAGGCCCGACAGCAGCAGCGCCATCACGAAGAAAAGGCGTCCCAGCAGGGTCCCCAGAACGATCTGCCCGTTGGTCAGCGGCGTGGTCAGCAGGACGTTGAAGGTATCGGCGTCGCGTTGCTGCTGGACCGCCCCGGCCGCAAAGATCGGCGCCAGCAGGCACATCATCAGCAATTGAGCGAACGAGACGTACGCGAAGGTCTGGCTGTTGAGCTTTGCCAGTTCCGCCAGGCCGGCCGGTCCGCTGGTGACCTGCATGAAGTTGATGCCAGCGATCAGCAGCAGCACGCCCACGTACGCCAGGCGGATGTAGAAATGGCGGGTCCGTTTGCTGGCGGTACTGACGGTGCGGTCGGCGATCGGGTTGCCCGGCCCCAGCCGCCAGAGGGCGCCCAGGACGTCCTGCCAGAGGCTGTGCAGGGCAACCGACCAGGCGGACTGCGGTGCAGGCTTTTGCGAGACGATGCGGCTCATGGGTGCTCACTCCGATCAGGTTGCGTTGGCGGTGTGCCATGCACACTTCCGCGGCCGGCCGGTTCCCTGTGATTTATTTATTCTACCGCTCCCGGGTGCCCGTCTGCAAAGCAGAATAGGCGTAGCCGATATACACAATCGCCAATGACGGCCGCTGGTGGAATGGGTATGAGTTGGCTTCTCACATAGAACAAGGTACTACGCGCCCATAGCGGTGAAGGGGTAAGACGGTGACCCACGGCTGATTCTGGAGCCGGCGGGTCTGCCACCAACGGCGCCACCAAACGGGTCTAGGCCAGGCGAGTGCGGCGTGAAGCTGGGCTGGATGGGCGAGCTGGGCGGGAGCGGCGAGGGGAATTCCGGACACGGGGTGGGTGCCACCAACGGCGCCACCAAACGGGGTTGGGCCAGTCGGTGGCAGCGTGAAGATGGGCTGGATGCGCGAGCTGGGCGGGAGCGATGAGGCAATTCGGATACGGAGTGGGTGCCACCAACGGCGCCACCAAACAGGTCTGGGCCAGTCGGTGGCAGCGTGAATCTGGACTGGATGGGCGAGCTGGGCTGGCGCGATTGCCCTGGGCTAACGCGGGCCTTCCCGTAGGCGAAAGCGTGACTCTCTTGGACGAGAGCTGGATGCGGGAAATCCGCACGTCCGGTTCGATGAGCG
>JANYLN010000046.1 GCA_025357795.1 Planctomycetota bacterium
TTTGTTGCGATGGCCTGCAGCATACCGAGGGAGGTTCCGCGACTCAACTCATCCGGGAAGGCTGCGCAGGCTGGCAGGCCGGGCCGCTGCTGTGATGGGTACTGCACGCCTATGATATAAGAACCCGTGAAAAAGCGAGCGGATGCAAGGCAACAAATGGGCAACAAATGGGGTCAGAGCTTGAGTAGTGATTAGCAGCCTGGCGCTCCAACGCAGCCAGCGCCTTGCCCAGATGCCCAAGTTGCCCCTCCACCCGCCGAATCGCCCGCGTCACGCTGCTGGCGTCGGCATAGCCGAGACCGGCGGCCGTCCGGCCCGCACCATGCCCGAAACGCCGCCTCGCCAGGTACGCCGCCGCCCCCCCGGATCGTCGTCGCCGTGCACGCCGCGAACCGCCGCCTCGACCTGCGAGGACCTCCGTGAGCAGGTCGATGAGATCATCTGCGCGATGACCCCCGAACCGTTCTACGCCGTCGGGCTTTGGTACGAGGAGTTCTCCCAGACGACCGACCAGGAAGTCCGCGAACTCCTCAGCCGCCGCGTGCACGTGTAGCAGCCTGCTTCGTAAAATGACGAACCCGATGCCGGCCAGCACCTTCGCCCAAAGCCCGGGCCGTAATGCCATCGACGCAACCCCCAAGCCGAGCGATCTCCCGGAAACGGGCCCGTTTCGGGTCTACTGTTGAGCAAGGAGCCTTATCGTGTCCGAACGAGCCCAACAGACCATTACCCAGGAACCGCTGGAATACCGCCAGGACCTGCCCGAGGGCGAACTGCCCAGCCAGCCCTCCGACCCGCAGCGCAACCCTGATGCTACAGACGACCTCGCCACCATCGAGTCGCGGCAGAATCCCCAGCGCCAGGAACCCGCCGAGATTGATCTGACCATCGGCGTCGGCGAAGACCCCGGCTGGCAGCGCGCCCGCCATAACCGGCGCTGGCGGCAAGAGCAGCCCCAAAGTAGCGCCCGCCAGGGAGATTGATCCGATACAGGAGTACACCACATGATCGAAGCGACCGAATACAGGCATGAAGAGCAACCGGTCCAGGTCGCTACCGGCTCCGTCATTCTCGAGGGCTGCCTGGGGGTGCCCGTCGGGGCGCAGGGCGTTGTGCTCTTCGCCCACGGCAGCGGTAGCAGCTACCTCAGCCCGCGCAACCGCTACGTCGCCCACGTCCTCCGCGAGGCTTGCCTGGCGACGCTGCTGATCGATCTGCTGACCCCCGAGGAGGAGGCCGTCGACCTCGAAACCTCGCACCTGGGCTTCGACGTCGGCATGCTCGCCGAGCGGATCCTCGTGACCTCGGACTGGCTGGCTCAGCAGGACCAGACCCGCCATCTCCGCATCGGCTACTTCGGCGCCAGTACCGGCGCCGGGGCCGCCCTGATCGCCGCCGGCGATCGGCCCAGTACCGTCGGCGCGGTCGTCTCCCACGCGGGCCGGCCCGACCTCGCCAAGCTCGCGCTGACCCGCGTCCGCGCCCCCACGTTGTTCATCGTCGGCGGCAGCGACACCCTGGTCGTCCAACTCAACCAGATGTCCCAGTCGCAGATCCCTGCCGAGACCCACATGGAGATCATCCCGGGTGCCACGCACCTGTTTGAGGAACCCGGCGCCCTCGAGGCGGTCGCCCGCCTGGCCCAGCAGTGGTTCTTCAAACACCTTGTGCCCCACTGACCTGCCACCGCGTGAGAGGATTCACAAACTCGCCCGGCGCGCCGGCATGTGGCGCCCTGTTTCGCCGCGCCACACAGCAGCGGCCCAAGCGCCCGCGCGGCATCGCATGAGGAGTCTCCCCTGCCACAGTGTCGTGTTGCCAGGACATGCCGTAGGGGTTTACAGGAAAGTAGAATCCCTGCCCGGCATCTCGTCCCGCCCACTTGACTCGATTTGCCCCAACCCAATAATTATGTAGTCGTCTCATCCGTAGAGGCAGCATCATCGCAGCGTAACGTCCGTGCGTGTTTGTCCGGAAATGGAACCGATGGGTACCCGTATCTCAGATATAAGGGGGACACAGAATGACAAGGCTCGGAACGCTCCTCGCGGCCAGTGCCATGCTCTGCCTGCTGCTGGTCGCCAGCAGCCCGGCGCAGCATGCGCGTCATGGCAGGTCCATGCAGCATGAACTAGGCAATGCCAGTGACCTGATCGGCACCAAGGTCGACAATCAGCAGGGCCAGAACCTCGGTAGCGTCACCGACATGGTGATCGACCCGAGCAGCGGCAAGGTCCTGTACGTCGTACTCTCGCGCGGCGGAGTCCTCGGCGTCGGCGCCAAACTCTACCCCGTGCCCTGGGAGACCCTCCGCTACAGCGACCAGAACGAGCGCTTCATCCTCAACCTCGGCGAGGACAAACTCGCCGGCGCGCCCAATTTCGAACGCGACAGCTGGCCTGACCTCAGCAGCTCCAACTGGCACCAGCGCGTCCATTCCTACTACCAGCAGCAGGGGGTCGTCGGGGGCCAAGGCCTCGGCGGCACCCAAGGCAGCGCCCAGCAGTTGCAGTTCGATCCCAATACCGTGCAGATGCTTTCCGGCCGCATCACAAACGTCTCGATGAGCCGCATGCACCAGGGGCTCCAGCAGATCACCCTGGCCACCGAGGAAGGCCGCACCGTCGTGGTCGACCTCGCCCCGCCCCAGGTCCTGCACGACCGTGACATCGACCTGCAGGTCGGCGACAAGGTCTCCGTCCGCGGCTCGCTGATCGGCCACGCCGGCCGCCAGCACCTCGTCGCCACTCAGCTGCGCACCGACCAAGGCCAGGTCCAGCTCCGCGGCAACCAGGGCCAACCCCTCTGGCAGAGCCAGATGCAAGGGCAGGGCGAGGGCCAGTCCTACGACCACTCCCAACAACGCGGCTCCTCCTCAGGCGACAAGTACTCCGATGACAAGCAGTACTCCGATGACAAGGATGAATCGCAGCTCATCGTCTATCAAGTCGTCGCCTATGATGCCGCCGACGCCGCTCAGCCCTCCTCCAGGACCGGCTTCATCCGCGCCAGCCAACTCATGGACAAGTCCCTGCAGAACCCCCAGGGCCGGCGCCTCGCTGATATCGACAACCTCGTGATCGACACTCGCACCGGCAAGGTCGAATACGCCATCTTCAAGGCCGGCGGCGGCTTCCTCGGCGTCGGCGAGAAACTCCACGCCGTGCCCTGGCAGGCCCTCGACTACAACCCCAGCCGCCAGACGTTCGTGCTCAACACCACCAAGGACAAACTTGAGAACGCCCCCAGCTTCAAGCGCGATAGCTGGCCCGATATGTCCGATCGCTCCTGGCGCGACCAGCTCGATCGGTACTATGGCGCCCAATCGCCCCAGGACGGCCAGTATCAGCAGCCGGACCAGGGTCGCTTCCAGGGTGGTGCGGGCGGCAGCGGCGGCCAGACCGATCAGTACTGATCTGTGTAGGACCTCCGCCAGCGCGGCCAGGCAGCGGCGGCACAATCGCCCCGCTTACTAGCCGCGCTGGCACGCCGCTTGTAGCGACAGGTCCTCCACCCCAACGGCCCGGAGATAATCAATGGTTGACAGGGCTCAGCCGCGTCCGCCGTGTCGCCTTCACGTGCCGCGGGCAGTCCCCGCTTCCGCCGGCGCCGTTGCCGTACCCTCAGGAGCCATCCGATGACCCACTACACCTACCTCATCCTCGGCGGCGGCATGGTCGCAGGCTATGCCGCCAAGGAACTTGTCGAGCAGGCCATCCGTCCCGGCCAGCTCTGCATCCTCTCAGCCGATAGCGCCCTCCCTGTCGAGCGCCCGCCGCTGTCCAAGAAGTTCCTCGCCGGCCAGAAAGACGAGGACTCCGTCTACATCAACAAGCCCCCCTTCTACCAGCAGCACGGCATCGATGTCCGCCTCAATACCGCCGTCACGCACGTAGACCTCCCCAAGCGCCTCCTTCGCACCGCCTCAGGGGAGGAAATCACCTACGACCGCTTGCTGATCGCCACCGGCACCCGCCCGAAGAAACTGCACGTCCCCGGCGCCGACCTGCCCGGCCTGTTCTACCTCCGCTGGCTGGAGGACTCCAAACGCATCCGCGCCGCCTGGCAGGGCGGTGCTCGCCGCGCCGTCATCATCGGCGGAGGCTACATCGGCACCGAGGTCGCCGCCGTCCTCTCCGACCGCGGCCTCGATGTGACGATGGTCTTCCCCGACGAGCACCTGCTCACCCGCGTCTTCACCCCCGAGATGGCCGTCTTCTTCGAGGGCTACTACCGCACCCGCGGTGTGAGACTCCTCCCGCAAAAGAGGCTCGCCCGCCTCGAAGGTACGGGCCGCCTTGAACGCGTCGTCCTCGAATCCGGCGAATCCCTCCCAGCCGACCTCGTCGTCGCCGGCATCGGCGTCGAACCCGTGACCGACATCCTCGAAGCCACCGGCCTGCGGATCGACGACGGCATCGTAGTGGACGAGTACCTCGCCACCGGCATCGACGACGTCTTCGCCGCAGGCGACGTCGCCCGCTTCAACGACCTCGTCTTCGACAAGCCCCGCCGCCTCGAACACTGGGACAACGCCGTCTCCCAGGGCGTGTACGCGGGCCGCGCCCTCTCCGGCCGCCGCGAGCCCTACAAGCACCTGTCGTACTTCTTCTCCGACGAATTCGACCTCTCCTGGGAACTCTGGGGCGACCCCAAGGACGCCCAGCAGGTCGTCTACCGCGGCCAGATCCCTGCCGGCAAATTCAGCGCCTGGTGGCTCGACAAGGCCCGCCAGCTCGTCTGCGCCTTCCTCATGGCCCGCCCCGACGACGAACGCGACCTGGCCCAAACCTGGATCCGCCAGCGCGCCAAACTCTCCCCCCAGACGCTCGCCGACGAATCCCAGCCAATCAACCGCGCGGCATCATGATCCCGACCATCCCCGCCAGCCGCCGCCCGCCCGCTCCGCCGCCGGGGAGCAAATGGGGTCAGAGCTTGATTAGTGATTAGCAGCCTGGCCCTCCAACGCAGGCAGCGCCTGGGCGAGAAATACCCCGCGTAGCTGCTCCAGGCCCACCGTTCGGGCCGGTCCGTCAGCCGGGCCCGCACCGGGTTCAGATGAATGTAGCGGGAGACCTCCCAAAAGTGTCCCTCGTCCTCGATGAGCACCGCCTTGTAACGGCCCTGGAACAGGTGGCCGACCCGCTCATGCCGCCGGTTGAACCAACTCGTGTAGCTGCCGTTGAGGAACTGCATCCCCGCCGCGAGGTTCGCCCCCGGCGTCTCGACGAACAGGTGGTCGTGGTTGTTCATCAGGGCGAAGGCGTGCAGCCGCCAGTCATGCACCTCGACCGTCCGACGCAGCTACTCCAGCCGCTGCTGGAAATCCGTCGGATCGCGGAAGATGACCTGGCGGTCGTTGCCGCGGGAGGTCACATGGTACAGACCGTTCTCCAGTTCGATGCGTAAGGGCCGAGCCATACCCCCAGACCACCACCACCCCAGCCGGCCATCAACCCCTAATCACTACTCAAGCGCTGACCCGAATGGCCCTGCACCCCCACCGACAACCACCCCGGCCACCACTGACCCCTAGGAACGCCGACGGGTTAGGGTTTGTGCTGCTTGAAGTAAGGCAGCTTCCTCTCAGCCAATTGCAGGTAGTAACCTGCAACCATGTCCATATCGCTGTGCGGCGGCTTCTGGAGCGATGAAAACAGGTGCACCCGGTTCTGCGTTCCCTTCTCGTTCTCATATCCCTCTTTCGTAGGGTCCCGCTTCGGCTTCCACTCGATGGCCTCCCTGCAATACAGATTCTCCGGGGCCTTGAATGTGCAGTTGTCATGGCACAGGAATGTGCCGTCGGCGATATGGTAGACGATCGTCAAATCCCCTGCGATGACGGGCGTGCGGGGTAGCGGTTGTTCTTCGTATTCCTGCTTGTCGTGTAAGGCTTGCCCCAGCCTCGATACCAGATCCATACGGAAGTCCTTCAACTCCGCGCCGAACTCGCTGATGATCGCGGCCTTTGGCTTGAGCTTGTCCAGCATCGTCAGGGTGCCGAGCAAACCGAGATGATTGGCGTAGTACCACTCCCCTCGCTCGCGGCGTTTCTTGTCCCGGCCGGCGTCGGCAACCTCTTTTTCTACTGCCCGCAGGGTATCAGGCGAGGCGAACTCGTGTTCTTTGATCGATCCAATGTGCGCCACGAGAAGATCCGGCTCCCGAAAC
>JANYLN010000106.1 GCA_025357795.1 Planctomycetota bacterium
CGGCATCGCGGATCGCACTCTCGGCGGCCGCGGTGTTCTCATAGGCGACCTTCAGCGAGTTGATCGTGCTCTGGATCGTTTCCTTCTGGAACGAACCGAGCCGGCCACGCAGGCTCGAGACCTGCCTGATCGCCTCGCGGATGATCTTCTGGCCGGTGCCGAAGTTCTTCGCACTGAGCTGGTTGCTCTGGCCGCTGCCCAGGGTGGACAGGAAGCCGGTATTGGCGTCGCCCAACTTGGCCGTCGTGACCGACTGCAGGCCAAGGCTCTCCCGGCCCGCCAGGGATACTTCCGCCGCCAAACTGAAATTGGCGCCGCCGCCGGTGACATCGAACGAGGCCTGCTTGCCGCTGGCATGCGCGCCGCTGCCGAACTTCGCACTGAGCACCAAGTCCACGCTCAAAGAGGACGTGCGGATCGAGGCATTGAGGCCATCGGTGATGGCGGTGGTGCCGTTGATGGTAACCTGGGCGTCCTGACCCTTCTTCGAGATCGTGGCTGACAGGCTGATGTCGGTGCCACCCACCTTCGAGACGGTCACGAAGGAACTCTTGCCATACCCGACGCTGTTCAAGGCCACGCCGCTGGCGTTGGCGACGGCCGACACGCCGGTCAGCTCTTTCGCCTGGTTGACGGCGGTAACCATGTCCGCGATCTTGGCGCTGCCGCCGAAAGTGATGTTCTCGGTGCCGTAGTTGCCGGCGATTTGGATGGTCAGCGACCCGGCGGCGCTCAGGCCCGCCGTCTTCCACAGGCCCGTGGCCGTCAGGGCCGAGGTCTTCAGATCGATCACGACGTTGCGCGCGGCGGTCTCCGAAATCTTCGCGGAGTTGATCTTCACGGCCGTGACCTGATCGCCGACCGCTGCACCGCTGGTGGCGTAATCGAAGTCGCCGTTGAGCAACTTCTTGCCCTGGAAACTGGTCGTGTTGGCGATCCGGTTGACCGAATCGAGGATCGAATCGATCTGCAGCTGGTTCGCGGCCGTTTCCTCGTTGGACATCGCGGCCGTGCTGGCGGAGCGGTCGGTCAGGTCTTCCAACTGGATCAGCAGGTCGTTGACTTCCTGCAGACCACCCTCGGCGACCGCGACCATGTTGCTGGCCCGCCCGGCATTGTCGACGGCGGCATTGATGGCCGTCTTCTCGCTCCGCAGGTTCTCGGATGCGATCAAGCCTGCCGGATCATCCTTACCGGAGTTGATCCGCAGACCCGTCGACAACCGCTGCAGAGACGTGTTCATCGAAGCCTGATTGCTCGTCAGGTTTCGGGCCGCGATCATCGCGCTTACGTTGGTGTTAATGCGACTCATACTTTTGCGCCTCCTCATTCTGAATCGGGCACTTATCTGGCCGTGTGAGTTTCCTCACGCTTGGCCGGTGCCCGCCAGGCGGCTGGTTTGCTCCAGCCGCGGGCGACCTTGTACTGCAAATGTCCTTGCCAGTTCTACCCGCAAACCAACCGCCAGGCCGTTAGGCACAGTCCGACCCATCGGTCCCGCTGCTCTCCAGCAGCATGCCACACGCGACCACGCATCCGTGCGGTCTTGCCGAGACGTCGTGTCTCTTCTCGTCGCACTGCCTGAATCGACAAGGGTTCGGCCTCGCTTTAGGAATTCCGCAAATTCCGAAAATCCCGCGCAGCCCCCTCCTGTTGTTCATTACAGTAAAACATAACAAGGCCCGATAAGTGCCCGCAACTCTTGCGCAACCGGCGTTATCGGAAGGAGGCCTTTTTTTTCGCTCGACAGTGACGCGCGATTCCGAGGGCACACGACATCCGCCTGGAGTGACAGCCGTCGTGGTGGTTGTGGTCGTACCGCGGACAACCGGGGCGTCAGCGGCTTGTGCGGTCTGACCGATAAAGACGTGCATGCACGAGGCGGCAGGGCTATTTGCTTCTTGGTCCAGGGGGCCCCTGCGGCCCCCTCCCACGCAACGAGCCCGAGACGTCAGTCGAGGAGATTTGTTGTTTTGGCTGTTGTTGTCATTGGCCCGGCCAGTGATGACTCATGCGGGGTGGGCATGGCCCGAGCGACCCGCGCCGTTGTTGTCTTTGTCAAATGCCACTGGCCTTCTGATCGCCCGATAATCTTGTCGCTTGCCCCGGCGTAGCCGTTGTTGGGCGAAGCCGGGTCGTCGGCCGCCTCGTCCCGAGCGAGCCTAAGCGAGTCGAGGGGCGCCGCCGCAATAGTCGTTACCGTTGTCGCTGCTGCTCACGACGCGGGCCTGCGGTTCTCCCCACTACCCGGCTCGCGCCTGCCGCC
This sequence comes from Planctomycetota bacterium, assembly GCA_025357795.1. Lineage (GTDB taxonomy): Bacteria > Planctomycetota > Phycisphaerae > UBA1845 > JANYLN01 > JANYLN01. The sequence goes on from JANYLN010000106.1 coordinate 2,267, forward strand.
AGCGTCCATGCGCCTTCCGATAACCAATCGCCCCCGCGAGCATCAGCGTGAACACCAGCACCAGCACCGGTCCGCTGCTGAACTGCTTGAGGCCCACCACCAGGAAAAGACCTGCGAGCATGCCCGCCAACCCAGCCGCCAGCGACCCGATGAGAGCCCCCCGAAAGCTCGTCGCCAGGCTTCGGCCGATCAGCCCCGGCATCACCAGCAGCGCCGTCACCAACACCACGCCCACCAGCCGCATCGCCGCCACGATCGCCAGCGCCATCACCACCAGGAACGCGCTGCGCAGCGCCCCCACCGGCATGCCGAAACTGTGCGCCCCCTCTTCATCGAACGTATAGAAAATAAGCTGCTTATAGGCTGTTCCGATAAGTACCGCCGTCAGCAATGCTACGACCCACGCCCACGCCGTCGCCCCCGGATCGGCGCTGAAGATGTCCCCGAACAGCAGGCCGTGCACGTCAGGCTGCCAGGCGTCCGGGCGCAAGTACGAATATAAGTCCATGCCTGCGATACCGATCGCCATCGCCACCACCAGTCCCACGCCAATGGCGGAGTCGCTCTCGATCCCGGCCGAGGCTGATAATCGCCCGATGATCAGCGCTGTGGCGGCGCAGCTCAGGGCCAGGACCACATCGATCCAGCCCGAACTGGTCGCCTGCGGAATCCAGACGCTCGCCAGAAACGCCAGCCCGATCCCGCCGAAGCCCGCGTGGCTGACTCCCTCGCCGATAAACGCCATCCGCTTGTAGACGATAAACGGACTCAGCAGCGAGCAGGCGATGGCTACGGCCGCCCCGGCAAGAAAGGCATAGCGAAAGGCGTAGAGCAGTTCGGTATTCATACTATATATCCGTGTGCGAGAGTGAGGCTCGCTGTTGGGTCAGCGGGATTGGTCACTTGTTCTTTGTTGATAAGAGCGCCCGGCCATGGTGGCTGCGTCCGGGAATAACCAGTGACCAATAACCAGTAACAGCCCTCGACGATCCTCTACCCATGCCCATGCCGCGGCCAGTCCTGTAATTCGCAGTGAAACACACGTGTCAGCACGTCCTGGTGCAAATGCTCCGGGAAGTCGTGAAAGTGCAGCATCTGGTTCAAGCACGCCACCCGCTGGCAACTGGTCAGCACCGCCCGCAGGTCGTGCGAGACGATCACCAGCGTCAGCTCGAATTCCTGCTGCAGGTGGGTCATCAGCGAGTGGAACATCTGCTGCGTCGGCTCGTCCACGCCCACCATCGGCTCGTCCAGCAGCAGCACCTTCGGACGCGGCGCCAGCGCCCGGCCAATCAAGACCCGCTGCTGCTGCCCGCCCGATAGCGAGCCGACGGGCTTGTCCGCGATCGCCATGATGTCCAGCACCTCCAGCACGTGCTCGACATACTGCAGGTCCTCGGGCCGGTACCGCCGCAGCAAGGGCGTCCGGCCGATAAGACCCAACTGCACAGCCTCGCGCACGCGGATCGGGAAGAGCCAGTTGACCGTCGCCCGCTGAGGCACGTAGCTCAACAGTGCCCCCGCCCGCCGGGCCTGGTCAGGGGAAAGTCCCAGGACCGTCACGCTGCCCCGGTAGTCCGTGAGCAGCCCCAGCAGGATCTTGAGCAGGGTCGTCTTGCCCGCCCCGTTGGGCCCGATCACGGCCAGGCTGCTGCCGGCCTGCACGTGCAGGTTGATGTCCTTGAGCGCCACCGAGCCATCCGGGTAAACGTAGGTCAGATCGCGAACGCAGATCGCCTCGTCCCCGACGTGCATGTCGCCGATATAGTTGGCCCGTGTCTGTCCGCCCTTGCGGGCCTGCCGGTCACTGCCCACAGTCCAGGCCCTCCTTCAAGGCTGCCAGGTTGCTGCGCATCATGGCGAAATAGCTGTCATAGCCCACCTTGCCGGCGTGGCCCTGCGGGTCGAGCACCAGGACCTTCGCGCCGGTCCGTCGGCTGATGAACTCGACCCACTTGGACTCAAACTGCGGCTCGCGGTAGACCGCACGGATGTTCTCCTGCTGGATCCGCGCGGCAATCTGCTCGACCGCGGCCGGCTTGGCGCTTCCGCCGGTCACGATCGGCACCTGCTCGAGGTCGTACCGCCGGGCCAGGTACCCGTACCCCGGATGAAAAACGACCAGGGTGCGAATCCGGCAGCCCGACAGCGTCTGTCGATATTCCTCATCCAGTTTCGCCAGTTTCTGCTTCAAACTCGCCAGGTTCGCCTGGTAGGTCTCCCGACCAGCCGGGTCCAGGCGAGTCAGTTCCTCCGCCGCCAAGTCGGCAATCCGACCAGCCAGCTGCGGGTCCAACCAGATGTGCGGGTCCATTCCGCCGTGCGCGTGCTCCGCGCCGCCGGAGGCCTCTCCCGCGTCGTCTTCGTGTCCGTCGCCAAGCTGTTTAGTGGCGCCGTTGGTGGCAGACTCGCCGGCTCCAGAATCCCCCAAACCCAGTGATTCCGTCAACACAATGACCTTGGCCTGCTCATTCATTCCGTGGGCCGCACGGACCGCCCAACCGTCGAGCCCCCGCCCTGCTGTGAACACAACCTTCGCATGCACAAGGGGTTCCGCCTCGGAAGGCCGCAGGGCGTATCCGTGCGGATTCCGCCCCGGCGGCAAGAGCGTCACGACCCGCCAGCGGTTCCCTGCGACCTGGTCAACCAAGTCGGCGATCGGAAAGACACTGGCCGCAAGCGTCGGCTGGGCCGCGGGTTGCGAGCCGGTCGATTGCGAAGAAGCAGGCTCTTTCCGCCGATCGCACCCGACCAGACCCGCCGCCAGGATCCCAGCGGCAAGGAGTCTAGCGATAACAATGCTGTAAGACCGTGGCTGCACGTTGGCTACCTCCAGGGACCCGCCGGGCCATGCAAACGTAATATCATCATATACAAGGCTTGCGGACGAATCGAACCCCGCCGTTTGCCGTCGGGATATCGGACCTGCCTATGATTGCCAGCCCCAGCAGGTACCGATAGGATGTACCGTTTAAATTCAGGGCCAGGCAGGTAGTTGCGATACCGCCTCGGGCGCTTGAGTCAGGAACCGATGAACGGCCAGCACGAAGCATACATTGCCTTGGGCAGCAACCTCGGAACCCGCGAGGCAAACCTCGCAGGCGCCATTGAACGGCTCGCCCGGTTGGAAGGCTGCCGCATAGCGGCGCAAAGCCCGTTTACCTCATATGCCGCCGAGGGTTGCCACCCGGACGCACCCGAGTATTTGAACGCCGTAATCGCCGTGCAGACGAGCCTGAGCCCGTTCGCCCTGCGCAGGCAACTGGAGCGGATCGAGGAGGAAATGGGTCGCCCGGCCGCAGCGGACCGGCCAGTCAACGCCGATCGGGCGATCGACCTGGACCTATTACTATATGATCAGGCCGTGATTGCCACGGCGGAGTTGATCGTGCCGCACCCGCGGATGCACCGGCGACGGTTCGTGCTCGAACCGCTGGCGGCAATCGCACCGGAGGCGTTTCACCCGGTGCTGGGTCGGCCGGTTCGAGAATTGCTGGAGCGATTGCCAGACCATGCTTAGGGCCGCTAACGCTGTATCAGTAGAGGATTCCGTTATGCCGGGCAAACAGCCGGTTCTCATTCGCACAATCGCCGAGATGCGGCAGGCGATGAAGCCATACAAGGCCAACGGCAGCCGGGTCGGTCTGGTGCCGACCATGGGGGCCCTGCACGCCGGTCATGCCAGCCTGCTGAAGCGGGCGCGAAGCGAGTGCAACGTCGTGGTGGCCAGCGTTTACGTCAATCCGACGCAGTTTGGACCCAACGAGGATTTCAACAAATATCCGCGGCAACTGCCGTTGGATCTGGACCGGTGCGGGCGCGAGGGGGTGGACTATGTGTTCGCTCCGGCGGATGCGGAGATGTACGGCGGTGGGACGCAGACTCTCATCCACGTAGCGAAGCTGACCGAGCGGCTGTGCGGTACGTTTCGGCCCGGGCACTTCGACGGGGTGTGCACGGTGGTCGCGAAGCTGTTCAACATCGTGCAGCCGGACCTGACGTACTTCGGGCAGAAGGACGCCCAGCAGGTAACAGTGCTCAAGCGGATGGTCGCAGATTTGAACGTCCCGCTCCAGATCGTCGTATGCCCGACGATTCGCGAGGGGGACGGGCTGGCGATGTCCAGCCGAAACGCGTTCCTATCGGTCGAACAGCGCAAGCAGGCGTTGTGCCTGTACAATGCGCTCCAGGCCGGGCGAAATGTGATCGTCCAGGGCATCAAGACATCCAGTCGCATCAATGCTATCATGCGGGATGTAGTCTTGGCGGCTGGGCCGTTTGCGACTGACTATCTCGAAGCGGTCGACGCCCAGACGTTGCAGCCGATGGAAGAGCTGGCCGGGACGGTACTTCTGGCCGGGGCCATCCGGATTGGCGCGACGCGGCTGATCGATAACCTCCTCGTGGATGTTACGTAGGAAAGACCAAAGACAATGTACCTCAAGATGTTGAGAGGCAAGATCCATCGGGCGACGGTAACCAGTGTCGATCCGGACTACGAGGGCAGTATCACGATCGATGAGCGGATCGCCCGGGCAGCGGGCATCGGTGAGTTCGAGTGCGTCCTGGTGGCGGACTGCAACAACGGCACGCGGCACGAGACATACGTGATCTACGGGCCGGCCGGCACGGGAGTTGTGAGCGTCAACGGGGCAGCGGCACGGCTGGTGCAGACGGGTGACAAGGTGATTATCATGGCCTTCGGCTACTGTGAGCCGGCGGAGTTAGGCGAGCACACGGTTCGAATCGCCCTGATGGGTGAGGGTAACACGGTCGAGCGAGAGATCGAACATGCAGCCAGCCGGGGAAGCATCAGCGGCTAGCAGGCCTGGCGGGCACAGCCCGACCTATAGAAACGACGGATATCGCAGCAACCTCGATGTTGGAGAGTGTAAATGCATCCAATCATGTTGAACCTGCCAATCGGGATCAGCATCAAGTCATATGGCTTGATGATGATGCTGGGCTTTTTCGCGGCGACCTGGTGGGCAATGCATCGGGCCGGCAAGGTCAAGGCCGACCCGGACGTCATCTTGAACCTGGGATTCATCTCGCTAATCTCGGGCATCGTGGGAGCCCGATTGCTGTACGTGATCCAGTTCTGGGATCGAGACTTCGCCTCGCAGCCGAACCGGTTGATGGCGGCGATCAACGTGACAGCGGGCGGCCTGGTGTTCTACGGCGGTTTTCTGCTGGCGGTGATCTGTGCGCTGGTGTACCTGATGTGGGGGAAGCATTCGATCCGGCTGTACCTGGACATTCTGACACCGTCGCTGATGTTGGGGTTGGCATTCGGGCGGATGGGCTGCTTATTGAACGGCTGCTGCTGGGGCGCACCAACCGAGAGAGTGCCGTGGGCGGTGCAGTTCCCGTTCGGCTGGGAGAGCACGCCGTTCATGGAGCACTGGCAGAAGGGGATGCTCAACGTACCGGAGCAGTTGCTGTATCAGCCGACGGACTACAGTCTGCCGGTACCGATCCATCGCGAACACATCGGGCTTTCGGCTGAGGCGCTGCGGGCACCCCAGCAAAAGTACGAGCAGGCCATAAAGGACCTCGAGCAGGCGAAGAAGGACAAGTCCGACGCGACCACGATCGCGGCGCTGCAGGAAGAGGTGCGGGCGACCAAGGAGCGGGCCGACGCGCACCGCAAGGAGTACTACGACCTGTCGTACGCGTACGAGAAGTACGGGTTGACGCCCAGCGACGTAACGAGCCTGGCGCAGCATCACAAGTCGCTGCCGGTGCATCCGACGCAACTGTACGCGGTGATCGACGCCCTCCTGATCGCGCTGCTGCTGCACTTGATCTTCATGCGGCGGCGGCAACAGGGCATGGTGTTCGGGCTGATCTTCCTGTTCTACGCCGTCGGCCGGTACATCGAGGAGATGATCCGCGGCGATAACCCGTCCGACTGGAATCTTGCGGGGATGAGCCTGACGATGTCGCAGGTCATCAGCATCTACACCTTCATCTTCGCGGTGGTGTACCTGATCATCCTGTACCGCCTGCCGGCGGCGCCGCCGACGGCGGTCCGTGTTGTGCCGACGGAAACGCCGGACAGCGTGGTAAGCAAGCCGGCGTAGCCCCTGCTCACGCAGGCAGACCACAAAACGAAGGCCGGGCCGCGATAGGCCCGGCCTTTTTTCGGACAGAATATGCGTTCGACCAAGTTGGCAGCCGGACGAGGAGTGAACAGATGAGGCCACTGTGCGTCCTGCTGTCGCTGATTGGACTGGTGGGCCTGTTTGGGTGCGAGAAGACGGCGACACCAACACCGACACCGGCGGCGGCACCGGCACCAGCGGCACGACTGAGCCTGCCGGGGTTCGCTGTCGGGCAAGTCTGGAAGTACAGGACGCGGCCGAAAGAGACCGGCTCGCGGGTGATCATCGGGAAGATCGAGACCCTGGAGAAGATCGGGCCGGTGGTTCACGTGAAACTGGTCGGCTTGAGAATCCCGAATGCCAAAGCCAAGAGCGGGTTCAACACGTACGCCAGCCACATTCCCATTACGCAAGACAAGTTGCAGGAGAGTGTGACGGGGCTGGCCGGCGAGGGCGGCGATCTGAAGGGGTTCGAGGAAGGCTACGGCGAGTGGCGCAAGGCGTACGAAGCGGACGAGGCGGGGGCCTTCGCGATCAGCCTGGAAGAGGTCGTCGATTGCGTGGAACAGGGCGTGAGAGAGGCCGCGGAGAAACAGTGACCAGCGTACGGGGGAGGAACTGGGGTACAGTACCCGGAGTCGGAGCAGGCGGAACGACTGAGCCGGGGACACAGGCTCAACGAGCAGCATCCGTGTGCCTGCGGGCGAGATTGCGGGCGGACTCCTCCAAAGATTCGGCAGAGATCGCGGGCGAGGCCGTCTGGCAGGGCAGGCTGCGGTGCTCTCGCAGAGAGCAAGTGCCCGTGCCGCAGTCGCACTCCTCGCCCTTGGCGGAGCGGGCGAGAGAACGGACGACATAGGCCAGAGCGATGATGACAACGGCGGCAACTACAATGATCTGCCACATGTCTCAATCCTCAGACTAAGCAGCCAGGCCGAAGGCGGCGGCAATGTGATAGGTCACAAAGGCAGCACCATAGGCGAGAACGGCCATATAGCCCCACAGGAACGCCGGCCAGCGCCAGGAGCCGGATTCGCGCCAGGTGACGGCCAGGGTGCTGACGCACTGCATGGCCAGGGAGTAGAAGACCAGCAGGCTCAGGCAGGTGGCCTTGGAGAAGACGGGCGAGCCGTCGGGGCGGACGGCGGCCTGCATACGGGTTCGCAGCACACCGGAACCGTTCCCGGCGTCGTCCACGCTGTAAACGATGCCCATCGTACTGACGAAGATCTCACGGGCCGTGAAACTGGCAATGATTGCCACGCCGATCCGCCAGTCGTAGCCCAGAGGGCGAATTGCCGGTTCAATCAACTTGCCGAGCCGGCCAGCCAGAGAGTATTCGAGCTGGCGCGAGGCGGCAGCGAGGGCTTGGGGTTTGGGGGCTAGGGTTTGAGGTAACGACTCGGCAACGGCGCCCCCCTGCCCGGCCGGCGGCGCGGCCAGGGCCTGCGAGAGCATTTCGTGCGTCTCGGGAGCCGGCGAGAGGTCGGAGGAATGCGGCCAGTAGAAGATCGCCCAGAGCAGGACGCTGGCGGCCAGGATGAAGGTGCCGGCGCGGACCAGGAAGGACCGGCCGCGATCCCAGACCACGCGGACGACCGGCCAGGGGTCGGGCAGGCGATACGGCGGCAGTTCCATGACGAACATCGGCGTCGGACCGCGAAGGACGGTCTTTTTGAGCAGCGTGGCGATGCCCAGGGCCAACAGGATGCCCGCCAGGTAGATCGCGGCCAATACGCCGGCCTTGGTCCAGACGGATTCGCTCGGGAAGATCAGGGCGATCAGGATGAAGTAGACCGGCAGGCGCGCGGAACAGGCGATCAGCGGGGCGACCAGGATGGTCGCCAGGCGGTCGCGGCGGTTCTCGATCGTGCGGGTGGCCATGATGCCGGGGACCGTGCAGGCCATGCTTGAAAGCAAGGGGATGAAACTCTTGCCGTGCAGACCGACGCCGCGCATGATCCGGTCCATCAGGAAGGCGGCGCGGGCCATATAGCCCGTGTCCTCCAGGAGCGCGATGAACAGGAACAGCAGGCAGATCTGGGGGAAGAAGACCACGATGTTGCCCACGCCGGCAACGATGCCGTCGGCGAGAAGGTCGCTCAGAGCCCCCTCGGGCAGCTTCGCGTGAACCAGGGACTGCAGCCAACTCACGACGGTTTCGACCAGGCCCATGGCGGGCTCGGCGAGCCAGAAGATGCTGGCGAACATGCCGAACATCACCAGGGCGAAGGCAACCAGGCCGAAGACCTTGTGCGTCAGCACGTGGTCGATGCGATCGGACAGGTGCTCGCGGCGAACGAGGGCGTAGCGGATCACACTGGCGAGCCGCTCGTCCAGCCACTCGTAGCGGCGCTGGACGAGATAAGAAGACAAGTCGTCGAAGCCAGCGACAGCCAGGGCGACTCGCGCAACATGCAGGGCCTGATCGACCTCGACGGGCAAGGGCTCGTCGATTTCGTGTTCGACCTGGCTGGGTCGCAGTAGCAGGAGCAGCGCCGCGCCACGAGCCGTGCGAGCATCGGCCAGGCGGTGACGAACCAGGACGCGGCCGAGCTGGGCAGCGTGCTGCTCGATAGCCTCAGGCATCGGACAGAAGGGGCGGAGCGAGACCGGTCCGGCCAGGGCCTCCTGGAGGGCCGGCGCGATGTCATCGAGGCCCTCGGACTTGTTGCCGATGGTGGGGATGACGGGTACGCCGAAGGCCTTGGCCAGTCGCGACAGGCTGATGGTCAGGCCCCGCTGGCGAGCGATATCCATCATGTTGCACAGGAAGACGACGGGCAGGTTCAGATCGAGGATCTGCGTCGCCAGATACAGGTTACGTTCAAGGTTGGAGGCGTCGAGCACGACGATGACGGCATCGGGCGGCGGCTCTCCCGGCTGCCAACCCAAGAGCACATCGCGGGCGATCCGTTCATCGAGGGAGCGGGCCGCCAGGCTGTAGGTACCAGGCATGTCGACTAAGAGGGTGCGGCCCGTGGGATCCCCACGGAGACGGCCTTCCCGGCGTTCGACGGTCACGCCGGCGTAGTTGCCGACCTTGAGGCGCATACCGGTCAGACCGTTGAAGATCGTGGTTTTGCCGGAGTTGGGGTTGCCGGCGACGGCCACACGGGTGAACCGAGGGCCAGCGGAAGTCGCGACAGTTTGCGTCATTGGCATGTCCCGGCTAGCACGGCGGGCGTAAAGCCGCCCGTTGTCAAAGTTCCTCGACCACAACGTTGCGAGCCTCGTCGCGGCGGAGACTGAGGTGATAGCCGCGGAGTTCGAAGTCCAGCGGGTCTCCCAGTGGAGCGACGCGGACCAGCCGAACACAACAGCCCGGGGTCATCCCCATCTCCAGCAACCGATGCCGCAGGGCCGGCTGGCCGTGGACTTTGGAGACCCGTGCGTGCATACCAATCGTCATATCCGCCAAGGTCGAGGAACCGACGACGTTCGCCTTCATAGGTCATATATTCCCGGGACCGTGGTCCCATGCTGGGGCAACCGCCCTGCTTTCGCTGCCGCTTGCATCTTGTTGGTGTACAAGTATGGGCAACCTAATTGAGAACGAGTCTCTATTACAATAACAAGTTGAGGCTTGGGCGTCAATGGATTAGGGTTGGCAGGCGGAGTCCACTCGCGAGTCTAAACATAGGTGCCTGTTACATCATCAGTTACGACAACTGTGCGGGTAGCAGAACCGTCTCCAGGCGGCCGGTGGGTGCGAGGGGAGCGATGAGCAAAAAGCAGACGCCAAGCCGAACCGAAAGAGTTCGGCTTGGCGATAAGTACATCTATGTCGTATTTGGCGACTAATACCAACGAACAGAAAATGAGTTCGCGACGAGCGTCGATCAGGCCTGGGCCGCCGGCGGCCGCAAGACGGCCTGCCGCAGGGCCGGCCTGACATGACCGTCGACCAGAACCTCATCGTCGTGGAGCTTGATCTTCATCATCCGGCCGACCTTGAACTTCACGGTCGCCTTGGCCGGGACTTTGACCTTCTCCATGGTCTTGGGATTCTGCGCAATGCGGGGTGCGCGTTCCTTGACCTCGAAGACACCAAAATCGCGGAACTCCAGACGATTACCATGGCTGAGTTCGGTAATGACCTCGTCCAGGAAATTCTGGATGATGCGTTTCACGACAACGCGCTTGTTCCCGGTCCGCTCGGCAATGCGATCAATCAACTCTTTCTTCGTAATCGTTGCCATCGCCAACCCCTGTGTTGCGTCTGCGCCTGCCTGGATCGCAGGCATTCCCTAAAGAGATGCAGACTTCGACTGCCATCGACTCGTACATGACGTGCGCCGCAGACAAATCCCTCATCACCTACGACTGCAAGTTATAGTAATACAAGCTCTTCCCGTCGGCAAGCACTTTTTCGCTCGAAGATGCCCGCTTGCCTGCGATGACACCTGGCCTTCTGATCCGTCCGGCACATGCCCCGAAGGCCCATCCTGTGAGTTCCTCAAGCCCGACCGGCGAGCGACCCAGTCTAACCTGTTATATCATAATAGGTTATACTACAAGCAACCACGAAGAATTGCAAATACCACAAGTGATGGCGATAAAACCTCGCATCCAGCAGAGGATAAAACTGCTGTAACATATTAATACGTGGGCACTTATAGCACGTTTCGGCATAATCGGCTCCAACGGACGGTTGCAGGGCGATATCCCGTGCGAGCCAATGCCACAGGCGAAAAACGGGTTCAGGATTGACGGGCGGCGAACCGATGATTATCATAGGACGGATTTTGCTAATTGGAGTCATTGTCGAATGCGTCGGCAGAGGTCCATGACCAACTTGGTCGTTGTATCGCAGGGAACCCTCCTGCTGGGCCTTCGACTGCGCCTTAGCAAGGCGCGTAGGACTCCGATGTAGTACCTGAGCAAGCACGCAGCAGAAAAAACCAGGGAATCACGGACAACCCTACGCGAGATAAGCGTGGGGTTTTTTGTTTTTACGGGGCGGGTTCCGGCAAACCGGCCGACCAGGAGCCCAACAAAGACGAGGCGGCCGGCGAAGATAGAGGAAGAGTCATGGCACGGGAAAGTACCGGCACGAGCGAGCAGCAAGTTCAGCCCATTCGGATCTTCGACACGACGCTGCGCGACGGCGAGCAGTGCCCTGGGGCGTCGCTGAACCGCAAGGAGAAGATCGAGATCGCGCGGGCGCTTGAGGCTCTTGGTGTCGACATCATCGAAGCCGGCTTTCCCATCGCCAGCCCGGATGACTTCGAGGCCGTCCAGGAGATCGCCGGGATCATCCGCCGCTGCAGCGTGGCGGGGCTGGCGCGGTGCATGGAAAAGGACATCCAGCGAGCGGGCGAGGCGGTCAGGCGGGCGGAAAAGCCGCGGGTCCACGTCTTCTGCGCCACCAGCGAGATCCACCGCAAGCACAAGCTCAAGCGGGCGGAGGAAGAGATCATCAAGATGAGCGTCGACGGGGTGAAGCTGGCCCGCACGTTCGTCGAGGACGTCGAGTTCAGCCCCGAGGACGCCAGCCGGACGGAACTGCCCTTCCTGGCGGAGGTGGTCTCGGCCGTCATCGAGGCGGGCGCGTCGACGGTAAACATTCCGGACACGGTGGGTTACTCGATCCCGACGGAATACGCCGCGATGATCCGTTACCTGGTTGAGCACGTGCCGAACATCCACAAGGCAGTCATCAGCGCGCACTGCCACAACGACCTGGGGCTGGCGGTGGCCAACTCGCTGGCGGCGATCGAGGCCGGCGCCCGGCAGATCGAATGCACCATCAACGGCCTGGGCGAGCGGGCGGGCAACGCGGCTCTGGAAGAGATCGTCATGGCGCTGAAGACCCGGCAGGCCCGGCTGCCGTACTCGACGAACATCGATACCCGAAAGATCTACGCGATCAGCCACCTGGTGGCGAGTCTGACGGGCATCCAGCCACAGCCCAACAAGGCGATCGTCGGCAAGAACGCCTTCGCCCACGAGTCGGGCATCCATCAGCACGGCATGATGCAGAACGCGGCGACGTACGAGATCATGAACCCGCTGGACGTGGGCATCCCGGCCAGTAAGCTGGTCCTAGGCAAGCACTCGGGCCGGCACGCCCTTCGTCAGCGGCTGGAGCAGTTGGGCTACCAGTTGGACGACCAGCAGCTGACCGAGGCATTCGAGCGGTTCAAGGGGCTGGCGGACAAGAAGAAGGAAATCTTCGACGAGGACATCATCTCGATCGTCGATGACATGAGCCGCACGGTCTCCAAGGTCTGGGAGATCGACAGCGTGCAGACGACAGCCGGGACGGGCGTGATCCCCACGGCCACGGTGCGGATGCGGAATCTCCAGGACGGCACGCTACTGCAGGACGCCGCGACGGGCGACGGCCCGGTCGATGCCGCGTACTCGGCGATCCAGCGGATCACGGGCATCACGGTGCGACTCCGGGACTACAAGCTCAACGCGATCACCAGTGGCAAGGATGCCCAGGGCGAGGTGACCATCGAGGTCGAGTCCGACAGCAAACGGATCCGCGGCCGTGGCGTGAGCACCGACATCATCGAGGCCTCCGCGATGGCGCTGGTCGATGCGATCAACCGGATCATCGCGACTGCCGAGCAACAGCAGAAGACGGAATCACAGGGTGTGACGCTGTAGTTCATCCCCTGTTAGTGGTTAACGGTTACCTGCCGCGACGACAGCAAGATGGGAATAGGAGATGGGAGATCGCTCGGGCAAACAGCCCCGCGATCCCCGTCCACTTATGGCGATCATGAGCACTTCAGACGACAAAAAACGGACGCTGGTGGCGGTAACGGTCACGGCGGATACGGCGCACCGGATGCAGGAGC
>JANYLN010000145.1 GCA_025357795.1 Planctomycetota bacterium
TGAAGATCGACCCGGGCCACGACATGATGGAGTACTTCATCAAGGGTGGGCCCGGCCGCTGAATGGCCCCAGGCCGCGACGGCAGGACGATGCAAGATGGCCAGTGCCGCTGATCATAAGCCAGTGCTCCGCCCGGTGGAGACGTTTTCGATCGAGCAGGACGGTCAGCAGTGGATCGGCCTGCATGATCCAAGCGGGTTTTCGCCTGCGCAGGTAGCGCTTGCGCCGGTGGCGTTCTTCATCATCACGCACTTCGACGGGCAGCACACGATCGCGGACGTGCAGGCGGCGTTCGTCAAGCGGTTCGGGCAGGTGGTGTCGTCAGCGCAGGTCGCCAGCCTGCTGCGTCAGCTGGACGAGGTGTATTTGCTGGATACGCCGCGGTTTGCCAAGCATTACCAGTCGCAGGTACAGGCGTACCTGGACAGCGACATGAGGATGCTACGGCCAGAGTCGCTGCCGCCTGGGGAGCAGCTCGAGTCGATGCTGCAGCAGATGACGCAACCGTTGCGGGTGGCCGGGTTACCCAAGGGTCGCGCCCATCTAGCGGGGCTGATCGCCCCGCACCTGGACTATCCGCGCGGGCTGCCATGCTACACGACGGCCTACGGGATGCTGGCCTCGCAAACCGCGGCTGGCAAGAGACCTGAGCTGATCATCGTTCTGGGCACGAACCACTACGGCATGAAGTTCGAGCCGGTCGCCACGGACAAGGACTTTGAGACGCCATTCGGGCGGGCCGCCTGCGATCGCGAGGCGATCCGCCGTCTATCGGACGCGTACGGCGGTGATCTATTGGCGGGGCAGTACGACCATCTGCGGGAGCATTCGGTAGAGTTGCAGGTGATGGTGTTGGCGCAGTTGCTGGGGGCGAAGCGATTCAGGATCGTGCCGCTGCTGCTGCCGGATGCTTGTGAGCCGACCAGCCAGGCGCGTCTGGACAAGCTCGCGCGGGGGCTGGCGGATCTGGCCGGGCCGCGGGATGGTACCGTGCTGATCGTGGCGGGGGCGGACCTGAGCCACATCGGCTCGCACTTCGGGGATGAGCGGCAGATCGAACCTGTGTGGCTAAAGGACGTTGCGGCCGCGGACCGGGCCGCCGTGGTGCACCTGCAGTCGGCCCGGGCCGAGGGCTTTGTCGAGGAGCTTCGTCGTACGAGCAACGCCACGCGGGTCTGCAGTTCCGGTTCGCTCTATGTGATCCGGCGGGCCTTGGCGGACGCGGTGTGGCAGGACCTGGGCTACCACCAAGCGAGCGATCCCGAGACCGGCACGTGTGTTACGTGCATCGCGGCGGCGCTGTGGCGGTAGGGCCTCCGGCTGGGCGACCCGACAATGGATATCACGCTGACTATCCCAAAGCGGTCGTTGGTGGTGCTGATCGGGCTGCCTGGATCTGGCAAAAGCACGTTCGCTCGACGGCACTTCTGGGAGAGTTCCATCGTCAGTTCGGACGCATGTCGAAGGCTGGTCAGTGATAGCGAGATCAACCAGGTTGCCAGCCAGCAGGCGTTTGAGGTGATGGCGACGATCCTCGCCAAGCGGATGGAGCTGGGGCGGCTGGTCGTGGCGGACGCGATGCACTTGCGGCCTGGAGTAAGACAGGACTGGCTGGCGGTGGCGCGGCAACACGGGTATCCTGCGTATGCGATCGTGCTGGATGTGCCGGCGGCGGTGTGCATCAAGCGAGATGCAGGCCGGGCCCGGCGGGTCGGCGCGGAGGTGATCCTCAACAATGTCCGGCGGATGGCGTTTGGCTTATCGGACTTGCTTGCGGAAGGGTTCGTTGGCGTCTGGCGGCTGGGCATGGACGTAATCGATCAGTGCCAAGTCCGGGTGGTGCCGAGCCTTGCCGCGCGATCGCTCTAGACGCAGGTGCAACAGCCTTGGCCAGAGAAGCACCTCATTGGTGGTGGACGCGACAGGGGGCTGGGCTACCGTTGTCGCTGTGGCTCGTCTGGCCGGCGCTACTGCTGGCAGAAGCCTGTTATAAGCGCATCATTTCTGCTCGTAACTGCTCGTATGACAATCGTCAAGAAGCTGGCGAATTGTTCAACTCGCCGATTCCGACTATCAGCGTGGGCAACATCAGCGTTGGTGGGTCCGGTAAAACCCCTCTGACGATCTGGCTTTCGGGGATGCTGCGGACCAAGGGCCGCCGGCCCGCGATTATCGCGCGGGGCTATCGCGCGGGACCGTCAGGTTTGAACGATGAGTTGCAGCTGGCGATGCGTAAGTGTCCGTACGCGGCGGTCATCGCGAATCCGGATCGGATCAATGCCATTCGGGATGCGGTCACATTTCATGGGGCTGACGCCGCGATTTTGGATGACGCCTTCCAGCACCGTAAAGTACGGCGTGACCTGGACATCGTGCTGGTCGATGCGACCCGGGGGTTCGGCAATGGGCACATGCTGCCTGCTGGGCCGCTTCGCGAGCCGATCGAGTCGCTTGGCCGGGCGGACGTCGTGCTGCTGACGCGGACCGAGCAGATGCAGCCCGTGCGGCTGGATGCCTTGGCCCGGCAGATTGCTGAGCGGGCGGGGCGGGATCTGCCTGTCGGGCGGATCGGCTTTCAGTTGTCGGGGATAGCGGACTTGCAGTTTGCCCCGGCGGATTTCCCGGAAGGGCCCGGGGGGGCGTTCGCGGGGATCGGTAACTTTGACTCGTTCGTTAATGCCTGCCAGCATAATGGGTTAGACGTTGTTGCCCAGATGCCGCTCTCGGATCATGTCGGGTACGATGAGGCCTTGTGCGAGCGGATCGGGCGGTGGGCGAAGGCCAGTGGAGTCGGCTGGCTCGTGACGACCGAGAAGGATGCGGTTAAGTTATCCCAGATCAGTCTGGCGTGGCCCGTGCCGGTGCTTGTGCTGGCCATACGGGTTGTGCCGGACGAGGAGACGCGGGCTCTGCTGGAAGAGAAGGTCGACTCGTTGCTGGCGCGTAAGCCTGTCGAACAGACGCGGTGAGGCTGGTCGACGTTAAGTGATTCAGGAGCAAGGCATTGCCAGAGTATCCGTACAAGCCGGTCGATCTGTCGAAGATCCGCACGTGCAGCCTGCAGGAGCGCGGCGGGCTGGTCCACGTCGAGCAGTTCGCAAAGCTCACCGACAAGGGTTGTTCGTTTGGCGAATGGCTGGACGCGCTGCCGGAATTCCTTGGCGTTAAAGCACTTAGGGGGCTGGCGGAGGCGATCATCGCAGCAAGGCAGGCGGGTAAGCCGGTCATCTGGGCGATGGGCGGGCACGTCGTGAAGGTCGGTTGCGGGCCGATCGTGTGCGATCTGATGCGGCGAGGGGTCGTGACGGCCCTGGCGATGAACGGGGCGACGGCGACGCACGATGTTGAGCTGGCGCTCTGTGGGCAAACCAGCGAGGACGTCGGTAAAGCCTTGGTGGGCGGTGTGTTCGGGATGGCGGAAGAGACCGCCAATATCTTTGGCGAGGCGGTGTGTCTGGCGAAGCGGGACGAGGTGGGGCTGGGCGGGGCGATTGGCCGCATCTTATTACAGCGTAAGGCTGTACACGCGAATATCAGCATCCTGGCGACCGCGGCGGAGTTGGGGGTGCCGGCGACGGTTCATGTGGCACTGGGGACAGATGTGGTGCACATGCATCCGAGTATCGAACCGGGGCTGCTGGGGGAGGCCAGCCTGTGGGACTTCCGGATGCTTTGCAGTATAGTAGCTGACTTGGGAATCGCCTTTTCCGGCGCCACTCGGCGCTCGCCAACAGATGCTGGACCGGTCGCTAACGGTATGGCGAGCGATGGCGGCAGTGAAAGAGGAGCCGGCGGCTCTGCCATCAACGGCGCCACCAAAGGTGCAGCAGCGGAGGTGGGCGGCGCCAGTGGTGGTCTGTGGGTGAACATCGGCTCGGCGGTGATCCTGCCGGAGGTGTTCCTCAAGACGGTGGCAGTGGCACGGAACATGGGCATCAGCCTGGACGGCATGGTCACCGCGAATTTGGACATGATGCGACAGTACCGCACGCGGGTGAACGTGCTGAACCGGCCTGTGGGCGGCAGCGGTAAGAGCTTCGAGATCATCGGGCAACATGAGATCCTGCTGCCGCTGTTGCGGCAGGCGGTGGTGGAGAGGAACGGTCAGCAGCCAGTAACGACAGCGGCACCTGCCGCGGAGGCCGAGGGCTGGTAACGACGAAGGCCGCGGCGACAGAGGCAGGCAGAGTTGAGGACAGGGTTTGGGCGGATTGCGGCCAGCGATATTTCTGGATCGGGACGGGACTCTTATAGAGGACCCGGGGTATCTGCGGGATGTCGCGGGAGTGCGGCTGCTGGCGGGCGTGGGCGAGGCGCTGCGGGACTTGCGGTCGGGGGGCTTTGGGCTCGTGGTCGTGACCAACCAGAGCGGCGTGGCCCGGGGCCTTCTAGACGAGATCTGTCTGGCGGCGATCCATGACCGGATGCGGCAGCTGCTGGGGCAAGAGGGTGTTCGACTGGATGGGTTGTACTACTGCCCTTACCACCCGGAAGGGGTGGTCGAGGCGTACCGCAAGGAGTCGGACTGGCGCAAGCCGGGCTGCGGGATGCTGCGGCAGGCGGCGAGTGACCTGGGCATCGACCTGGGCCAGAGCTGGATGATCGGCGACGGTGTGCGGGACGTGGAGGCGGGCCGGCGAGCGGGCTGCCGGACGGTTCTGCTGGCGGAAGAGGAGAAGGGCAGCGGCGGGGAGTTTGTGGTCAAGGATCTACTGGCGGGCAGCCGGCTGGTTCTGCAGGCGTGCGGATGGTCGGGGGCGGTGCAGGTGGGATCTCATGGAAACTGAACATCCGACGGAACAAACGGAACTGCGGGCAGAGGCAGCGAGGTCGTCGCAGCGGGCCGCCGAGGACCCGGCTGGGTCGGTGTGCGGGTCGGAGGCGCGGCTGGCGCGGATCGAGCGTCTGCTGGAGCGCATCGTCGAGCATCTGTACCAGGTCCGGCGGGAGGAGCAGGCGCGGGAGTTCGGCCTGGCGGACATCTTTGCCGCGCTGTCGCAGGTGATTGCGATCGCGGCGATGCTGGGGGCGGTGTTGGCGCTACTGAAGACACAGCCTGACAAGAACCTGGCGGCGCTGTCGCTGCTAGGGGCAATCGCGACGCAGGGATTGGCGCTGACATTATTCATGCTGAAGCGGCGACGTTGATTGGGTAACAGCTACTAGAACACACGCGGCCCGCGAGCGGGCCGGCCAAATGGGATGAGGAACGGCTGGGGGCGGCGGACAAAGGAATTCGTCCTTTCATGGGCAAAGTTAACCTGAATATTACTCCTGAGAATACGAAGAATCTGTTGGTAGTACTGCCGAACTGGGTGGGCGACGTGGCCCTGGCGACGCCGGCGCTGCGGGCGATCCGCGAGCACTACCCCCATGCGCACATCGGCTACCTGATGCGGCCCTACGTGCGCGAGGTGCTGGAGCCGTGCAGTTGGTGCAACGAGGTGTTCTTCTGGTCGGGTTCGAAGAACAAGGCGAAACAGCAGCACGATTTCCTGCGGCTGGCGAGCGGGCTGCGCAAGCGGAAGTTCGAGGTGGCGCTGCTGCTGTCCAACTCATTCCGGGCGGCGCTACTGGCGAAGCTGGCGGGCATCAAGATCCGGGTCGGCTATACGCGCGACGGCCGGAGCCTGCTGCTGACGGTCAAGATGATGCCGGACCGGATCGACGGCAAGTACATCGCGGTTCCGATGGTCCACTACTACGGGGCGTTGGCGCGGTACATGGGCTGCACGGTCGATGAGAATCGGCTGGAACTGCCGGTGCGCGAGGGGGACCGCCAGTTGGTGGACGAGCTGCTGGCGAGGGAGGGGATCGGCGCGGACGAGAAGTTCATCGCGATCAATCCGGGGGCGGCGTACGGCAGCGCGAAGTGCTGGCTGCCCGAGCGGTTCGCGGAGGTGGCGGACGGTCTGCGGCAGCGGACGGGGATGCGGTCGGTTGTGGTGTACGGGCCGGGCGAACAGGAGATCGCCAACAAGATCGTGCAGTGTGCAGGCGGCGCGGCGGTGGTGCCGCCTGAGATGGTGCCGCTGGGCCTGCTGAAGGGGCTCGTGCAGCGGTGCGAGCTGCTGGTGACGAACGACACGGGGCCGCGGCATTTCGGCAAGGCGTTCGGCAAGCCGGTGGTGACGATCTTCGGCTCGACGGATCCGCGGTGGACGGAGATGGTGTACCCGCAAGAGCGCAAGGTGCGGGTGGAGGTGCCGTGTGGGCCGTGCATGTTGAAGCGCTGCCCGCGGGATCATCGGTGCATGCAGCTGGTGACGGCGGAGGCGGTGTGCGGGGCGGCGGCGGAGGTGATGGGAGCGGCGACGGTGGGATGACGGGTTCGGGGGCGCTGCGGTCCCGGAACCTTCTCCAATCTCAGCGGGGCGGACGGCGAGGATGGCGTGGGTACCGGGGCACGAACAATTGGCCCGGGCTGGGCTAGAGGCAGGAAAAGGCGCGAGATGGCGAAGTGGCGTACAGTCGAGCCAGAGAAGGTCCGGGCGGAACTGCTGGACCTGACGCGGGCGCTGCCTGGGGCGCGGGTTGGCGTGATCGGGGACGTCGCGGCGGATATGTACGTCAGCGGGGAGACCGACCGGGTCTCTCGCGAGGCGCCGGTCATCATTGTGCGGCACGAAGAACAGTGGGTGAAGGCGGGCTGCGCGGCGAACGTGGCGTGCAACGTGGCGGCACTGGGGGCGAAGGTGCACCTGCTGAGCCTGATCGGCCCGGACGAGGCGGGCGAAGGGCTTCTGGCCGTGATGCGCGACTGCCGGGTGGACACCTCGTCGATGCTGGTGCTGCCGGACTACCGTACGACCTGCAAGACGCGGTTCATGGCGGGGGCCAAGAGCACGACGCGGCAGCAGGTGTTGCGGCTGGACCGGGTGACGGAGGGATACCCGAGCAAGGGCGCGCAGTCGCTGCTGCTGGAGCGGCTGGAGCAACTGAGCGAGGTGGTGGATGTCTGGATTGCGAGCGACTACGGCGCGAGGCTGATCGACGACGCGGTCCGCGAGAGGCTGCGGGAGATCAGTCGGGGCAAGATCGTGCTGGCGGATTCGCGCTACAACCTGACGAAGTTCCGCGGGGTGACGGCTGTCAAGCCGAACCAGGAAGAGGCGCTGGAGGCGGTCGGGCTGGCCAAGGGCAACGGGCTGGAGACGATGGCGGATGTGGCGCATGAGCTGCGGCGTCGGGTGCAGAGCAAGGCAGCGTTGGTGACGCTGGGCAACAAGGGCATGATGCTGGCGGAGGGGGAGTCCGAGGCCGCATACATCCCCAAGGCGGGCGGCGACGAGATCGTCGATCTGACCGGGGCGGGGGACACGGCAGTGGCGGTGCTGGCGGCGGGGCTGTCGGCGGGCGGGAGTTTCCTGCAGTCAGCGTGTCTGGCGAACGCGGCGGGGGGAGTGGTGGTGATGCGGCAGGGTGCGGCGACGGCGAGCCTGGAAGATATCGCGGGGATGGTCAGGAAGTGGGAAGCTGTCGGCCGATAGCAGCGGAACGGCGAGGCTGGCCCAAACGGCAGGACTGGTGGGTAACGGCATGGGAAGGGTAATCGAAGACCGGGCGGAGCTGGCGGAGGTGGTTGCCAGGCACCAGGCGGCTGGGCAGAAGGTGGTCATGGCCAACGGCGGGTTTGACCTGCTGCACGTGGGGCACATCCGGTACCTGCGCGGCGCGGCGGCGGAGGGCGACGTGCTGGTCGTGGCGCTGAACAGCGATCGCAGCGTGCGGCAGAACAAGGGCGAGGATCGGCCTTTGATGCCGCTGACGGAGCGGATGGAGATCCTCAACGCGATCGAAGGCGTGACGTACGTGACGAGTTTCGACGATCCGACGTGCGCCAACCTGCTGGAGTGTCTGCGGCCTAACGTGCACGCCAAGGGCACGGACTACACGCCGGAAAACCTGCCGGAGCGGAATACGCTCAAGCGGTTGGGGATCCGGCTGGCGATCGTGGGCGATGCGAAGGATCATGCGAGCACGGCGCTGCTCAAGAGGATGAGAAAGTAGTGCGGGCTTGGCGAAGCAGGAAGACAACTTCGTTCGGGTGGGGCCGGCGTGGGTGGATCGGGAGGCGGTCGGCCTGGCGGCGCGGTTGCCGCTGCGCAGCGTGCGGGAGGCGTTGAGCGTTCCGATCGGGGAGCCGCTGGACAAGCCGGGGCTGGATCGGTGGCGGCGGCGCAGCCGAGTGGTGCTGCAGGACGAAGCGGGCCAGGAGCGGGTGGTGTATGTGAAGCGGTTCGCGGGGCTGCCGCTGGGGGCGCAGATCGAGCGGATGCGGCTGGGGGCGTGGGGGCACGGGACGGCGTGGGTTGAGTGGAAC
>JANYLN010000184.1 GCA_025357795.1 Planctomycetota bacterium
AGGTTGTCGTTGCGCCGGGCAGGTACAGCGAGAACATCCTGGTGAGTAAGGCGGTGACCGTCCGCGGCACGGATCCAGGTGATCCGGCTGTTGTGGCAAGGACGGTTATCGACGGTCATCTGGCGGGGCCGGTTGTGACGCTGGCGGGGCGGGCGGACAAGACGGTGTCGGGCCTGACGATTCGGGGGGGACTGGCGGCGTCGGGCGGGGGGGTGCTGGTGCAGGACGGCGTGAGTCGCGTGCTCCAGTGCGTTATCCGGGACAACCAGGCCAGCAGCGATGGCGGCGGGGTGTTCACGGTTGCGAGCGTGTACCTGGTCGGCTGCGCGATCGAGGGCAACCGGGCGGGGGATTCGGGCGGCGGGGTGTGCGATTACAGCTACGGTTGTGATGTACGGGTCAGCGGGTGCGGGATCCGCAGCAACGACGCGCGGCAGGGCGGGGGGTTGTGGGGGGCTGCGGATAGCAGAGCTACGATCACCAGCAGCGTGATCGCTGGGAACACGGCTGCGGAGCGTGGGGGTGGGGTGGGTTTGTGGACCAGTCTGCAGGCGTCGGTGAGCAATTGTCTGCTGGCAGGCAACGCCGCACTGCAGGGCGGGGCCGTCTGGTGGCAGGATTCGCCCCTTACGATTCGCAACTGCACGATCAGCGGGAACCTCGCGCAGGTTGGCGGGGGGCTGTACGGCTACACGTGGTCTTACGCGGATAAGTTGGTTGCGGGCAATTCGATCGTCTGGGGCAACCAGGCGGCGGGGCCGCAAATTGTGCTGGACGGGCTGCTGCCTGACGTGCCGCAGGACTTGCTGACGATCTCGTACTGCGATATTCAGGGCGGGCGGTCGGGGGTCGGGGTTACCGGCGGCAACTGGCAGGTGTCCTGGGGCGCGGGCAACCTGGACAGGGACCCGCAGTTCGTCGATGCCGGCGGGGCGGACGGCAACGGGGCGACTTGGTCGGACAACGACTATCAATTGGCGTACGGTTCGGCTTGCATCGACGCCGGCAGTGATGACGTGGCGGCGCTGCTTGTGGACGCGACCGCGAGACACGGGATGCGGGACACGCTGGTTGTGGGAGATGCGGCGCGGTACGCCGTGGGCGAGTACGTCGAGTATGACGATGATCTCGTGCTGCGCAGGCTGAAGGATGTCGACGTGGCGACGGGCCTGTTGCGGGTCGAGCCTTCTTTACGCAGCGGGTCGCAACCCGGCAAGACGGTCCGCAACTATGGGGCGGGTGATCTGGCGGGGCGGAAGCGAATCCTGCTTTCGAGAGTGGACATCGGGGCGTACGAGTTGCAGCCTGTGTTGCGGGGGGACCTCAACGGGGACGGGCAGGTGAATCTCAGCGACCTTATGATCATGGCCCCGACGTGGGCGAGTGAGGCAGGCGAGCCGGACTATCACCCGGTAGCTGACCTGCGCAGCGACGGCAGTATCGACATCCTCGATCTGCTGACGCTGGTGCTGGATTGGGGGAAAGTGGTGCCGTAGGAGGGACAGCTGCGGCAACAACGGCAACAACGGATTCACCGCAGAGGGGGCGGAGAGCACAAAGAACGTAGAACAACAACAACCACGACGGGGTTCACCACAAGAATTGCAAGAGTCGCAAGAACAGCAACGGCCAGGGCGCGCGGCCTTGGGACGCGGGGCGTGTACGCTCGTGGCTATTCCGCCAGGTAGGGGGGCGAAATCGGGGGATTCCCTGATTCTGGGTCGTGGGCGGGGATCGTGGCTTGAATCGCCTGTAGCCTTCACAATAATACTAAGTGTGCAGCAGGGGACTGGAATCCGGGAAGGAAGTCCTCATCTATCTCTTCTTGTCTGGTCTTGGCCATGCGATGTTGTGGGATTTGTTTCTGTAGTGTTGTAGTGCTGGCGCCTGGAGCCCAGCAGCCACTCCAATGGAGTGCGGGAGGCACATGTCATGTCCCGTAAGAATGGACTCGTTACGCGGGGAATCACTGTTGTCATCGTGGTGGTCGTTCTTACTTCCGGCGTCAGCGTGCAGGCTGCCTTGCGGCAGGTGCCGGGCCAGTATGCGAACATCCAGGCGGCGCTGAATGCGGCAGCCGGCGGGGACGAGGTTGTTTTGGCGCAGGGGACGTATACCGGCAAGAACAACCGCAACCTGGATTTCGGCGGCAAGGCCGTGCTCGTGCGAAGCAGCAACCCGAAGGACCCGGCGGTGGTGGCGACGACGGTGATCGACTGCCTGGGCAGCGCCAGTGCGCCTCGCCGGGCGGCGACACTGAATTGCAGCAGCGACGTTTACGAGGCGGGGCTGGCCGGGCTGACGATCACGGGGGCGTATGATCCGGAGGGGGCGGTGGTCTGCGACGTGGCCAGCACGCCGGTGATCCGGGATTGCGTCATCCATGCCAACAATGCCAGCGGGATCGCGGGGCGGGCCAGCAGCGCCGCCCGCATCGTGGACTGCCGGATCGAGAACAACGTGACCAACGGCAACGGCGGGGGGATCAACCTGGTGTTGGAGTGTCAGCCTGCGATCGAGCGGTGCGTGATCCGGGGGAACAATGGAGCCAAGGGCGGCGGCGTCTACTGCTACCAGGGCTGGCCCGAGGTGCTGGACAGCGAGATCAGCGGCAACTATGCGGAAAACGGTGGGGCGATCTACTGGGAGGACAGCGGGGTGTCGCTGGCGGGCTGCACGGTCGCGGGCAACTCGGCGCAATTGGGGGCGGGGGTGTACGGGCTATCGAACATCTACTATGACACTTCGGCCATACGCAACTGCGTCATTTCGGGCAACCCGTCGGGGGATGGGCGGCAGGTGTCGCTGGCTGTGTCGGCGTTCCGGCAGCATACGGATACGCTGGCGGTGAGTTATTCGCTGATCCAGGGGGGTCAGCAGGGGGTTTCGGCGCCGGAGGGCTGGACGCTCAACTGGCAGGGCGGGAACCTGGCGGGCAACGTGGATGCGGGCTTTGCCGGGGCCAATGGGGCGGACGGAAAGTGGGACACGTGGCAGGACAACGATTATCGCCTGAGTAGCGGGTCAGCTTGCGTGGATGCCGGTGATCCGGCGGGTTCTTACGCGGGCAAGACGGATGCCGCGGGGCAGGTCCGGCTGGTGGGGGCGAAGGTGGACGTGGGCGCGTACGAGGCTGTGGCGATCGGTCTGCCGGTTGCACTGGTTGGCGACATCAATAGCGACGGCCATGTGGACGTAGTGGATCTGATGAGTCTCAGCGGGGCGTTCGGCAGCAGCAAGGGGCAGGCGAAGTACGATGCCCTGTGCGACTTCAATGGCGATGATGCTGTCGATGTGACTGATCTGATGATGTTGGCGGATAACTGGGGTGTCTAAAGTGCATGGTGGGGGGACAGCCGGGGCGGGGGGCCGCCTGTAGTTGCGAGCCGGCTGGACCAGAAGCGCTTTACGCATAATGCCGCGGGTACCGAGAGGTGCCCGCGGCGTGTTTTTGTGCGAGTGGGGGGACCGGGTTGAACCATGCTTGACCCCCAGGTGTTTTTCCAGAAGGACAGGCCCGGGGCAAGCTCATCGGTTCGGAGCAGGCGGGGGCCGAGTGCTCACTTATCTGGCATAGAGCGGCCCGGGGAGTAGAATTGTCCGCTTATGGATATCACCGTACTTGCGATCTTTGCGTTCGTGTACCTGGGCATGATCCTGGGCGAGATCCCTCCGTTGGCGCTGGATCGCACGGGTATTGCGCTGCTGGGGGCGATCGCGTGCCTGGCGACGGGGCGGGTCGGGGCGGAAGAGGCCTGGCGATCGGTCAATGTGGCGACGATCGGGCTGCTGTTCGGGTTGATGGTGATTTCCGCGCAGTTTCGCCTGGGGGGATTCTACAGCCTGGTGACTCGGCGGCTGGCGGGGATCGACGTTTCGCCTGGGGGGTTGCTGGCGCTGCTGATTGGGGTGGCGGGCCTGCTGTCGGCGCTGCTGGCGAACGATATTGTATGCCTGGCGGTGGCGCCGCTGCTGGTGGAGGGGTGTGCGCGGCGGAATCTGAATCCGGTGCCGTTCCTGTTGGCACTGGCCTGCTCGTCGAACGTGGGCTCGGCGGCGACTCTGATCGGTAATCCGCAGAACATGCTGATCGGCCAGACGCTGCGGTTGTCGTTTGGGGGATACCTGGTCGATGCGGCGGTGCCGAGCGTGCTGGGGTTGGCGGTGGTGTGGGGGGTGATTGCGTGGTACTACCGCCGGGATTGGGTGCGGGAGACACCTGTGCCGCAGGTGGAGGCGCCGCGGTTCAATCCGTGGCAGACCGGGAAGGGGCTGGTCATTATCACGGTGCTGGTGGCGGGGTTCCTGTTCAGTTCGAATTCGCGTGAATCGCTGGCGCTGGCGGCGGCGGGGGTCCTGCTGCTGAGCCGGCGGATGTCCAGCCGGGAGATGCTGGGGCTGGTCGACTGGCAACTGCTGGTGCTGTTTGTCGGGCTGTTCATCGTCAACCATGTCCTGGCGGCGTCGGGGGCGCTGGGCCAGATGATGGCGATTGTCGAGGGGACGGGGATTCGGATCAGTCAGCCCGGCTGGTTGTTCGGCATCACGGTGGTGCTGAGCAACCTGGTGAGCAATGTGCCGGCGGTGATGCTGCTGCTGCCGGTGGCGAAGCATCCGCTGGCGGGGCCGATCCTGGCGCTATCGAGCACGCTGGCGGGGAATCTGTTCCTTGTCGGCAGCATCGCCAACATCATCGTGGTGGACCAGGCGGCCAGGCTGGGGGTGCGGATCCGTTGGGGCACGCATGCGCGGGTGGGTGTGCCGGTGACGCTGGCGACGTTGGCGATTGCGGCGGTGTGGTTGTGGCTGAGGGCGGGGATGATGTGAGCGGCTCGAGCGGTCCGCGGATGGCAGCGTCCGCCTCAGGCGGGAGGCAAAGCGGCGTCACGGCCGCCGCACTCCATAAACAAAGGGACTCCATAACAAGGGCCCGGCCGAAGCTGGTACTTCGGCAAGTTTGGCCGTTTGCCTGTCCGCGGCTTTCATTCTGTTCCGGTCTTTTCCCCGTGCAGCAGGTAGTCTTTGGCGGCGGCGACTTCGGCGGAGCTGCCTAGCACGCCGATGATGTCGCCGGCCTGCAGGAGGAAGTCGGGGCCGGGGTTGCTGACGATCTGGCGGTCTCTACTAATGCCCATGATGGAGGCACCGGTTCGGCCGCGGAGATCGAGGTGTTTGACGGTCCGGCCTGCGACGGGGGAATCGGCTGGCAGGGAGACCTCGGCGAAATCGGCATGGGCGAGCATTTCGCGGAGGGCGGGGCTGCGCAGGGCGCGAGGGGCGTCCTCGCGGAGGGCCTCGTAGTGCTCGCCGCGGAGCATTTCTTCCTGCTGCTCGATCATCTGTTCGGATGCGCCGTAGATCGCCATGACGCGGGCGACCAGGGCGATGGAGGTCTCGAATTCCTCGGGGACCACTTCGTTGGCGCCCATCTGGTGGAGTTTTTCGACCTCGGCGACGAAGCGGGTCCGCACCATGATCGTCAGGTCGGGGTTGAGGCTGCGAGCGACGGCGACCACCTGCCGGGCGGCTCGGGGGTCGGCGATGGCGACGAGAAGCACGCGGGCGGAGAGGATGCCGGCCTTGTGGAGGATCTCCTGCTGGGTGGCGTCGCCGTAGATCACCGGCTCGTCCTGTGTGCGGATGGCGCGGACGGTGGTGGGGTTCAGTTCGAGCACGACAAAGCGGACGCGCATCTGCCGGAGCACACGGGCGACGTTGCGGCCGTTGACCCCGTAGCCCACGATGATGACGTGGCGGGTCAGTTGGTGGCTGGGCGGCTCGATCGCCGGGGTTGGCTCGGGCGGGCCGGGGGGTCGGGTCAGCCGCAGGCTGCTGGGCAGGATGTGTCGGCGGCGCCAGACGCGCAGCAGGCGGAGGGACTGCTGGATCTTTTCGGCCAGCGAGGGCGAGAAGACCATGCCCAGTGGGGTGAGGGCCATCGACAGCACGGAGATCGAGAGGAACTGCTGGTAGGCCTGGCCGGGCAGCAGTCCCAGCGGCTGGCCCGCCCGGGCGAGCACGAAGGCGAATTCGCCGACCTGCGCCAGGCCGAGCCCCGCGAGCATCGCCACGCGCATGCCCTGGCCGAACAGCAGGGCGATAGCGATGACGATGGCGGCCTTGAGGGCGATCGCGCCGGCGACCAGTCCGATCGACAGCGCGGGCTGGGCGATCCACAGGTGGGGGTCCAGCAGCATACCGAGCGAGACGAAGAACAGGCTGGAGAGGGCATCGCGCAGGGGGGCGACTTCGGCGAGGATCTGGTGGGAGTATTGCGATTCGCTGATGACGATACCGGCCACCAGGGCCCCCAGCGCCAGGGACAGGCCGATCCGCTCGGCGAAGTAGGCGGTGCCCAGGGCGATCAGCAGGGCGGTGAAGGTGAACAGTTCGCGGTTGCGGGTGTGGACGATCCGCTCCATGATCCAGGGGATCAGGAACCGGGCCGCGACGATGATCAGGGCGACCGCCAGGGCGGACTTCAGCAGTGTCCAGCCGGCGTCGAGGTAGGAGATCTCGCTTGCCCGGCCCAGTACGGGCACCAGCAGCATCAGGGGGATGACCGCGAGGTCCTGGAAGATGGCGATGCTGAGCATCAGTTTGCCGTGGGGGGTGTTGGTCTCGTCGCGTTCCTCGATGATCCGCAGGATAATGGCGGTCGAACTCTGGGCCACGAGGAAGCCGGCGAAGATCGCCTGGGGGATGGTCAGGCCGGCGAGTCGGGTCAGCCCGGTGGTCGTCAGGATCGTCAGGCCGACCTGCAAGCTGCCTGCGCCCAGGACCATCCAGCGCAATTGCCAGAGTTCCTTGAGGCTGAAGCGCA
Source organism: Planctomycetota bacterium (assembly GCA_025357795.1). Taxonomy (GTDB): domain Bacteria; phylum Planctomycetota; class Phycisphaerae; order UBA1845; family JANYLN01; genus JANYLN01. The sequence continues at coordinate 6,824 of JANYLN010000184.1, forward strand.
AGCCGATCGCGAACAGCAGGAAGACCAGGCCGATCCGGGCCATGACCTCGATAGTGTTTATGTCGCGCACGAGGTTGAGCACGCCGGGGCCGACCACGATGCCGGTCAGGATGAACGAAACTACGGCGGGCACATGCAGTTTGCGCAGGCCATAGACGCTGACCACGGAGGCGGCCAGGACCAGGACGATCTCTTCGAGGATCGGTAGCTCGGACATGTCAGTTTTCGGTAGTCAATGGTCTATCGTGAACCGTTACCGCCACGGCTACAAAAGCAATGACGGCGTCCCATGCCCGGCGGAGCGGCCTGTCGCCAGGATCCTTGCATCATAACACCGCTACGGCCGCGAGCGAAGGATTGTACAGCGGTCGGGAATTGCGACTTGCACCGACTGGGGGACCCTCGCCGCCAGCTCGCCGAGAGCATCAGGTGACGGGCTGACGGGCGCGAACGGCCGCGATCAGCGACTCCGGCGTGGCGGTTTTGGTGAGGTAGGCAATCGCCTCAATCTCGACCTTGGTCTCCGAAAGCATGATGTACAGGCACCGCTCGCCTCGCCGGACGCCCTCCAGCAGGTACTGCAGCGCCAGCGTAGTCTTGCCCGAGCCGGGAGATCCTTCGACCAGATAAATGCGGCACGGCACCAGCCCTCCGTGCAGAATCTCATCCAGGCTGGGTATGCCGGTTGTCACCAATGTCGTATCCGGGAGAACGGATCCGTTGACGGTCATATGCGTCGCCTCCTGTGAAAATAGGGGGCCATGCTCTCCAACCCGGTCCCGCGAATGACCTGTCATCGCGTTCGATAGAAAGAGATCAACCGCTATCCCCGTCGCAACCAACAGCACGTCCTACCGGATCACGGCGTCCCACCCCACATGCCGTGCAATGATAGGAAATATATCTGGAACAGTCTATTCGTGAAGGATCCCGCGATGCCTGCCCCTGCACGCGGTGCGCCGTGTGCATCCGGGATGAGGAAACGCCCAGCCGGACTCCTGTTGAGTGTCCGGCTGGGCGCTGAAGTTCCGTGCGTGTCACAGTCCAAGTCCGCTGGCTGACACGTGATAACGGCTGTCAGATCATCCCCACCTTGCGGGCATAGGCGAAGATCCCGCCTGCCTCGATGATCGGTACCACGTCGCCCAGCGGCGCCAGGCCAAACTCGGTCCCCTGGGTCACGTTGCGGATCACGCTCTTCTCCAGGTCGATCTCCGCCACATCACCGGTGTTGAACTTGTCCACCAGCCGCTGCGGGCTGTCGAAGGCAATCAGATAGCCGCCGTTGACCGCGTTGCGGTAGAAGATCCGGGCGTAGAACTCCGCGACCACCGCCTTGATGCCCGCCTCCGCCATCGCCAGCGGGGCGTGCTCCCGGCTCGAACCGCAGCCGAAGTTCTTCCCGCCGATTACGATCGCGTACGGGCTCTTCGTGTTGTCCGGGTCGGTCTGGTCCACGAAGGGGATATTACCCTTCGGCAGGCCCGCCTTCGGAAGCGGTACGCTCGACATCGCGAAGCGCCCGAACATCCGCCGCTCCGCCGCGACCGACGGGTTATACGTCAGGTATTGAGCCGGGATGATCTGGTCGGTGTCGATGTTGTCGCCCAGTACGTACACTTTGCCTTTGATTGTCTTTTCCATGGTCTCTCCTCGCACTTAGGCGACAAACTCCCGCGGATCCGTCACGTGCCCCGTCACCGCCGACGCCGCTACCGTCAGCGGGCTGGCCAGGAAGACCTCCGCCTGCTGGTGGCCCATCCGGCCCGGGAAGTTCCGGTTCGTTGTGCTGATGCACTTGACGCCCGCCTGGTTCAGCCGGCCCATCGTATCGATCGGGCCGCCCAGGCACGCCGCACAGCTCGCCGGGCCTACCTGGCAACCGGCGTCCAGGAAGATCTGCTCGATCGTCCGGCCGTCGATCTTGCGGGTTTGCATCTCCGCATGGACCTCCGTGCTTGCCGGCATCACAAAGGTCTCGACCTTGACCTTGTGGTCCTTGAGGATCGACGCCGCCGCCAGCATGTCCGTCAGCTTGCCGCCCGTGCACGAGCCGACGTACGCGCGGTCCAACTGCACGTCCTTCAGCTCCCGGGCCGTCGCCTTGTTGTCAGGCGAGTGCGGCTTGGCGACTACCGGCACAAGGTCCTTGACCTTGTAGGTCTTGTCGAAGAAGAACTTCGCGCTGGCATCGTTCGTGACGACCTCGAAGGGCTTCTTGGTCCGGCTCTGGACGTAGTCGAGCGTGACCTTGTCCGCCTGGACGATGCCGTTCTTGCCCCCCGCCTCGATCGCCATGTTCGCCAGCGTCATCCGCTCTTCGATGTTCAGCGACATGACGCCTTCGCCCGCGAATTCCATCGCCCGGTAGATCGCGCCGTCCACGCCGATCTCGCCGATGATTGTCAGGATCAGGTCCTTCGCCATCAGCCACGGGGGCAACTGCCCTTCAAAGGTGAACCGCATCGTCGGCGGCACCTTGACCCACAGCTTGCCCGTGCCCAGCACGAAGCCCGCCTCGGTGTTGCCGATGCCCGTGGCGAACTGGCCGAACGCCCCGTGCGTGCACGTGTGGCTGTCCGTGCCGAAGAGCACCTCGCCAGGCCGGACGTGGCCCTCCTCGGGCAGGGCAACATGGCAGACGCCCTTGTACTTGGTGTTCTTGGGGTCCAGGTACGGGCTGGGCATCCCCTCGGCCTTCACGAAGTCCGGGTCGTAGTAGTACCGGATGCCCTGCTTTTTCACGAAGTCCCGGAGAATCTGGATGTTCCGGTGCGCCTTCGTGTCCGCCGTGAAGATGTAGTGGTCCGGGATAATGACGATCTTCTCAGGGTCCCAGACCTTTGCGTTCTTGCCGAATTCCTTCTCGAACACGCCGATCGTGCCCGGGCCGCACACGTCGTGCGTCATCAGCACGTCTACGTTCACCCAGACGTTCTCGCCCGGCTGGACACCGGTCTTGCCGGCGTGCCCGGCCAGGATCTTCTCCGTTACGGTCATGCCCATGACTGCAGTACCTCCCCGCCGACTGTGGTTTCTGTGTATCCCTTGGTCGCGGCGGTATTCCGGTAGTTTAGGCGTAGGGACGTTGTGCGGCAATATTGTCCGCTGCGCAAGTTCCACGGACCCGGCCCTCATTACGCCGGTAAGGCAGGGGGCTCGCCCCGTCGATGGTGCATATCTGCGACACTGTGTCCGATTTGGCGGGGGCCCGGGCCGACGACCTGCCCAAGAACTGAACTCCAGGCTATTGCCGACCCCGTACGCAAAAGTACAATGAACATAGAGAAATGAGTGCTCTAAGGCGTCGTCGCAGAAAGGAGGCCTGCTTTCCCGATCGGGCATTTAGACAGTTTATCATCGCCCGTAGGCCCTCTGGGCTGTAGTGTGCTGGTCTTGAACCGCAACTTCATGGCCCTCCGTGTCGTCAGCGCTAAGCGGGCGATTACCTTGCTCTACCGCAAACTGGCCGAAGTCCTCCACATCGAGCAGGGCCAGTACCTTTCCTACGACTTTGAATCCTGGCGGAACATCAGCGAATTCAAGAAGCAGTTCGAACCCGATGGCTTCGACTGGCTGCGGACCGTCCGCTTCGAGATCGCCGTGCCACGGATCATTCGGCTGCTGTTCTACGAAAAGCTGCCTCGCAACGAGGTGAAGTTCAACCGCCGGAACATATTCGCCCGCGATGGCAACCGCTGCCAGTACTGCGGCCAGAAGTTCCCCAGCAACGAACTGAGCATCGACCACGTGCTGCCGCGCAGCCAGCACGGCAAGAGTACCTGGGAGAATGTGGTCTGCGCCTGCATCGAGTGCAACATCCATAAGGGCGGCCGCACCCCCGAGCAGGCCCACGTGAAGCTCATCAGCGTGCCCAAAAAGCCGCGCCGCAGCCCGATCATCGCCCTGAAGCTGATCGATACCCGCTACGCCTCCTGGCGCCAGTTCCTCGACTTCGCCTACTGGGACGTCGAGCTGAAACAGTAAGCCAAACCCCGCATCGCCTCCCGGTGCTGTGAAGTGTTAGACACCTCAAGGGGACGTGCCTGCAAAAAGTTGGATGAAATCGTGGTCAGCCGCGACCAACTCAGGATTGGCCGATCGGCTTGCCCACGCGGCGGACAGTCGGCCCTTCGTGCAGCGTGGAACTGATGGCCACCCGTAAGCCTGTCTGATGTGTCCCGCCCAGCCGTCCGAGCAGGAGATCGACCGCCATCTGCCCGATCCGGCCCGGATCGCTTCGCACGCTCGCGGCCTTGAGCGGACTATCGATGCAAGTTGGCCGAATTCGCGAGGGAGTCTGGCAGCGCAGCGGGGTAGGTCTACAGCCTTCGCGCCGACGGGGTGCTGTGGGGCTTCTCGATCTCCATGACCCTCACCCCATCGCGGAAGATCGTCACCGTACCCGTCGATTGCGAAACCGTCACCGCGATCGCCTGGGTCACTGCGGTGATCCCCGCGGCCGCCTGATGCCTCGCCCCCAGGCCAGGCGGCAGATTCAGGTCCGCACCTGACGTGATCCGCAAATACGCCCCGGCCGTCTCGATCACACCATCGCCTCGCACGATGAACGCCCCATCCAGCGCGGACAGCTCCTTGACCGTTTCATCCAGCGATGGGTCCAGCAGGTTCCGCTCCTCGTCGGCATAGCCCTTGAAGGGGTTCATGATCAGCTGCTTGCTGAACGACAGCACCCGGTCCGAGTCGCCCAATATCAGGATCGTCCCCCGCTGAACCCCCTCGCGCCCCTCCGTCGCCAGCTCCGTCGCCAGGCTGACCACCTTGTCCAGCACGCCCGGATTGATGTCCGGCGGTAGGCGGAGATTCATGTTGTCCAGGAGGAACAGGTCAAACTCCTTGTCGACCTCGATGATCGCGATCGTGTCCAGTTCCCCGCTCCCAGCCGCCCCCGTCAAACAGGCGATCACGTCCCCACGCGATAGCAGCCCCCGCGACAGGGCCCCCAGCACCGCGATCTTGATCTGGTCCATGCGACTGAGCCGCACGTCCGGTACCTCGATCACCTGCTGGCCCAGCGGAAACTCCTGCTTTCGCGCGGATGCGCGGATGACGTGGAAAACGCGGCCCTCAAACAACTCTGGTGCCGACCAGTTCCGACCCGCCAGGGCCTCGGCGTACACGAACAGGGCAGAAGCCTTGGCTTCTGCGGCGATGGTGGCAGCGTGCTTGAGCACCGCAGCGGTGATCGGGCTGGATTTCTCGGCGGGCTTCTGCCGTCCTGCTGCCGGCGGCCCCGCCGCGGTGGACTTCTTATCACGAATCCTGACCATGAACACCTGAACATCGAAACATGCGGCTTGCCGCCGCGACCGCCTGGAAACGCAAGGTTTCGCCACACCATTCTAGTCCGTCAGGCCGGCGTACGTCCCCTCGTGTAGCTGCAACGAGGCACTTAACCAGGCAGTAGCTGCAATAGCGGGGCAGGGGGCTCTCCCCTACAACAATGCCTGCGCCTTGATCTCCTGCCGTACGTCCACGTCGCTCGCCCGGGCCAGTTCCTCATAAGCCCGACGCTGCGCCTCGTTGGTAGCCGGCGGTACCGTCGCCGTCAAATGAACGTACAGATCCCCCCGGCTGCCCTCACGCATAGGCCAGCCCTGCCCGCGCAGACGCAGCGTCTGGCCCGTCTTGCTGCCCGCCGGGATCGTCATCTCGACCAGGCCCGTTGCCGTCGGCACATCCACCTTTGCCCCCAGGGCGAGTTCCCACGGCGTCACGGGCAGGTTCACGTGCAGGTCATCGCCCTTCAGCGTAAACACCGGGTGTGGCTGCAGCCGGACCATGATAAACAGGTCGCCCGCCGGAGAGCCCGCCATTCCGGGCGAGCCCTGTCCAGCCAGGCGGATCTTGCTGCCTTCGCGGACCCCGGCCGGCACCTTCACCGTAATCTTCCTGGTCCGGATGACCGCACCCGCCCCCTGGCACGTCGGGCAGACCCGCCGACCCTTGCGGCCCGTGCCCCCGCACTCAGGGCACGGCTCCTGCACCTGCAGGCTGATGTCCTTCCGCGTGCCGTGGTACGCCTCCGACATCGTCAGCCAGATCTCGCCCTGGACGTCCTGGCCCCGCTCGGGGCGCTCCGCTGCCCGTCGCCGGCCTCGCCCGGCCTCGTTACCCTCGCCGGTCCGGAACCGATCGAACACCCCGCCGAACATGCTCTCCAGGTCCCCCAGGTCCACCCCTTCCATCCCGCCGCCGTGCCCATGCCAGTCGCGCGCACCTGCCCCTTGCCCGGACGTGTACGGCCCGCGGCCCGCCCCTGCGCCCGCCCCGCTCCAGCCTTGGTCGGGATTGAAGCCGGCCTTCTCCGCCGCCTCGGCCTGTTTCCAGTCAGCGCCGTACTTGTCGTAGAGCGAGCGACGCTTCGGGTCTGACAGAATCTGGTACGCCTCGTTGACCTGCTTGAACCGCGCCTCGGCCTGCTTGTTGCCCTTGTTGCGGTCCGGATGGTGCTTGATCGCCTGCTTCCGATAGGCGCGCTTGATATCGTCCGGGGTGGCGCTTCGCGACACGCCCAGCAGTTCGTAGTAATCCTGTGTTGCGGCGGGCATTGTCCTGGGAGTCTCCGATCTTTCACATACCTTCAATAGATCACCACTATTGTATGGTGTTTGTCCGCGCTGTTAAGACCGTGCCAGCCGTTTGGTAGGGTTGATTCACATGGCGACATGCAAGGCCCGCCTGATCCCCAGGCACGCGTAGTAACCTAGCCGCCGATGGGGGCAGAACCCTGAATCCGGGTCGCGGGTGTTCTCCCCGCCTGCCAAGCCCAAGGCTCGCAGGCCCATCCCCCTCAAGCAGCCCCAGCCGCCCGCTCGGCGCGTACCTTCTGCCCGACAGTCAACCAAATCGAGAAAATGACCCCCTGCGATGCCTGCACAACCAACCCCGCGCTGGATCGTCCTAACAGGGCCGGCTGCCTTCATGGATCCCCGGTCAGGCATCCATGGCGACAGCCGGCATTACGCTCAAGCACCGAGTCGGTGTGTGTTCTTTCGTGGACCCGCTTTAATACCGAGGCCGGGCCGTCTCCCGGCTACGTGCGCACTCAATGCAACGTGCGGCGAAGGGTACAAGTTGTAAGCGCTTGTGTGGTATTGGTTTGCCGCAGTCCTGGCACCCGCCGTAGGTTCCTTCATCCAGCCGGCGCAGGGCCTCGTCGATCTGCGCCAACTCCGCTGATTCGATCTCCAGCAGGCCGGCAGCCAGATCGTTCGTCGCACCGTCGCTCGCGCGTTCGACGATCTCAACGGCTGGTTGGTAATCATCCTTAAAGGCCTTCAGGTTGTTCTGCACTACACGTTGCAGCGCGGCCCGTCTCTCTAGCATCGCCTGTCGGAATCGTTCCTGCCAGTTGTTCTTGATCATCTCACGGACTCCACAAAGCATCGAGGATGCTTGTCTATGGGATTACGCAGCTTACCACTGCAAATTGGCGAATTATAGGCCCTCAGTCAACGGAAAACGCAAGCGAGCTGCCACATGCTCCATCATCGGCGGTAAAACCTGCTTTTCACTGAACAACACGTCGCCTCCGGCCGCCAATACGGTGTCCGCCAAATTATCGTAAATGTGCGGGCTTGAGATTAGCTCAGACTCGCAATAGCGGCAATTCGCCTCCTCCTCCAACCCCAGCCAACCGCACTGCGGGCAGCACCGCCCCGCACGCGCCGGAGCCGACTCCACCAGCAGCAGCTGGATCGCATTCAGCGACGCCGCCTTGCACACCTCCGGCAGCCGCAAGGCCCGCATCTCCGGGATCGTCTGCTCGGTAATTGCAAGATATTCCTGGCGGAAGTGCTCGTGCCGCAACTCGTCCAGCTTGTTCCGCAGAAACGTCTTGATCGCCGTCGCGTCCGCCTTGGCCGGCAGATCCACCTCCTGCACCTTCAGCCGACGCAGGTCGCTGTGCAGCCGGTTCATCAGCGAACTGGCCGCCTTGGGCTCCCCCCCGATCAGCAGGTGGCTCCAGTTATTGGCCCTCGCCAATCGGCTCAGCCGCGGCACAACCGTCTCGATGTGCCGGTGCAGCAGGTGGTCCCGGCGGTTCTGCAGCCGCTTCTCCATCAGGTTGCCCCGCCCGAACATCACCCCCGTCTGTCCGCCTCCCTGCCGTGCGAAGGTGTTCTCCCGGGCTCGGATCTTCGGCTGCATCTCCGGGGCGTCCACGGCGATCTCGACCGTCTGGCCGACGTCGGCGTGGTAGTACCGCACGCTGGCGTGGTCGATCAGGACCAACCCCACCACCGGCACCGAACGGATGATCCCCAGCAGCAGGCTCTCATCGAAATCCTCCGCCTGGATCAGCCGGTTCGGCAGACTGATCGGCAGCCACCGCGTGACCTGGATCTTGTGCTCGGAGCAACCGAACCACGCCAGTGTGCTCGCGCCCGTCCGCTGGGTCAGGTGCTGCGATACCCACTCCTCAAGTTCCTGCAAGTCCTGCCGGGCGCTGACCTTCACCGCGTGCGGAACCTCGCGGTGCTCCAGGTCCGCCTTCGCCCCGCTTACCAACGAGTTCAGCTGCGTGGCGACCCCGGCGTGGTTCACGTGTTCTCGACCGTTCACCGACAGGTAGCAACTCGTAACCAACCCCCCGGGCCAGCGAAACTCCTGCAACGCTTGCAGCTCGTCGGCCAGAAGAGTCAACGTCTCTAGATTGTTCATCGAGGTACCTCCCGGAAAGGGGGCCCGGGTGAATCGCCCGGACCCACAAACGTACCGCCAACTCTTTTTCCTGGCTAAGTATAGGCGCCAGATAGCACAAGTCCTGGCGCTGGCCCCACGCCCAATGCCAAGCCAGAGGCGCTCCCCACTCAATGCAGGCCAAGACCCTGCGCCCCCATGCCAAGGTGCTGCCCGGTCCGGGTCATACCCCCAAGTCCGCCCCGGACGCCCCACGCGGCCCGGCAGGCCAGGGTTTCAGCCCCCCAATGCATGCCAGCCGGATCGCTTCCTGCCAGCTGGCTCTATGGGCTTGCCCGCCAGTGCTGTTGTGGTTTCTCCGCGAGCTCTGCGCCTCTGCGATGAATCTGTCGACCCGTCGCTTCGGCGTCCACCCGCGGCTCGCTCCCGCTGACGTCGGCATGCACGCGGCCCCTACCTGCCCGCCTCCGACGTCTCACTCGGCTTGACGATCAGTTCCACCCCCGTCACCCGCCGCTCGTCCGACCCCGTCACCACGATCTCGAACCCCTCGAGTTCTACCCGCTGCCCCTTCTCCGGGATCGTCCCCAACTGCTCCGTCACAAAGCCGCCAATCGTGTCTGCCTCCGTCGGCGGGAACTCCACCTGGCAACGGCTGGCAACCAGCGCCACCGGTGCTCGCCCGTCGATACGGAAGCGATCCTTGCCTGCCCGCCGGATCAGCGCCGGCTCCATGTCGAACTCGTCCCGGATCGCCCCCACCAACTGCTCCAGGACGTTCTCCAGCGTCGCCATCCCCGCCGTCCCGCCGTACTCGTCCACCAGGATCGCCAGGTGCGTCTGCTCCCGCTGGAAATATACCAGCAGCTTCGATAGCACGATGTGCTCGCTGATAAAGTGTACGGGCCGCAGGAAATCCTCCAGCCGCTTGTTCCAGGGCTGCGCCTCGGTCAGCAAATGTGCGATGTCCTTGATGTGTACGTACCCCAGGATCGCGTCCAGATCCTCCCGCACCACCGGCACGCGGGTGTGCCCGCTTTTTAAGATGTCCTCGATGTTGGACTTGAGGTCGTCCAGCACGCTGACGTAAAAGATCTCCGTCCGCGGTAGCATGACCTGCCGAGCCCGCATGTGCGCGAACTGCAAAACGTTCTCCATCATCGCCCGTTCCTGCGCCGTCAGAGAGCCGCTCGAATGCGCATGGGCGAACGCCAGCCGCAACTCCTCCTGCGAGAGCGACATCTCCAACTCGCTGACCGGCTTGATCCCCAGCAGCCCCAGCGACAGGTTCGCCATCCCGTTGAGCACCGTGATGAACGGGTAGAACATGAGGTAGAACAGTCGCAAGGGCAGGGCCACGAAGATCGACGTCGCCTCCGACGTCGTGATCGCAAGGTTCTTGGGCGCCATCTCCCCCCACACCGTGTGCAGCGCCGTGATGATCGCTAGTGCTACCCCGAACGCAATGCCGTGACTGAGCATCTCCGCCCGGCCGATGTGCATCCGCTCCAACACCCCCTGCACCAGCTTCGCCAGATATGGCTCGCCGATCCAGCCCAGACCCAGGCTCGCCAGCGTGATGCCCAACTGCGTCGCCGACAGGTACGCGCTCAGGTGCTCGACCATGTTCACGACCAACTTCGCGGCCATCGACCCCTTCTTGGCGCGCACAATAAGCCGGCTGACGCTCACCTTCACCAGGGCGAACTCCGCGGCTACAAAGAAGGCGTTCAGGAAGACCAGCCCCAGAATCAGGGCCCACATCCAAAAGTGATACATGACTCTCCCGCCGCATCGCGGCGTATGGACAGGACCTGCCCCGCTGTGCGGGACCATGCTGCCCGATGGCCGAACTCAGTGCATCGGGCCCGGCGTGGCGTGCGAGATGATACCCAAGGCGGCCAATCCTTTCAAAGCCATGTTTACCCCCAGGGCCGCCAGCAGGATCGTCACCACCTTCGACGCCGCCAGCAGCAGCCCGCTCATCAGGTGCCCCACCCGCAGCCCGATCGCCCCCCCCGCCCACAACAGCAGCAAATTCAGAATGAACGCGATGATCGTGTTGACCGTGCCCACCCGCTGCACCTGGATCAGGCTGATCCC
>JANYLN010000203.1 GCA_025357795.1 Planctomycetota bacterium
CTCGTCGCATGGGGCTGGAACAACTACGGCCAGTGCAACGTCCCGGCCCCCAACAGCGGCTTTAGCGCCATCGCGGCCAGCAACATTCACAGCCTGGGCCTCAAGACCGACGGCTCCCTCGTCGCTTGGGGACGCAACAACTACGGCCAGTGCAACGTCCCGGCCCCCAACAGCGGCTTTACCGCCATCGCGGCCGGCAGCTACCACAGCCTCGCCATCCACCGGTACGTCGGGGATATCGATGCTGACGGCCACGTGAACATGGTGGACCTGCTGATCTTCGCGGACAGCTGGGGCAAGAGCGCCGGCGACCTGGGCTTCGATGTTCGCTGTGACTTCAACACCGACGGCAGCGTGGATGTCGTGGACTTGCTGAGCCTGGCCGAGAACTGGGGGAAGTAAGACCGACAGCGGGGTCTGCTTCGGCGGGTCCGCTGGGCGGAGGCCTGAGAGCCTGGGCCAGGGGATCGACGACAGCGGCGCGTGGCGCTGCGCGGCTGGTCAGATGGCTCCACACGGATGTGTGCGGGGGGCCTTCCGGATTTCCATACCTGGGGCGTTTTCAGATTATCTCTGGCGGGAGCGATCGCATGGTCCGGCAACGGCAACAACACGCGGCTCGCAAGCGAGCCGGCTAAATGGTCCGTCCACAGGACCTTCTACACACAACAACAACTGGATCCGCAGATTCCGCAGATTGAAACGGCAACGACAGCAATCACGGTGACGGCAGGCGCGGCCGGGGAGACTATGTGGAAGAGGGGGCTGCGTCTTGGCCTACCAGCCAGATGCGGTTCTTGCCTTGGCGTTTGGCTTGGAGGAGGGCATCGTCGGCTTTGGCGATGAGTTCTTCGGTGCTGCCTGCGTCCCAGGGGAAGGTGATCAGGCCGCCTGAGATGGTCAGGGCGCCTTGGGCCTCGGGGCCGAGGCTGCTGAATTCGTGGCGTTCGAGGGCCTTGCGGAAGCGGGCGAGGACGGCCAGCAGGTCGCGCGGGGGCTTGGAGCCGGCCACGCGGGGCTCGTCGGCCTCGCAGAAGACCACGACGAACTCGTCGCCGCCGTACCGGGCGACCACGTCGTATTTGCGGGTGTGGCGGACGAAGAGTTCGCCTGTTTCGCGGAGGATCTCGTCGCCTGCCTGGTGGCTGTAGGCATCGTTATAGTGCTTGAAATCGTCGATATCGAACATCAGCACGGTCACGGGGGAGCGCTGGCGGCGGGCCTGCTCGAGGAGATTGGGCAGGCGGAGCAGCAGGCCGCGACGGTTGAGCAGACCGGTCAGTTGGTCGGTCAGGGCCTCGTGCTGCCAGTGGGCAGCGGTCAGGGAGAGGCGACAGATGGTTGCGACCATTGCCGCGTAGCCCTGGAGGCTGGCGGCCTCGGCGGCGGAGTAGGCGCCGCTGCGGCGGGGTCCGACGGCGAGTTTGCCTTTGCGGCTGTTGCCCAGGTCGAGGTCGGCGGCGAGGACGGGCTCGCCTATGGCTTCGCCGCAGACGCTCATCATTTCAGGCAGTTCGATCGTACAGCCTCGGGCGCGGAGCTGGTCGGCCACGAGGGCGGTCACGCGATCGAGGCAGGCGGAAAGGTCGGAGGCAGCGGAGGCGATGGCCTCGGCGAGGCGGACGATCCCGACGTCGGCGGCGGAGGCGGCGGGCGGAGCCCCCTGCGGCTGGGCGGAGGGGCGGAGGCCGAGGGCGCGGGCGATTTCGGAATTCTGTAAGGGCCAGATGAGGTAATCGTCGGCCACGGAGGTCGCGAGGTCGCGGGCGAGGGGTTCCTCGTCCGGGCGGGCGATCAGAAGGAGCCTGGCATCAGGAGGGAGGAGTTCGCGCATGGCCTCGAGGGCGGACTGGGCCCGGCCCGGCAGGCTGGCGGTCCAGACGAAGACGGCATGGACATTGCCGGCGGCGATGCGTTCGAGGGCAGCGAGGGCGTCATCGAGGCGTTCGATGGGCTGGCCCGCACCACAAGCGGCTGCTACGGCCTGGAGGGCGGATTCGGGGCCGATCACCAAGATGGTAGCCATCACACCAGAACGAGTGGTCAGGGTGGTCAAGGCTTGGTCTCTCCTGGTGCGGCTAAATCGTCAGGTTCCTGCAGAAGGGCCCGCAGTTCCTCGGGCGTGAGAAGGCCGTCCTCCCAATGGCGGGGGGCCTGCGAGGAAGGCCTGGCTGGGGGTCCGGGGTTCCGGATTCCGGGTAACGGCGAAGACGATGGCCCGGCCGGAGCGGGCGGGCTTTTCCCCTGGGGAGACGAGGGGGCGACCTGCGGGCCGTTGGAGCGTGGCGAGGCCGGGGGCTTGCGCGGGGGACGGCGTTCGACGCGGGGGACGGAGGACCAGGGGGTCAGGGGCACCTGATCGGGCAGGTCCTCATTGGCCTGTTCGTCGGGTGCGTCGAGTTCGTCGGCAGCTGATTGCTCGTCCCGTTCGTCGGGTTGCTCGTGAGCCTGGTCAGCTGGGAGGTCCTCTTCGGCCGGGGGCAGGTCATCCTCCAGCTCGTCGGGGAGGTCCTCGGGACCGTAGTCGGCGGGAGAGGCCAACTCAGCCTGCATCTCGTCGAAGTCGGGCAGATCGGCCAATTCGTCAGGCAGGTCAAGTTCGATTTCGATGCCGCAGAGGGGTTCGGCCGGGGGAACGGCAGGGCTGAGGGATGGCGGCAACTGGACAATGGCCTGACTGGGGGCTTGCCCGCCTGTGGCACCGGGTGAAGGGGGCCGGGTTTCGGCTACTGGGGTCGGAGATTCGGATGACGGCGAGGGCCCGGCAACGGCAGGATCGCCGGGCTGGTCGCAAGCAGCAGCGGGCAAAGGCTCGTCGAGGGCGGGCTGCTGGGCAGTCAGCCAGTGCGGCAGGTCCTGGGCCGAAAGGACGGTCACGCCACGGCGGCGGCAGGCTTCGAGGCGGCGGTCCTGGGCGGAGGCGGCATAGACGGCCACGGCGGGCAGGGTTGACCAGCGGCGGGACAGCAGGTCGAAGAAGCGTAGCTCGTCGCCTCGGAGGGATTCGACCAGGACCAGGACGACGATGGGACGGACCGGGTCCGGACGGAGCAGGAGGGCGGTGGCGGCGTAGACATCGGGGGCGTGGCGGAAGCGCCAGCCCTGTTCTTGCGCGTGCTGGAGGGGCGCGACGAAGGATTCGGTCGCGTCTCCCACGAGCAACGCCGTCACAGGGTGTTCCATCTGTGCTCCAGACGGCATCCGATGCGCTCCAGATCAAAGACTTAGCCAAGCCGAAGGCCCTATGTGATTAGTCTACCGTTTCCCGGGGAGGGGTTCAATTGAAAGTTCCTCACAGAAAACGGGTTGTCAACTTGGGGAAATGTGCGGAAAATACCGATTCTTCATGGATGTAGGTCCGGCGAAGAGAGCCGGCCAATGACAGAGGGTTCTACCCGACAACCGAGTGGGGAAGGTGAACGTGCTGACTCTCGACGTACGGACGCGGCGGATCGGCCAGGGACGGGCCGGGACAACGATCATTACAACACTTCTTGCGGCAGTGGTTATGCTGACGGGGGGGGCGGGGCGAGCCAACAAGCCCGCTGCGGCTGGGAAGCCGGCGGCCAAGACGGGGGCGAGCCACAAGTCGGCGACGGCCCGGAAGCCGGCTGCGTTGAAGGCCTCGGTGCAGAAGGAGGCTGCCGTCAAGGGCGCTGCGGCCAAGGAGGCATCCACCAAGGAGGCCGAGCCGAAGGATCTTGCCAAGCTGCTCGATCGCGCGCTGATGCCCTCGGGGCTGAAGGCCCAGATGGGGGCGTGCGTGATCGACGTCTCGACCGGGCAGGTGATTTACGAAAAGGGCGCGGACGACCCGCTGGTGCCGGCGAGCAACATGAAGCTGGTCACGACGGCGGTGGCGCTGGACCTGCTGGGGGCCAAGCACAAGTTGCAGACCCGGCTGGCGCGTAATGGCGACACGCTGGTCCTGATTGGCGGGGGCAACCCGGCGTTCGGCGATCCGAATATTGCGGCGGGCCAGGGGATCGAGCGGACGGCGGACTTCGAGAAGTGGGTCGAGGCGCTTAAGGCGTCAGGGTCGGCGGGCGAGATCCGCCACCTGGTCTTCGACGACTCCGTTCTCGATACAGAGTGGCGGCATCCGAGCTGGTCGCAAAAGGAGTACCAGCACTGGTACTGTGCACCGGTCGGGGGGCTGACCATCAACGACGGCTGCGTGGACGTGGCGGTCGAGGCGGCTGGGGGCAAGACCACGCCGGTACTGGTCCCGGCGTGCAGCCTGTTCGAGGTCATCAACCGCAGTGCCCCGGGCAAGGGCGACTCGGTGCTGGTGGGCCGGCCTCAGGAGACGTGGCAGCTGGTCGTCAGCGGGCGGGCGGCGGGCAAGAGCCGGGCGGCAGCGGTGACGGTGCCCGATCCGGGGATGTTCACGGCGGCGGTCCTGTACGACATGCTCAAGGCGGAGTGCTGCCCGCAGATACTGCCCCCGGAGCGCAAGAAGGTGACGGACCAGGCGGGCGACCTCCCGGAGGGCTGGGCGGTGATCGGCACGGCGGAATCGGAATTGGCGGATGTCCTGCAGCGGTGCAATACCGACAGCCAGAACCTGTTCGCCGAGACGCTGATGAAGCTCAACGGCGCGCTGGTCACGGGGCAGTCGGGGTCGTGGGCGGGAGGGCGAGTGGCGGCGGCGCAGTTTCTGCGGAAGCACGATCTGCCGAGCGAGGGCGTGTACATCGACGACGGCAGCGGGCTGAGCGCGCAGAACCGGGTGACGGCGCGGCTGCTGGCGAGTTTGCTGTGCAAGATGCGAGGGCACGCGGACTGGGAGGCGTGGCGCAAGAGTTTGGCCGTCAGCGGGGAGAGCGGCACGCTCAAGCGGCGGTTCAAGGGGTCGATGGAGTCGAAGGTGTTCGCCAAGACGGGGTTCATCCGCGGGGTTTCCTCGCTGTCGGGCTATATCGAGATCGGGCCGGAGAAGTACGTGGCGTTCTCCTTTATTTATAACAACGTCACGGGCTGGACGGGCAATGCCAAGGAGGCGGAGAACCAGGCGTGCCGGGTGCTGTACCGGGAGATGGCGCAGCCGATGGCGCCGCAGGCGGGGCTGGGTTCGCGGCGGTAGAGCGAACGGCGCGGGTTGGGGACAACAACGGCCACGGCCACAACAACACAACCGAGGGCGGCTGTACCACACAACAACAACCACAGCAACGGCTACAGCCACGGCCACAACAACAAGCACGGCAATGGCAATAATACGCGGCTCGCAAGCGAGCCGGCTAAATGGGAAGGCGCAGCCGCATGCATGATGCCGGGTATGGATTGTTTTCGTGCAGCGGGGAGGCCTGCGGGCCGTGACAAGTCCGATGACCACACATCCGGAGCCAGACCGGCAGAGGCTGGCCATCGCGATTCTGCTGTTTTCGACGGTGCTCTGGAGCATCTCGGGGGCGGTGCTGAAGGTCCTGTTTGAGCAGACGCATCTGACAGCCACGACGATGGCGGGCTACCGGGCGCTATTCGCGGGGTTGGCGCTGCTGCCGCTGGGACTGTGGCGAGGTGGGTTTCGGCTGAGCCAGCTGCGGCCGCTGCCGTGGCTGGCCGTGGCGGCGCTGTCGTTCTGCCCGATGATGCTAACGTTCGTGTCGTCGGTGGGGTACACGACGTCGGCCAATGCGATCCTCCTGATGTACACCGCGCCGCTGTGGGTGCTGCTGCTGGCACCGTGGCTGACGGGGGATCACGCCCAGCGGCGGGATCTGCTAGGCGGGGCGATCGGGATGGTCGGGATGGCGGCGATCGTCCTGGGGCCGGCGCTGGTGGGGCAGAAGCAGACGGACACGGAAGTGGCGGGACTGCTGCTGGGGCTGGCGTCGGGGGTGTGCTTTGCGGCGATGTCGCTGGCGCTGCGGCGATTGCGGCAGGCGGACCCGGTAGCGGTGACCTGCATCAACAACCTTGTGACGGCGGCGGCGCTACTGGCGATAGCGGCCATGCGAGGCAAGCTGTGGTGCCCGTGGTGGGCGGCTTTGACGCTGGCGGGACTGGGGGCGATTCAGATCGCCACGCCGTACGCATTGTACTGCTGGGTGTTACGGTACATGACGCCGCAGCGGGGCACGCTGTTGAGCCTGACCGAGCCGATCATGAACCCGATCTGGACGTGGATGGTGGTCGGCGAGGTGCCATCGTGGGCAACATTCCTGGGCGGGGCGATGATCATCGGGGGACTTGTGGTTATGATACGCGGCCAGAGGCCGGCGCGCGAGGCGCCGGCGGGAGAGCCGGCCCTGCAACGGTCGGGCCGGGAGAAAGATGCGCCGACGGCCGCGTGATTGAGAGTTTCCCCCTTTGGCAGAAGAACAGCCGGGTAATGGGTTACGGGTGACGGGCAACGGGTTGGGCCGCCGAGCCTCAAACCTGCAAGGCCCTGGGGCCCAACGACTGCCAATCGGGCCAGGACAGCCAACCAGCCCTGGATGCACGGGGCCTCTTCTGCCCGCCAACCCCGCAGGGCCGGACCCTTCGACTTCGCGCAGGGCAAACACCAGGCGACCATGGCACCTGGCGAACCTTGTGGGAGCCCTTCTACTAACAATCCTCACCGGCTGCGCGCCGAAGATGGATCGGGTATTGACGGTCTGGGCGGCGGATGCGCGGCGGGAGGTCTATCCGACGTCGCGCGGGGCGGACCCGCGAGACACGGTCTACGATGGGGCCAAGGGGGCGGTCAACCTGCAAGCGGCCATCAACGAGACGGCGGCGTTCCAGGTGGCGTTGCACTCGGGGCTGCTGGCGGTGCCGGGCGTCGATCTGAAGGTCAGCGAACTGCGGAATGAACGAGGCGAACCGCTGCGGGCGCAGGTGAAGATCTTCCGGGCGTGGCCCGTCGAGGTCAGGGCGTTTCGCTCCTGGCAGCGGATGTATCGCGAGGATGATTGCCGGCCGCGACGGGTATTCGACGTACTGGTGCCGGCGGCGACCCCGGGGACGGGCCTGCCCGCGGATTTGTCGCCTGGCGAGATGGTCCTGACGTGGATCGACCTGCATGTGGACAAGGGCAGCGAGCCGGGGACGTACGCGGGCACGATCCGCGTGAGTTCCAAAGGGCTGCCACTCTGGACGCTGAACGTGGCGCTGGCGGTGCAGCCTTTCTCGCTGCCGGACGCCCCTGCCCTACCGGCGATGGTAAAGTTCGATGCCAGGCAACTGTGCCGAATGCACCTGCAGCTGGCGGGCAAGCCGTATGCCCCGGTTCGCCTAGGCGAGCACGATCCGCTTGCCAAAGAGGCAATCCAACTGATTCAGGGGACCGCCCGGATGCTCAACGAGCACGGGATCACGGGGGTGCCGACGGGCTATGAGCCGGCGATGCATTACGACGCGGACGGGCGGGTCAGCATCGAGTGGGAAGACTACGACCAACTGATTCAGCCGCTGATCGACGGCAGCGCGTTCGAGGGACGGGTTCGCCCGGGGGCGTGGCCCCTGCCGATGGATGCGGATCATCCGCCTATGCCGCGGGACGGCTCGGCGAGCAAGGCGACCTACCAGAAGATGCTGCGGCAGTATGGGGAGCAGTCGGCCGAGCACTTCCGGCTGAGGCGATGGTACAACCAGTCGTTCGCCGAGGTGGATCCGGAGGTCGGCTGGCCCGAGGAGTACACCCACTGGCAGCAGATAATCGTGCCGACGATCAAGCAGGCGGATGCGCGGGGCCGAGTGCTGCTGCGACTGCCGGGCGAGGAGATGGGCGCGTACGGCTGGTTCGGCTGGCCGGCGACGCGGAAGTTGACGGATCGGGCGGGCATTTTGTCGGTGCCGGCGCGATTCTTCCTCTACGAGCCGGGCGGCAAGGCCGGGAGCAAGACGCAGCACTGGATGCGGCCGGACTGCCCGCCGTTCAGCCCGTCGCTGAGCCTGGGGGCGGGCGGGATCGATCCGGGGGCGACCGCGTGGGCAACCTGGCGGCTGCGGGCGGATGCGCTGGACCTGCCGGACGAGCAGGGTTGGCCTGATACGCGGGAGATCACGATCGAGGCCGGCAGCGAGTCGAGCGATGCGTGGCTGATCTGGCCCGGGGCGGCGTGGGGTGTGGGCGAGCCGATCCCGTCGATCCGGCTGAAGCGGTTGCGAACGGGGCTGCAGGAGTGCAAGTACCTGTATCTGCTGCGCCAGCATGGGCGGGTCCACGTGGACGAACTGCTGGCGGAGAGCCTGGTGCCACTGGCGGGGAGCCTGGCGTACGGCCGGCAGTATATCGAGGGGCTGGGCGACGAGGTGCAGTTGGACAAGGCGTTGTGGGACGCGGCGGTTCGCCTGATGGCCGAAGAGGTGCAGATGGCGATCGCGGGGGAAGGCAGCGACGAGTTCGGCCGATTCAGCAACCGAGTCGCCTGGCAGGGGTTCCTGAACAAGACGCGGCAGGTGAAGGTGTGGGCGGAGCCGGTGCGGTTGTCGATGGGGGCGGGCGGGGTGATCCGCGCGCAGGTGCCGGTGGAGATTCTGAACCTGCGACCCGAGCCGGTAGCCGGGACGCTGCGCTGGGGGGAGTTGCCGGACCTGTGGAAACCGTCGCAGCAGACGGTAAAGGTCGGGCCGATCCAGCCGTTCCAGCGGACGCGGGTGATATTGACTTGCGAGGGGCCGGGCTTGGGCACGGACACGACGGGGCACGCCGGCTGGACGGTCGTGCTGGAGCAGCCGCAGGCCGAAGCGGTGACGATCCCGGCGGTGCTGTCGGCGGTGGCGGCGGCGCGGGTACAGAAACCTATAAAGGTTGACGGGGACTTGAAGGACTGGCGTCCGGGGCGGTACAACGTGCTCTCGGACTTCCGGCTGCTGGGGCGGCAGAATACGGCGGAGGGTGGCAAGCCGGATCATCGGCGGACGGACGCCTTCGTGGCCAGCGACGAGCGGTACCTGTACATCGCGGCGCGGATGCAGGACGAGCCCGGCCAGATGCAGGTCCATCAGAAGAACACGGTGCAGTACGATGGGGCCATCCCGACGGGTGAGGACCTGATCGAGATCCTGATCGATCCGGACAACGGTGCCAGCGGCGGGCCGGAACGGCTGATTCACATTGTCGTGAAGGCGAACGGGGCGGCGCTGGCCAGCAGCGGCGTGGACATCCAGCCGCCGCTGTGTCAGCCCAGGCCGCTGGGCACGCAGGTGCTGGTGGCGACGAAGATCTACCAGGACGCCTGGTGTGCGGAGGTGGCGATCCCGCTGGAGGTGGTCAAGGCGGTCCGGCCGGAGGCGGCGTACTGGGGTTTGAACGTTTGCCGGCTGCGGGCAGGGAACCTGGAGTACAGCAGCTGGTCGGGGACGCGGATCAGCTCGTACCACCCGGACAGCCTGGGGAATCTGCTGGTACCTAACGGCGGCGGTCAAGGATCAGAGGGCAGGGGTCAGTAAGAACAACAGCAACCGCGGCGACAACGACAGAGGACGAGTGGAGATCTATGCCGAAACCATGGGTTGCATCGCTGGGAAACCTGAAGGGCTGGCTGATCGCCGCGGGCCTGTGGACGCTCGTGCTGGTCGGTTACTACGGCGTGCAGGCGTCGAAATGGAGCCACAGCCGGGTCTTTCTGGATCCGTCGCTAGGCAAGGTGATGCGCTGCGAGGTGCCGGTGCAGACGGTCATCGGGGAGTTCACTGAACCGGGGGACGCGGCGGACGACTACGAGTTGGCGGTGCAGGAGTGCAACGCCAGCCAGCGATACAGCGGCTACTGGGCGCTGGCGGAGGGCAAGCCGTTGTCGGATCCGGATCAATTGGACATCCGGGCGCCGCAGTACCTGCTGAGCGGGGCGAAGAAGGCGAAGATGGGATACACCGGGCGGTACGCGCAGCGGGCGGACTGGACGGCGGCGAAGGTGCCGCACGTCAAGGCGTTCGACGCGATCGGGCAGGCGTGCATTATCAAGGCGGATCTACTGGCCCGGACCGGCAAGAGTGGTGAGGCGGAGGCGCTGCTCAAGGGGGTCATCTCGCTGGGCTATCACCTCGAGCAGGAGCGGGTCCGCTTGAGCCAGGCACTGACGGGGCTGAGCCTGGGCAAGAACGCCAGCCGGCGGCTGGCTCGCCTGTACACGGACGCGGGCCAGGAAGGCAGGGCCTGGACGGCGCAGCGATACGCGGACGCCCTGCAACAGTTGCAGGAACGGCTGGAGGCCAAGGCCTCGACGACGACAGCGAGGCTGGCGGATGCGAGTCCGCTGACGGCGGAGATGTTCTGGCTGGTGGACAACGACAAGGACCGCATGTGGCGGATCGAGGCGACACTGCGGCTGGGACTGACACAGTGGACGGCGCCCCGCGCCCCGGACAGGACAGCCTCGCGCGATTCCCTGACACATCTGGCGAAGGACCCGGACGGATTTGTGCGGGAGGCGGCCGAGGCGGCGCTGGACATCAAGCCTGAAGACGTGCGCAAGGTCCGCTGAGTCGGGGCCTGGACAGTAACCTGAATTGCACGTCGCAACGAATCACGCCGCAGGCGGGTCGGGCGAGGCGGCTGGTGCTGTCTGCGGCTCATACAGGTTGGCGGAAGAACCCTTCGGCTGGCGGTATTAGTATTCCAGAGTATCGCTAGCCGATAGTCAGTGTAACGCCAGTATGTGGACAGCCGTCGCTCTTTTCTGTTGACTTAGGGGATATCCGCGGTAGGGTATCTGAAGCAGGGACATTTCTTCCATCACTTTCGAGGAGGCTGAATCATGGATTCCATGTGTCCGATGCTAGCCGTTGCGTGGTGGTACTGGCTGATGATCGCCGTTCTCGTCGTCATCGTTGTTGCGGGTTTGGCCATGCGCAAGAAGGAGGCCTGATCGCGTCCGGCAGAGGCCGGTAAGCCGAGAGGCTGCCGGCGGCGCAGAAGACTGTCCGCATCAGAGGGAAGCCGCTGCATGGGGCTTCCCTTGGCGTTTCTAGCGGAGCGCGCCGTCGTGGTCGAAGACGTTCAGGGGGCAGTGCTCGCACAGGGCGCGGGGGCGGCAGTAGCCCTTTGCGCACATGACGATCAGGGCGTGGTACTCATTGAACAGCGGCTCATCGGCGGGGAGGGCTGACTCGAAGAGATCCTTGATCTCCTCGTAGTCGGCGGTCTCGTCGATGACGAAGTGCCGGCGCAGGATGCGGGCGGTGTAGGCGTCGACCACGAAGGTCGGCTTTTTGGCGGCGTAAAGGACGATCGAGTCGGCGGTTTCGCGGCCCACGCCGGAGATGCTGAGCAGTTCCTCGCGAAGGGTATGGGCCGGCTGGTCGAAAAAGGCATCGAGGTCGCAGTCGTAGCGGGTGCAGATGAAGTCGATCAGGTTCATCAGCCGGCGGGCCTTGATGTTATAGTAGCCAGCTGGGCGGATGAGTTGGGCCAGCGTCTCGACCGGGGTCTGATGCAAGGCCCGCAGGTCGAGCAGGCCTTCGCGGCGGAGGTTCGCCAGGGCCTGCTCGACGTTCTTCCAGGCGGTATTCTGAGTGAGGATCGCGCCGATCATCATCTCGGTGGCCGACTGGGCCGGCCACCAGTTCTGCGGTCCGAACCGCTCGAGCAAGGCGTCGTATATCTGACGGATCAGCGTCGCACTTCTGGTCATGTGGCTCCTCAAAATCTCTATTGCCCTGGGGCCGGACTTGCAGTAAATACAGCAGCGATGAGTCCCACAACCAAAAGCAAGCCCAAAGCCAGGACCCGGCCCCAGCCGACGGCGGAACCCCAGAGCGAGTACAGCCAGCTGACGCATCGCCCGCTGCACTGCCTGGTATTCCTGCTGCCGCTGCTGGCGGTCTACGAACTGGGCGTGTCGGCGATCCAGGCCAGCCACCCGGGGGCCCCGGCCGTCAAGCTGGTCGCCCAGGACCTGCTGGAGCGGTTTCTGGCGGCCTGCGGGGCGACGGGCTATCACCTGCCGGCCCTGGCAGTGATCGCCATTCTATTGAGTTGGCAGGTTGCCAGCAAAGAGCCGTGGAAGATCAACTGGCCAACGATTATGGGCATGACGGGCGAGAGTGTGCTGCTGGCGTTTCCGCTCCTGGCGATGAACTACACGGTGGGGCACATTTCGGCGGGGCACCTGGCGGCCGGGGTGGACCGCTCGCACGTGTGGTTCGACCAGTTGATCCTGAGCATCGGGGCGGGGATCTACGAGGAGCTGGTTTTCCGGCTGATTCTGATCAGTGTGCTAAGCTTCCTGTTGGTGGACGTGATGCGGATCCCGAAGCAGTACGGCCTGGCGGCGATCATCGTGCTGAGTTCGGCGGCGTTCGCGCTGCAGCACCAGGTACCCATCGGGCATGAAGCGTTCGTACCGACGCGGTTTGCGTTCCGTATGCTGGCGGGGGGGTTCCTGGCATCGGTATTTGTGCTGCGCGGTTTTGCCGTGGCGGTAGGCTGCCACGCATTCTACGATATAATTGCGTTCACGAGGATGATGTTTGCGGTTTGAGGCGACGGCGGACAGCCAGTAACAGCCACAGCAACAACTACGGCGGAAATATATGGCTTGGAACAAGCAACTGGACAAGACTCTGACAAAGAAGCTCATCGGCCTGTCGCACCAGATCCGGCCGGCGGTAGTGGTCGGCCATGCGGGGCTGAGCGATGCGGTGATCGGGCAGGTGCGGCACGTCATGCAGACGCATGACCTGATCAAGGTCCGCATCGACCTGGACGACCGCGCTGAGGTGCAGGCGGCCGCAGAGCAACTGGCCCAGCAGAGTGAATCGACACTGGTCAACCGGATCGGCAAGATCGCCCTGCTCTACAAGCCGGCGCCGGAAGAGCCGGAGGGCGAAAAGCAGCCTTCCCGCAAGCCTCGGACACGCTGATAGGCTGGACGGTCTTCCCCCCCGCTACCCGCCCATGCTACCGCGAGTTGCAGGCCAGGCGGTCACCGATTTTGTAGCGGGTAATCTTACTGCCGACGGCCAGGACGGTGCCAACATTGCTGTAGCCTAGCCAGGCCGGGCAGATTGGCTTCGTATCCACGCAGGATGGCAACCCGGATGTCTTCGTAATCCACACGGACGGCACGGGCCAGACGAACCTGACGAACCACGCGGCGGATAACCGCCTACGGCAGGTCGTGGAGGCGCCGTCGGACGGCAACCGTCTCATGTACTGGCGCCTGAATGGGTGCCATTCCGCCATCGAAAACGAAACACCCCCAGGATCACCAGACCCCGGGGGTGTTTGCACATTTCATGAATCATCTGAAACAACAGGGATGTGCCTGGTGTTACTTCGCCGGGGCAGGCATGTCCGGCAGCTGTGCCAGGGCACGTTCCAGGACCTCCTGCGGCAGGTCGTAATCGGTCAGGTTGCCCTCAAAGTACTTCTCGTACGAGCCCATGTCGAAGTGGCCGTGGCCGGAGAAGTTGAACAGGATTACTTCTTCCTTGCCGGTCTGCTTGCAGCGGAGGGCCTCGTCGATGACGGCCTTGATGGCGTGGGCGGTCTCGGGGGCAGGGACGATGCCCTGGGTGCGGGCGAACATCACAGCGGCGTCGAAGACTTCCTTCTGCTGGTAGGCCTTGGCCTCGAGCATGCCGATGTGCCGCAGGTAGGAGACCAGGGGGGCCATGCCGTGGTAGCGCAGGCCACCGGCGTGGATCGGGCTGGGCATGAAGTTGTGGCCGAGGGTGTGCATCGCCAGGAGAGGCGTGGTGCAGGCGGTGTCGCCGAAGTCGTAGCGGTAGGGCCCGCGGGTCAGCGACGGGCAAGCCGACGGCTCGACACCCAGCAGGCGCATCTTTTCATTCTTGCGCTTATCGGGCACGAAGGGAAAGATCAGGCCGGCGAGGTTCGAGCCGCCCCCGGCGCAGCCGATGATGACGTCGGGGAGTTTCTCGTCCGCCAGGGCGAGCTGCTTTTTGGTTTCCAGGCCGATGACCGTCTGGTGCAGCAGCACGTGGTTGAGTACGCTGCCCAGGGAGTAATTCGTGTGGTCGTGCGTGGCGGCATCCTCGACGGCCTCGCTGATGGCGATACCGAGGGAGCCACTGCAGGTGGGGTCGTTGGCGAGAATCGCCCGGCCGGCGTTGGTGTCGCAGGACGGCGAGGCGACGATGTCCGCGCCCCAGGTCTTCATGAGTATCCGACGGTAGGGCTTCTGGTCATAGCTGACGCGGACCATGTAGACCTTGCACTTGAGGCCGAACTTGCTGCAGGCGAACGACAGGGCGCTACCCCACTGCCCCGCGCCGGTCTCGGTGGCCAGACGCTCGACGCCGGCGAGCTTGTTGTAGTAGGCCTGAGCGACGGCGGTGTTGGGCTTATGCGAGCCGGCGGGGCTGACGGCCTCGTTCTTGAAGTAGATGCGCGCGGGGGTGCCGAGGTACTCTTCCAGGGCCTTGGCGCGCACGAGCGGGCTGGGCCGCCAGAGCATGTAGGTCTCGAGGACCTCGCTGGGGATATCGACCCAACGATCCATGCACATCTCCTGCTCGATGAGCTTCTGCGGGAAGATCCGCGACAGGGCCGACGGGTCGAGCGGTTCGCCGTTGGCGGGGTTGCGCGGCGGGGGCAACGAACCGGGCAGATCGGCCACGACGTTGTACCAGGCGTTTGGAATGTCGCGCTGCGACAGGTTGATAATGTAGTCTTGCATACGATCTCCTGACAGGCTCGGGCAGTCCGGACGAGACGGGTACCGCATGGCCGATACACCAATAGTCGCAGTGTAGCAGCAGGCGGGGCCATCTGCCAAGGGTCTGCCGACCACAAACAAGCAAAGGGTGGCCGCCGAGTGAGGCGCGAGGCGAACCACGGCGGGCCGCTCGATGAAGCTGCCAGCTTGGCGCCCAACAGGCGGCTGCCCAAGGAATCTTGGCCACTCACGACAACAACTGTCCGGCTTTACGACTGCGTCTGGTCAAGGGAGGCCAGCCCGATTCATGCGCGCGGCTCAGATCAATCAGGAAAATCAATTGACACGGTTTCGCACAAATCTCTAGACGCCTGATGAACCTGTATGCTGCGGCGATTGCAGTACACCAAACGGTTCAACGGCAAGATCGACACCTACGCGGGCAACTTCTTCTACGGCTCGTCGGTGGCCGCGCGGGGCGGCCAGGCGATGATCGTCGCGGACGATCGCGCGAGCCAACAAGCGTCGATCCAGGGCTCAGCGGTACTTGACCGAACCGCGTGCCGTCGCCAAAGAACGTTTGCGCAAAGCGAGTTAACGCTTATGGAAGGGCCATTCAGCTCTGCCCCCCCTCTCCTCTTCTAATGACTATTGAAGCTCTGACCCCACTCTTTTTGTCGATGGAGCAAAGTCCGGGTCAGAACAGCTGTTGCTGCTGCTGGCGAGGAGGGACGGGAGTTCGGGCGATTCGGGAGAGCATCGGGTAGTGCTGGACCATCGTGGGGGGGACATCGACGGGCTGCTCGGTCAGCATGTGCCGCAATTGCAGGGCGTTGGCAGCCCCCTGCCCTTTGTAATGGTTGTTGGCGATCACGAAGATGCGGTCGGCGGACTCGGCCAGTTTGCGGACGTGTTGGGAGACTTCGTCGAGTTGGTCTTGTGGGTAGAAATAGTCGTATCGCTCCCAGGATTCGATGTCTTCGGCAAACCACTTCTCCTGATTGCGGCCATGCAGGCGGACGTAGGCGATCGGGCCGGTGGTCACGTCGAGCGGGCGGATGTTGGAGGCAATTTGCGGCTGATCGACGGTGCAGAGGTTCAGGCCAAGGTCGCGGAGTTGGCCTGCGGCTTCGGGCTGCTCCCAGGAACGGTGGCGGACCTCGACGGCCACGGGGTACTCAGCGAAATCCTGTTTAATACCCTTGAGGTAGTCTATTGCTTCATTGTTGTAGCGGAAGGACCAGGGGAACTGGGCCAGCAGGGCGCCGAGCATGCGGGCATCGGCGGCGGGCTGGATGCCGTCCTTGAACTCGCGGACATCCTGGTGGCTGTAACCGTCGGCCCGCTGGTGAGTAAAGCGCTGGTTGAGCTTGTAAGTGAACAGAAAGTGGTCGGGGTCAGCGACGCGGCGAACCCAGGAATCGCTCATCTTGCGGGTTGGGAAGCGGTAGAACGAGACGTTCACTTCGAGAGTGTTGAAGAATTGCGAGACGTAGGCCAGGACGTCGAATTTGCTGCCGGCGTCGGGGTATACGATGCCCTTGGCGTCCTGGTAGGACCAGCCTGCCGGGCCGATGTACAGGGGTTTTCCGTGTAAGGTCAGTTGGGATTGTGATACGACCATGTCAGGCCTCGCGTAGAACAGCGTAAACAACGGGAACGACATCGGGAACGGCGACAGCAAGGATACCCGTCGCTGCGGGTAGCCTTTGAAAGATGATATGACAAGAGTGGTGCGCACAAAAGGGCGAGCGGCGGGATCCTGGAGGATCCCACCGCTCGGGTAATTGTCATAAGCCTTTTGGCTACAACCGGCTTCGGTCAGCCGGGGTAACCCGGAGGACTTGTCCTGGGCTGGACCGGTCTGGTTAACCGGGCAGCCGGAGGACCTGCCCGGGCTTCAAGCCTTCGGGCTTGCCGCCGAGGGCAACGGTGTTGAGGTCTCGGATCTCGGACCAGCGTTTGCCGCTACCGAGCTGCCTGGTCGCGATCGAGTATAACGTGTCGCCACGCTGCACTTTATATTCGCGAGCACCGGCGATCGAAACCGAGGCACTCTGAGTGCTCGGACTCTTTAACGGGGTGGTCACGGTTGCCAGGGAAGGGACCGCCGCCGCCGGGGCAGCCGAGGCCGCAGGGACCGGGGTCACCGGCACCACGGGGGTCGCGCTGCTGGGCGAAGACGGAACCGGCTGGGCGACGACAGCGCCGGGGTCCGGAATCTTGATTCTGGTACCGGCACGCAGCCGCTTCCCACTGGCCACCTGAGGGTTAGCCTGCCGGAGCAGCTTAACCATAGCGACCTGGTCATAGGGCTTATCGCCGTCCTTGTAGTACTGGTCGGCGATCTGCTCGAGGGTCTGCCCCGACTTGACCACGACGGTCAGCGGAGCGGCACGGCCGATCTCGGCAGCCCCTGCGACTTCAGGGGTCGCATGGGATTCCGGAGCCGGCGTGGGTGCCACCAACGGCGCCACCGAACGGTCTTCTGCCGAAACGGGCGCGGGGGCAGGCGGTGTAGTGGCCGAGGTAATCGGAGCCACGGCATCCATCGATGCAGTCATCGACGGGGCCGCGACCGGCTCAGCCGGTCGATGGGCTGGCGCGACCGGGGTCAGCGGGACGACGACTGTCGGCGCCGGAGTGAAGGTGACCGTGGGACTCGGGCGGGCGGCCGGGGTCAGCGGTTCGACGGTCGGGCCGGTCCGGGCAGGCCCGGAGCGGTCCGCGACGCCGACCGGGCGCCCCGTCTCACCGACGGGGACAGTCCGATTCGAAGACACCGGCCAGTAGAACCACGCCGCCAGGAGCAGCGCGGCAACACCGAGGAACAGGCCAATCTTCACATCCGTGCGCATGACAACTTAGTCCTTTGTTCGACACCGACATCTATCGGGTTGCGACCTTTTCGGGCTTGCGGGCTTCGCTCGCCGAGCCCTGCCGCTTGTTGGCGAACATCAGCAACAACGGCGAGGCGATGGCGATCGAGCTGTACGTACCGACAACCGTACCAATCGTCATGACGAAGGCGAAACCTTGAATGCCAGGGCCACCGACGACATACATGATGAGTACGACCAGGAGCACCGTCAGGGAGGTCAAGATCGTCCGGGAGAGCGTCTGGTTGATCGAGGCGTTCATGACGGCCGGGCTGATCTCGTGCATGCGACCGCTGTTCTCGCGGATTCGGTCGAACACGACGATGGTGTCGTTGAGGGAGTAACCGACCAGGGTCAGCAAGGCGGCCACGATGGTCAGGTTCATCTTGTAGTCGCTGATCATGAGAGCGTGGCCGAAGACGGTATAGGCCAAGTAGTAGGAGAGGGCGAGGGCGCCCATACCGATGGCCACGTCGTGGAACAGCGACACCGCCGCACCGAGGCCGTGACGGATGGTACCGAACCGGATCCAGATATAGCTGGAGATGCCGAGCAGGGCCAGGATCAGGGCCACGAAGGCACGCTGCTGGGTCTGGGCGGCGACCTGCGGGGCGAACTGGACGACCTTACGAAGGGTCCGCTCGGTGTTCAGGCTAGCCTTGGTCAGGGCCAGTTCGGGCTGGGCCAACTGGCCTTCCCACTGGGCCTTACCTTCGTCGTAGGTAGCGTTGGGGTCGGTCACGACGACCGCCACGGAGCTGTAGGTCGGGTCCTTGGTCTTGCTTTCCTCGTCCACGCCAGCCTGCTTGAGGCCGACGACCTGGAACTGGCGCCAGGCGAAGTGCTCGAAGTCCGGCTGGAGCCGCATCTCGCTGAGGCGGCGGGCGAGGGCCTTGGCGGTGATGGCGGGCTTGAGATCGTCCATGACGATCGCGACGCCGCCCAAGTATTCACGCACATCGGTCAGCGGAACGGTGTTGTCGTGGATGTCCTCGCCGAGGTCCTTGCTGACGATCGGGAAGTAGGCGGCGTTGTTGTCCTGCGGGTTGGCCCGCGGGGTCGCTTCGATTGCCTGTTCGACGCGGAGTTTGTCGCCGGCGACGGCGACGATGGCCTCGCGGACGACGTATTCGCTGGTTTCGGTGGTGACGATCTCGAAGAGGCTGTCCTTCTCGGAGGCCACCTCGGTCTCGCGGACGGTCTGGACCTGGGCGGCGGTGAGCTTGTCAGCCGCACGACGCAGGTACTTGCCGGCATCGACCACGAGGGCCTTCATGGAGTCGGCGTTCATGTTGGCGGCCGCGGTAGTGGCGACCGTGACCGAGCGAACCCCGTTCTCCTGGATACCGTTCTTCTCGATAGCGGAGTTGTTCATGGCCTCCAGGAACGCCTTGATCTGGCGGGCGCGGAGGTCGGGCTTGACCGTCTCCGGCGTGGCCACCTGGAAGAGGCCGGCACCGAGCTGGGTGATGGCGGCCTGATCGACCACGTTGGCAGCGTTCTGGAGCCAGACAACGGCGGAGTCCTTGGAATTGCCATTGGTGACGAGTTGGCGGACCTGCTCATCGCTCATCGAGCCGGGCTGTTTGAGTTCGATCTGGGCGCTGGTACCGCCGAGGAACTCGATGTCGTAAAGGGTCTGCGGGTCGCGGGTGAAGTAGAGCGCGAGGCTGGCGACGACCACGACAGTCGAGATGGGGATGAAGTAGCGCTTCAGGCCCCACCAGTCGATGTTGGCATGCTTGATCAGGTGGAGCATGGGGAGACGCTTGAGCAGGTTGTAGCTCAGCAGCAGGTCGAAGATCCAGCGGGTCATGAAGACGGCGGTGAAGAGGTTGGCGAGCAAGCCGATGCCGAGCACGAGGGCGAAGCCCTTGATGTCCTCGCTACCGAAGTAGTAGAGGATGGCGCAGGAGATCAGCGTGGTGACGTGGGCGTCCAGAATGGTTCGCCAGGCCCGCTCGTAGCCGTACTTGACCGCCAGGCGGAGGCTGTGGCCACGGGTGGACTCTTCCCGGAGGCGTTCGAAGATCAGAACGTTGGAGTCGACGGCCATACCTACGGACAGGATCAGACCGGCCACACCAGGCAGGGTAAAGGTGGCCTGGAAGGCGGCCATGATACCCAGGGTGATCAAGAGGTTGATAGACACCGCCAGGTCAGCGATCAAGCCGCCGAAGAGGTAGTAGATGGCCATGAAGATGACGACGGCAATGAAGCCGAGGCGGCTGGCCCGCAGACCCATCTCGCGGTTGGTGGCACCGAGGGTCGGACCGATCGAGCGCTGCGAGATCGGCGGTTCCTTGAGGCGGGCCGGGAGGGCACCGGCGTTGAGGACCTGGGCGAGGTTCTGGGCCTGCTCGTTGCTGAAGCGGCCGGTGATCTGGCCGTTGGTGCCGATGCGGCTCTGGATGGTGGGGGCGCTCATGGCCTCGTTATCCAGAAGGATGCAAAGGCGTTTTTGCCGGTTGGTGGCGGTGAGTTCACCGAAGAGCTGACCGCCGTAGTCATCGAGCTGGAAGTCAACGGAGAAGCCGGCATGCTGGAGGTCGTAGCGCGGGGTAGCGCGGACGAGTTTCCAGGGGCGCGACCCGCCGGCGGTGAGTCCCTTCTCGGAAGAGAGATGGCCCAGGACGTAGAGCTTATCGCCATACTTGGCGGTGACGGCGGTGCCGCCCTCGCGGCCGAACTCCTCGGGCTTGGCCAGGAACCAGCCGTAGACATCGCCCTTGCGGATGCGGGGGCCACGTTCCTGGATCTGCTGTTTGTACTGCTGGATGTCGGGCTCGCCGGGCTCGGCAAGGATGCGGAACTCGAGAACACCGGCACCGCGGAGCAGGCGGCGCAGATCGGACGGGTCATCCAGACCGGTCTTGATTTTCGACCAATCGTGATAGGCAGCCGTAAGCTGGGCGATCATCGCCTTGCGGGCGGGGTACTGCTCGGTCAGCTGCTGGGGGACCTGGACGGCCTGGGGGCCTTCTGACTCGAGGGAGTCCATGAGCCGCTGCATCGGGAAGTTGGTGGTCAGCAGGCTATCGATGGCGCGGTCGAGGTCGATCTGGGCCTTGGCGGCAGCGTCCTTGTCATTGGCCTGCTGGGCCTGGACGCGGGCGTCGTGGGCGGCCGTCAGAGCGGGCATCATGGCGACCCGACGGGGGTCGAACTCGGCCATTTTGTCCAGCGTCTGCTGGCGGGTAGCGGCGGGCTGGCCGAGGGCGGCATTGAGGTCCGCGATGGTCAGGTTGGTATTCTTGATCTGGTCGAAGGTTTTCTCGAACTGAGCCCGGCGCTCCGCAATGTCGCTGGAGGCGAGAGGCATCTGGATCTCGATGCGGTTACCGCCGATCGGGCGCCAGACGAGGTTGCGGACGTTCTCGGGATCGACGCGCTTTTTCAGGACGTCGATGACCTGGTTGGCCAGTTTGTCCTTCTCGAAGGTGCTCAGGCCGGAATCATCGATCTCGTACAGCATGGAGTAGCCGCCGTTGAGGTCGATACCGAGCTTGAGGCTGCGGCTGATCGGGTAGAGGTAGTACACGCACAGGAGGCACAGCAACACTACACCGCTGATCTTGAGCCAAAGGTTGCTTCGGTTCATTCAGATAACCCCTTAGTTAACCGGAATACTTGACACTGCAATAGCAATCGGCCGGAGGGCTGACTGTCTTGATAGTTTTGCAGCGCAAGACCTTATGGACACACAATTACGGGGGGAACGCGCGAACAGATCAGGCCTGGGGAGGACCGATGGGGCGGATCTCGCGGCACCAGGACAACCGGAGGGTGGGGCCTGGATCGAGCGGGGCCGCCAGCCAGGCAAGGGTCGCCGGGGCGGGCAGGCTCCAGATCCGAGGCGAAGGTGGCAGCAGGGCAAACCCTGTGCCGGGACCAATCGAACGGGCCGGCTGGACGATACTGCTCGAGCCGGCATTGATGGTCGGTTGGAAGATGAAGGCCGGCCAGAGGTCGCCGATGGGCTGGTACCAGTGCCAGGCGTGGATGGAGACCACGGCGGCCTGGGGTATGGAGGCGGCCTCATCCGTATTAGCCTGGGCGGGCTTGTCGGCCTTGCGGCTTACCTCGACTAGCCCAATAACCGGCTGGAAGGTATCGGCGCCAAAGAGTGCTACGACCAGCAGCGCGACCAATCCGCGGACAAGCGGGCTGGTGCGAGGCCGGCGGCCCGGGCGCGTCGGCCTGATGCAATCAGGGCCAGTCGCGAAATGGGGCGAGTTGCACTGCATTGGGACTCCTGGGAACGGGAACAACGTATATAACGTAAACGACATTCACAACGGGGACTACGTTACCGACGCTGACAACAACCCCGCCAAAGCGGGAACTCGAAGATCTTTTTGTCGAAGATCCCTTCGACTTCAGGTGCCTTCGCGTTCGGTCAGGACACGGTCGACGGCGGTGCGAACGAAGGTGATCTTGGTGTTGGCGGCTTCGTCGACCTTAATCGTTACTTCGGTATCCTTAATGCCCACAATAATCCCAATCATACCACCAATTGTCAATACTTTGTCGCCCTTCTTGATGTTTTCGAGCATCTGCGTACGCCGGCTTTTCTTCTTGCGCTGGTCGCGGAACATCACGAAGTAGAAGATGCCCATGATGATCACAAGGAAGATGATCATCTGGAAGCCGCCGCCGCCCGAGCCACCCGAGGGGGTGACAGAGGGAGCCGAACTCGGTTGGGCCAGAATGAGATTGGCTGCGTTGGTCGATGCGGCCAGAAGTGCGGTGAGCATTGTCTTTCCTTAGATTCTAGATGTCTTCGGGGCCGTTGGGGCCACTGCAGGCCGCTGGGCTGGCACGATATTGCGTGAGCCAGTCAGCGAAGGTGCAGGCCCGAATCGCCTGGCGAATTTTCGCCATGAACTCTTGATAATAATGCAGATTGTGCAGGGATACCAGGATCGGGCCGAGCATTTCGCCGGCGACGAACAGATGACGGAGGTAGGACTTGCTGAAACGGCTGCAGGTGTAGCAGCTGCACGCAGGGTCGAGGGGCTCAGCAGCTTGGGTCCATTTGCTGTTCTTGAGGCGGACTGGGCCGGTGGAGGTGAAGGCGTAGCCGTTGCGGCCGTTTCGGGTCGGCATGACACAGTCGAACATATCGATGCCGCAGGCGACGGCCTCGGCGATGTCGAGGGGGCGGCCTACCCCCATGAGGTAACGGGGCTTGGAGACCGGCAGGGCCGGGCCGAGCCATTGAAGGATCCGGTGCATCTGCGGGGGCGGCTCGCCTACGGAGAGGCCCCCTATGGCGTAGCCGGGGAAGTCCATGGCGGCCAATTCGCGGAGGCAGGTGTAGCGCTGGTCGTCGTCGAGGCCACCCTGGACGATGGCAAAGAGCCACTGCTCGGGTCGCTGGTGGGCCTTTTTGCACTGCTCGGCCCAGACGAGGGTGCGGCGGACGGCGTCGATCATCTGTCTTGTGGAGGCGTGAGCGGGCGGGCAGACGTCCAGGGCCATGATGATGTCGGCGCCGAGGCTGTTCTGGATCTGGACGGCCCGCTGGGGGGTGAGCCGGAGCCAGGAGCCATCGACGGTGGAGCGGAAGGTCACGCCGTGGTCGTCGATCTGGCGGAGTTCATCGAGGGAAAAGACCTGGAAGCCGCCGGAGTCGGTCAGGATGGGGCCGTCCCAGCCAATGAACTTATGCAGGCCGCCGAGTTTTTCGACGAGCTGCTCGCCGGGGCGCAGGGCCATGTGGTACGTATTGGCCAGCATGATCTCGGTGCCGGTCTCGCGGAGTTGGCGGGTGGTGACGCCCTTGATGGCCCCGCGAGTGCCGACGGGCATGAAGGCCGGGGTCTGAATCAGCCCATGCGGGGTGGAAAGCCAGCCTGTGCGGGCGGCGGTCCGGGTGCAATTTTCTGTGGTTCGAAACGAAAACATCGTGCCCGTATAATATCTAGAGCGTTGGGCGTTGGCCAGTTTGGTTGATGGCCTGACGCGGACATCGGGATAGGGCAGCAACAACGGCAACGGCGAAAT
>JANYLN010000242.1 GCA_025357795.1 Planctomycetota bacterium
GGCCCGGGCGGCGAGGGCGAAGACGATCCGCTTGGCGAGGTCGGTGCGGCGGACGGGCGCGGCGTAGTGATTGTCGTCCAGGGGCCAGACGGTCGCCCAGAGGGGCTTGCCGTCGCGGGAGTGCTCCTTGATGTACTCGCGGATCTGCTCGGGGCGGATGGCACTGGGCAGAGAGATCGACTGGCGTTTCACATTTTTGAGGGCCGCCGGATAGGCCAT
Organism: Planctomycetota bacterium; assembly: GCA_025357795.1. Classification (GTDB taxonomy): domain Bacteria; phylum Planctomycetota; class Phycisphaerae; order UBA1845; family JANYLN01; genus JANYLN01. Next base: position 220 of record JANYLN010000242.1, read on the forward strand.
CATCGCCGGCCAGGCCAGGGCGACCTGGGCGCCGTCGATCAGGGTGATGATCTGCTGGGCGACCAGATCCGCGGCGGCGGGGTAACGGCCATCGAGCGCCAGGTCGGTCTGGCCATCCTGGCCGATCTGCCAGAGTCGCACGACGTCGGCGTAGTGCGTCAGCGAGAGGGCCATGCAGGGTTGCCAGATCTGGCGGTCGGCGGCAAAGAAGTCCACGAGGGTTCGCTGGCTGGGCAGTGCATTGGTCGCCAGGTCGGCCGGGGGCGCGGCGAAGACGCCGATGGGCTCAAGGCCGTCAGCCAGGACCCGTTTGAGCAGTTCCTCGCAGGCGCCCTGGCCGCCGGAGATCTGGCTGCCGGTCGTGCTGCTGCTCCAGATGGGGATTTTGACGCAGCCGGCCTGTATGCCGTGCAGACCCGCCATCGTTGCCTGGACAGCCCTCAGCGACGATTCGTCCAGGCAGATCCCGATGGGGCTGCTGGCTGTAGGGGGCAGGTCGGGCAGTTTGGCGAAGCGGACCTCCTGCTGGGCGATCTGGCGGCTCTGCGAGAGGACCGTGAGTTTGGCGGTGTAGAGTCCGCAGGGCAGGTCATCGAGGCGGATCAAGCCCGGCGGGGTCTGGCCCAGGTCGTGCGGGTCGCTGGCGGCTGTGTAGTAGACCTTGCCGTCGTCGTCGGTGATACTGATCCGGCAGGCCAGGCCGAAGTGAGCCGGGTTGACCTGCGGGCCGAGGATCTGGGCCGGCTGGTTGGCGGCGAAGACGGGGGTATCGTTCAGCGTGCGGATCGAGGCGACCGGCAGCAGGTGCGTGACCTCGAGGTCATCGAACCACGCGACGCCGTTGGTATCCTGTGTGAGGATCGGTCGGGGGCCGTCGGCCGCTCTTTCCGGATGTAACTCGGGCTGGGCCAGCCAGACGGAGATCTGCAGGAAGCGGGCTGCCCGGGGGGCTTCGAGGGTGGGCAGTTCGACCTGGCACCACTGGCCGTTCTGCTCGGCGCCGCCGACGACCGGACTATTGATTTCGGTCTGCTCGATGACCTTCAGGTCGCGGGCGAGGTAGGCGACCGAGATGTAGGCCCGGCTCTTGCGGAGGTTTTCGGTCCGGATCCAGCTGGAGATCAGGTAGCGGCAGCCTGGCTCGACGGGGATATCGCTGCGATGGTAAGTGAATGCCACGCTTTCGGTTATGCTGTTCAGTCGGAACGAGGGCGGGGCATCGTGCCCTACGGCAGGATCGAAGGTTCCCTTGTTGAAATGCGGTAGGTTGAGTCCCTTGCGCTGCTGCCAATACATGGGGATCTCTTCGACGTTGCCGAGTTTGCGTTCGTCGAAGCTGAATCGCTTGAGGATGTGGCGAGGCATGGCGCCGTCGGGGTTTCCGTGGATTATAGGACGGTCGGCCGGCATTGCGGGAGGCTCTGGTTCGTGTGACGTGTTATCCGGGTGGGTCGCAGACGCGTGCGTAGGGTCCGCGGCTGCTGGGGCGGGCCAAAAAACCGCGCTAGCCAGCGCCAGGACGGCCCAATGCAGGGCCGTTGATGCCAACGGGAGGCTGGGAAGAGTCCGATTTCCGATTTTGGTGCGCAACATTGATCCTCATGGGGCCGATCGACATGGCCTCTTCTCGCAGTTATCGGCACATTGGCAGTTTGGTTTGAGTGTCGTTGCCGAACCAAGCGCAAAGCCTTAGCATATAACGATTCGGTTTGGTCGGTATGAACCGGAGGTGTTTAGCAATGCCCGACTTTAATGGCTGTCGGTACCTGTGCAATTTTGACTATCGGCGGCTGCCTCATCTGGTTACGGACGTGCTGGTCATCGGCAGCGGAGTGGCGGGGCTGCGGGCGGCGATCGAGGCCGCGCAGTTCGGTCAAGTGCTGGTGCTGTCCAAGACGAGCCCGCTGGAGAGCGGTACAGCCATGGCGCAGGGCGGGGTCGCCGCGGCCGTGGGCTCGGGCGATACCGCAGAGTCGCATTTCGCGGATACGATGCGGGTCGGCTGCGGGCTGTGCGATGCCCAGGCCGTCGGCAAGATGGTCCAGGAGGCCCCGGATCGGATTCGCGAGTTGGTCGACTGGGGCACGGAGTTCGACAAGGACAACGAGCGGTTCCTGCTGGGCCTGGAGGGGGGCCACAGCCACAGCCGGATCCTGCACGCTCACGGCGATTCGACCGGGGCGGAACTGGCTCGTTCGCTGCTGTACAAGGCCAGCAACACCCCCAACATCCTGATCTTCGATAACTGCTACGTGATCGACCTTTTGACGACGGAGGCCGGGTGCTTCGGCGCGGTGACGTACAATCCGCGATTCGGCATTCAGATGTTCTGGGCCCGCCAGACGATCCTGGCCAGCGGCGGCGTCGGCCGGATTTACCGCGAGACGACGAACTCCCCGCTGGCGACGGGCGACGGCTATGCGCTGGCGTTCCGCGCGGGGGTGCGCCTTCGCGCGATGGAGATGGTGCAGTTCCACCCGACGACGCTTTATGTGGCTGGCGCGACCCGTGCGCTGATCAGCGAGGCTGTTCGCGGGGAAGGGGCGTACCTGACCGACAAGAACGGTGCTCGCTTCATGACGGAATACCACGAGCAGGCCGAACTTGCTCCGCGGGACGTCGTGAGCCGGGCGATCGTTCGGCAGATGGTCAAGACCAATAGCACGCACGTATTCCTGGACGTGCGGCACATCGGCTCGGAGCGGTTCCACAAGCGCTTCCCGTACATCAGCAAGTTGTGCGAGCAGTTTGGCGTGGACGTTGCCAAGGACCTGATCCCGGTTCGTCCGGCCGCGCACTACATGATCGGCGGCGTGGCGACGGACGTCTTCGGCCGGACGAATGTCGATAATCTCTACGCCGTCGGCGAGGTCGCCAACACGGGCGTACACGGGGCGAACCGTCTGGCGTCGAACAGCCTGCTCGAGGGGCTGGTGTTCGGTCGCGAAGCCGGGCGGGCGGCGGGCCAGTTGCTCTCGTCGATGACGAACAACACCAAGCCGATGCCGCTGACGCACGTGGCGCCGCCTTCGCATCGGCGAGAGCTGGATCTACCGGACGTTGCCAATTCGCTGCGTTCGGTCATGTGGCGCAACGTGGGTATCGAGCGCAGTGCCGACCAGCTGATCGACGCGGCGGATGTGTTGAAATTCTGGGGCCGCTACGTGATGGACAAGGTTCTGGAGACGCCGGGGGAATGGGAAGTGCAGAACATGCTGACGACGGGCATGTTGATCGCCCGGGCGGCCATGGTGCGGGATGAATCTCGCGGGGTGCATTACCGGACGGATTACCCGCAGATAGACGATCGGCGCTGGCGGCAGAGCATTCTGCTGCTGCGGGGGGAATCGGATCTGATTGTCGAGACAGAGCCGGTTGCGAAGTGATGGCTGACACGGTTTCCGACATGTATTATTGTATTATAGGGCCAAATGTGTTACATTTACCCTGATCGCCAGGCCGTCGTGGCTGGTGCGAAGCTCCGCTGCAGGGCAGGGTAGTTGTGCATGGACGAAGCTATAAAACGCCGACTGTTGGCACTGGCACGCCAGTCTGTCGAGGGCGAGGTGCAGGGGGCGGCGGTGCCGCCCATCGAGCCGGACTGGCCTGAACTGGTCCATGCCGGTGCGTTTGTCACGTTGCGGGCGAACCGGCAGCTTCGCGGGTGCATCGGCACGTTCAGCCCGCGAGGCGCGCTGCCGCAGACCATTCGGGAGATGGCTTGCGAGGCGTGTCACGATCCGCGGTTCGTGACCTGCCCGGTCCGCTGGGACGAACTGCCGGACCTGCGGATCGAGATTTCGGTTCTTTCTCCTCTCGAGCGGACGCATGACCCGTGCTCGCTGAAGATCGGCTGGCACGGCATTTACATTCGTCGCGGCCACCAAATCGGCTGTTTCCTGCCGCAGGTCGCCATCGAGATGCGCTGGGACGTCGAGACCTTCCTCTCACAATGTTGTAGCGGCAAGGCCGGGTTGCCGAGCTACGCTTGGCAAGACCGCGATACGGAAGTGTACCTCTTCACCACCGAAGGCTTCTGCGAGGGCGAGTTCGGGGGGTAGCGACGACGCGTTGCCTGTCGGGCCGTCAGATGCCCCAGTTTTGCGCGAGCATCAGCAGGTCCACCACGTCCACGGAGTCGTGGTGGTTGAAATCGCAGCGAGGATCGAAGCCTGGATCACCAGAACTCAGGGCCCAGGTGTCCGCCAGGTAGAGCAGGGCTGGATGTCACTTTGGTGTCCTCCGTTTGTGTTCGTAGTGGTGCCTTTCCACATACAAGTAGGTGCTGCGCGCCCATATCTGGGGCAATTCGGATACGGAGTGGGTGCCACCAACGGCGCCACCAAACAGGTCTGGGCCACGCGAGCGCGGCGTGAAGCTGGGCTGGATGGGCGAGTTGGGCGGGAGCGGCGAGGG
>JANYLN010000239.1 GCA_025357795.1 Planctomycetota bacterium
ACAAACGCCTCGACCATACCTGGCGGCTACGGGCAGGACGCCTGGGATGTTCATGGCCAGGATGGCCATGCCACACGTACATGCGATTGCCCTGAGGCCCTACAGGCCACGGCTCATGCCGGCCGGTGGGAGACGGCGCAGGCCCTGCACTTACCCGCCAGACCCAATCGCAGCGGCGGCGTGGCCAGGCGCGCCCCATCAGCTATAGATCGATACCGTGCTGCGGTACACCCTGCCGGAGGTCAGCCCCTACGACGAGCAGGACTTGACCCGTCGGATCGCCGCTGTCTGCATTGACTATGCGACGACACGTCGGCGGCTCATCGACGAGGGCTGGATGAGCCGCCAGGCCGGCATGTACGAACTGGCCGCATCGGGCCGGGCCGCGTGACAGGTCGAACAGTTCATCCTGGCGCACTACCTGAAGTCGCCGCTTGCATAGGTGCGGCACAATCTTTAATGGCTGGGTGTACTGGCCAGTGCTCCGCAAGCCTTTCGCGACCTGTGCCGCGAAGAACTGCTTTCCACCAGGCAGGCTCAGACTTTCACTCCGCGATGATCCGGTCCACCACCAGTTGGCGGAAGCCAGGCGACAGGGCCGCGAAGTACGCCGTAAAGCCTGTCACGCGCACGACCAAGTCCGGATAGGCCTGCGGGTCCTTGTTCGCGGCCAGGAGTTTGTCCTTGTCGATCACGTTGATATTCATCAGTGTGCCGCCGAGGTCGAAGTGCGTCTGGATGAGGGAGGCGAGGTTCCGGTAGCCGCCGTCGCGGCAGAGGCTCGGGTCGATCTCCAACTGCATGGGGCAGGTGTTGCCGCGGCCGCACTGGATGGCGGCGATTGCCTTGGCCATGGCGGTCGGGGCGGCGTCCTTGCGGAAGCCGGGGTCGGGATTGGCGCCGTGGGAGATCGGGGCCGTGGCACGGCGGCCATTGGGTGTGGCGCCGATGATCCTGCCCATGCCAATGGTGGCGGACCAACTGAACCAGCCGGGGATCATCTTGCGACCGGCGGGGGTGGGCTTTTCGGTGACCAAGTGGGTGAGCAGTTGGGAGATCTTCAGGGCCCAGGCATCGCCCAGGGACCCGCCCTGCCCGTACTTCTCACTGTGCTTCATCATCAACTGGATGCGGTTGCCTTCGGGGCCGGCGTAGTCGCTTGCCAGGCAGGCTGCGATCTGGGGCCAGGTGAGGACCTTTTCGCGCTCGATGCGTTGCTCGAGGGCGGCGAAGGAGTCGGCCGTGGTCGCCAGGGCGGAGCCATCGACGCACATGTTGTAGAACTCGACGCCGCCATCGCTGGCGTCGCGGCCTTTCTCGATCGGGCCGTGGCAGAGCAGGTTGAGAAGGAGTTCGGGTTGGTTGTCCTTCTGGTGGGCGAGGTGAAAGTCGAGACCTTCGGCGACGACCTCGACGGCCTTGCGAAGGTGGCTCTCGAAGCGGGCGAAGAGGTCGGCGGTGCTTGGAGAGGGCGCCTGCGAGATCATCTCCTGGAAGGCGACTTCGAAGACCTTCGCGGTGTTGATCTTGACGATGTCGTTCAGGGGGTATTCGCGGCCGGGTATCGCCATCCAGTGGCAGCCTGTAGCGATCCGCTCGCGGGCGAGTTCAACGGAGTAGCCGTTTCGCATGAAGCCTTCAACCAGGCCCTTGTCGCCGGCGTAGCGGGGCCAACCGTTGCGGTCTTCAAAGAGATATTGGACGGACTTCAGGAAGAACTCCTGGTTGATGCGGTCGTGGACGCGGACGGTGAGATTGTTGCTGCTGTCGAGCAGGTGGGCGGCTTCGAGGACGAGGAACGATACGCGGCTGGTGAGGTCGTGTCCTTCGGGGGCCGGGCCAGCGAGCTGGTAGTAGTGCGGGTCGTTGAGCAGCAGGCAGGCGATGTAGAAAACAGCCTCGTCGTCGGAGAGGGTGCCTGCGGCGGTATCTCGCTCGTAGTAGGGGCGGAGGAGTTCGTCGAGTTGGCCCCCTGCCCCGTCGCGGTTGTAGGTGCGGGAGGCCATGTTGAACCAGGCGATCCACTGGCAGGCCTCGCGGAAGGTCCGCGGCGGGTTGTCCACGAGGGAATCGTTCATGGCCGCCAACTGGCAGAGGTTCTCACGGAGTTGCGGGTTGACCTCTGTATCGGCCATTTGGCGGCAGGTCTCGGCGGTGCGGCGAATCCAGGTCTGCAAGGCGAGGATGACGTCCTCCTCGGCCTGGTAGAAGACGGCCTTGTCGGGGCCGTGCGCCGCGCGGCACTGGCGGACCTTGCTGAGCAGGCCTGCCCAGCCCAGCTGCAGGCCGATGCGGTAATCGGGGGTGAAGTGGGTGTCAGCGCCGATGCCGGACGAGATGCCGTAGAGCGCGTGGTACGGTTTGAGGTGCGAGAAGTCGAATTCGGGCTTCCACCCGACCTTGCGGTGGTGGCTTATCGTGACCATCCAGCGGCCCGCGATGCCCTCGAGGGGGTCGACGTAGACGGGCTGAACATCCATCAGCGATTTGAAGTTGGCGGCCCAGCCTATAGCGCCGAACCAGGAACCACAGGGATGATTGGCGATCGGCTCCCAATGAAAATCAGCCGGGGGACAGACGGTGCCGTAGTCATCCTCGTCCATCGGGCCGTAGCGGGCGATCTTGTCGCGGGTCTGCTGGAGTTTCTTCTCGCGGATAAGCTGCAGGCGCTGGCGATAGGTCAGGTTCTGTATGGATGCACGGATCATGTTCATTGCCTCGCAAAAAGGGTGTGCGGTGCACACCCTACGTTGATTCGGCCGGCCGAACGGGAATGCCTCGTTGGCGCGCGACGGCGGCCAGGGCGGTGAGCGTCTCCGGGTCCAGCCTGGCGTCCTCGGGAATCGGGCTTTCGCGGCCAAGGCTCGTGTACTTGCTCAACCCCAACGGGTGATACGGCAGCAACTCGTAATATCGCAAGTTAGCCAGGTTTGCAACGAAGTTGGCGATCTCGGCGATAGTTTTTTCATTATCGTTCACGCCGGGAATGATCGGAGTGCGGATGATCAGCGGCAGGTTCCGACCTGCGAGGCGACGGGCATTGTCGAGGATCCGGTCGTTGGATTGGCCCGTCCAGCGCGCATGCAGGATCGGGTCCATGGTCTTGATGTCCGCCATGACGAGGTCGATATGCGGCAGGACCGATTCGACGCACTCCCAGGGCCAGGCAAGGTTTGTTTCGATGGCGGTGTGGATGCCGACCAGCTTGCAGAGGCGAAGGATTTCGATGCAGAACTCCCGCTGGCAGAGCGGTTCGCCTCCGGAGAGTGTGACGCCTCCGCCGGAGTTCGCGTAGAAGGGCTGGTCCTCGAGCACCTCGGCCAGGACCTGCTGGGGGGTGACCAGGCGGCCTACGAGTTGGAGGGCCTCGGCATAGCAGGTTCGGGCGCAGGAGCCGCAGGCGGTGCAGAGGTGCCGGTCGAAGTGCCTGGTGGTATCGGCGAGGCGGTGGGCCACGTGGGGGCAGGCGGTCAGGCAGGCTCCGCAGCCGATGCACTTGTCGGGAAAGACCTGCAATTCGGGGCGAGGATGGATCGTTTCGGGGTTGTGGCACCAGCCGCAATTCAGGTTGCAGCCCTTCAGGAAGACGGTCGTGCGGATGCCGGGGCCGTCGTGCACGCTGAACCGCTGGATGTCGGTAATGATTCCGTCCATACCTGTCGCCTCCACCTTCAATTGGCCGCGCCCCTGTTGAACCCTGGCGCCGAATTGGCAAGATACGCCATATTATCGCCGGTCGTACGCGGCGGCACAACCAGAAATCGAGACATCGACAATGGCTGACCGATATACGGAGATGCACAACCTTGCCGGCAAGCTCCTCGTGCTGGACGGGCCGGACGGTTCGGGCAAGACAACCGTCCAGAGGCAACTGGCGGAGCAACTGCGGGCGGCGGGGCTGACGGTGACGCTCTGCAAGGATCCTGGCGGCACGGTGGTGGGTGATCGGATCCGCAGCGTGCTGCTGGACCATGACCTGGCGCGGATGAGCGTGCAGTGCGAGACACTGCTGTTTATGGCGTCGCGGGCGCAGCTCGTACGGGAAGTGGTCCGGCCTGCCCTGGCGCAGGGACACATCGTGCTGTGCGACCGGTTCGTTTCTTCCACGTGCGCCTACCAGGTGGCGGCGGGTGATGACTTCGCGACGATCGTGGAACTGGCGCGGTATGCCGTCGGCCGGACATGGCCCGACATGACGTTCATCCTGGACGTGCCGGTGGAGGTCGGATTCACGCGGATCGGCAAGCGGATCACGGCACGGCGAGAGACGCAACTCGTTGAGGCGAGTGAGGCCGGGGCCGGCTTTGACGCAATGGAGCGGAGGCCGAGTTCGTTCCACGCGGCTGTACGGGCGAACTTTCTGGCGCTGCCTGGCCGATATCCTGCGCCGGTGGAGATCGTCGATGCGACGCCGCCCGCGGAGGCGATCGTTGAGGGAATCATGACAAGACTATTACACATGGCGACAGACATGAAGTCGTGAAAGGATCTATTTTGAAGATTCATGTGCACGAGAGCGAGTTGGCGAATGGGGCGACGGCGGGGGGGCTGCTGATCGGCAAGGAGCAGGGCGCGACCAGCGGCTTTTGCATGGGCGTGTCGTATTATCCATCGACCGAGTACGGCAAGCCGGGGATTCACGACGATCAGGAAGGGTTCTACGTGCTGGACGGGACCGGCATGGCCAAGGTCGGCGACCAGGAGTTCGCGGTCCAGCCCGGCTTGGGCTTCATCGCCAACAAGGGCGTGCCGCACACGATGAAGCGGCATGCCGATAGCGCGCCGATCAAGGTGCTCTGGTGCCATGGGGCGGTTTGAGGACGGCCGTTGCCGGTTGCCAGCAACAACGACGGCATTTCGAGTGGTGAATGAAGGTTAGCATGATTAGGCGGAGTTCACGGAAGCCGCGGATCGGTGTGGCGGGGCTGGGTCGGACCGGCTGGCAGTTCCACTGCAAGACGATCGGTGGACATCAGGACTGGCAGTTGGTGGCCGTGGCGGATCCGGCGGAGGAACGCTGCAAAGAGGCGGAACAGGTCCACGGCTGCAAATCGTTCCGGTGCTTCGAGGAGATGCTGAAGCAGGCGGATCTTGACGCCGTAACGATCGCCACGCCTACTCACCTGCACAGGCAGCACGCCCTCGCGGCGATCCGGTGCGGGTTGCACCTCATGCTGGAAAAGCCGATGGCGCCGAGCCTGGCGGATGCGCGGGCGATCCGCACGGGCGGCGAGCCGTTCGTGCCGGCGGAGCAGACGCTGGAGGTCATGCGGATCATGGAGTGGTGTCGCAAGGAGAGCCGGCGGATTACCCAAACGCCGCTGGCATAGGCTAACCTGGAGACCCGTTCATGGCGGAAACACATTGGCGTTGCCGGCCTACCGAGTCCACGGAATACTTCCGCAACCCGCACAAGGGGTGCGCGACGTTCCAGCACTTTGCGGGTGACCCGCTGTTTGAGGGAACGATGTGGAGCGAGGAAGGGCCGACCGAGTTCTCGCCGCGACAGTACCCGGATGTGACGCCGGGCTATCTTCTCAGTCCGATCGCGTACTGCCGGTGGTTCTGGCGGCGGTTCCAGGCCGAGAAGAACCGGTTCGACTGGAGCCTGATCGACCAGGCGCTGCAGATCGCCCACGAACGAGGTCAGACGCTGCAGGTGCGGCTGATGCCATACGGCTCGTCCAAACAGCCCTGCCTTCCGGATTGGTACGCCGATGTCGCGCCGGTGATCGTGACGGATCACAAGGGCCACAAGCTCGCCACGCCCGACCACTGCAGTGACGGGTTCTTCCAGTGGTGGGGTAACGTGATCAAGGAGTTCGCGGCGAAGTACGACGGCCATCCGGACCTGGAGAGCTTCGACATCTCGCACATCGGCCCGTGGGGCGAGGGCGCCGCCCACTGCTCCCAGGATGCCATGAAGCGGATGGCGGAGCATTACGTGTCCTGTTTCAAAAAGACCCCCCTGCTGGCGATGCTCGGCCCGCAGATGCGGCCTGCGATTGCGCTGGGCACGGGCTGGCGATGCGACTGCTTCGGCGACCAGCGGGAGAAGGGCAACGCCGAGGTCCCCCACCGATTGGCCTGGAACCACACGTACGGCGCGTATCCGTGGTCGGTGTCAGACAACGGCGCCGCCGACGCCTGGAAGAAAGGCCCTGTCGTCTTCGAGACCTGCGGCGTGCCGCTGGGCTGGTACCGCCAGAAGGAATACCCCTACGATCTGGACTTCAACCTCAAGCAGGGGCTGAAGTACCATGGCTCGATCTTCATGCCCAAGTCGACACGGATCCCCGATGAGTGGCAAAAGCCGATCCTCGACTGGTGCCGCTACCTGGGATACCGCTTCGTACTTCGCGAGGCCAAGTACCAATTGAGCCTGCAGAGAGGCCAGCGGTTCGACTGCGAAATCTGGATCGAGAACGTGGGTGTCGCGCCGCTCTACCATCCGTACAAGCTGGTCATCCGGATCGCCCAGGACGACGGCGACCACCTTGTCGAGTTCGACAGCGATCTGAAGCAGTGGCTGCCGGGCGATGTCTGCCTGCGCAACACAGCGGCAGTGCCAGGCACGCTCAAGCCCGGAGCGGCGATGCTCTACGCCGGGATCGTCAAGCCGGGTGGGCAGATGCCGGCGATCCGGTTTGCCGTCAACGAACAGGACCCCTGCGGCTGGGTCGAGATCGGCAAGATTTCGGTTGAGTGATACCGGCTGGATGAGAGTCAGGGGGGAGGCCCTTCTGCATTTGCCCCCTGCCGATCCTGCAGTCCATGTGACTCATGCCGTTACGCATCCTATACTGCTAATGCATTTCCGTACCCTTTTGAGAGCCGTTGGATATCAAGCCCACGCAGGAGGCCGCATATGGATATGGACCGCAAGATCGCTTACTTCTCGATGGAGATCGGGCTGGATGCCGGCATGCCGACCTACAGCGGCGGCCTGGGGATCCTCGCGGGTGACACGATCCGCTCAGGCGCGGACCTGAAGATCCCGATGGTCGCGGTGACGCTGCTGTATCGCAAGGGCTACTTCTACCAGCGGCTGGACGAGCAGGGTCGGCAGAGCGAGCAGCCCGTCGAGTGGGTCGTGGACGACTTCCTGCAGGAGATGCCCGAGCGGGTCACGGTGACACTCGAGGGGCGCCCCGTGCAGCTGCGAGTGTGGAAGTACTCGATTATCGGGACGGCTGGGTACGAGGTGCCAGTCTATTTTCTCGACGCGGACCTGCCGGAGAATACCGAACGTGACCGTAGCCTGACCGACCAGCTGTACGGCGGCGATATGTGCTACCGCCTGTGCCAGGAGACGATCCTGGGCATTGGCGGGGTGCGTATGCTGCGGGCGCTGGGCTACCACCACATCGATCGGTTCCACATGAACGAGGGGCACGCCAGCCTGCTGACGTTCGAATTGCTGGACGAGCAGCTCGCCCGGACCGGCCAGACCAAGATCGATCAGTCCGTGATCGATACCGTCCGGCGGATGTGCGTGTTCACCACCCATACACCGGTGGCGGCCGGGCACGACCAGTTCCCGATGGACCTGGCGCAGCGAGTGCTCGGGCCCGAGAGACTTGCGAGCCTGCAGGGAATCTTTGCCTGGGACCGCACGCTGAACATGACGTACCTGGCCCTGAACCTGAGCCACTACGTCAACGGCGTGGCCAAAAAGCATGGCGAGGTCAGTCAGCACATGTTCAGCACGTACGTGATCGACTCGATCACCAACGGCGTGCACGCGGCCACCTGGACGTCGCCCGGTTTTGCGGTGCTGTTCGACAAGTACATCCCCGGCTGGCGCGATGACAACTTCAGCCTGCGGTACGCCCTGAGCATCCCACGGGCCGAGGTCTGGCAGGTCCACGTGCTGGCCAAGCAGCGGCTCGTGCGCTACGTCAACCGCGAGTGCAACGCGGGCCTGGATGTGGACACCTTTACGATCGGCTACGCCCGGCGGCTCACGCCGTACAAGCGGCCCGACTTGCTGTTCACTGATCCCGAGCGATTGCGGCGGATCCACTCGCAGGTCGGGCCCATCCAGATCCTCTACGGCGGCAAGTCACATCCGCAGGACCAGGGCGGCAAGGACCTGCTGGCCCGCGTCTTCGAGGCAATCCAGGGGCTCAAGGAGCAGGTCAAGGTGGTCTTCCTGCCAAACTACGACATGGACCTGGCGCGGATGATCACCTCGGGCGTGGACCTCTGGCTCAACACCCCCCAGCCCCCGCTGGAGGCGTCGGGCACCAGCGGCATGAAGGCCGCCCTTAACGGCGTGCCGTCGCTGAGCATGCTGGACGGCTGGTGGATCGAGGGGTGCATCGAGGACGTGACCGGCTGGGCGATCAGCCCGGACCACAAGACCACCGAGACGGCCGACCGCTCGATGGACGCCACCTACCTCTACGACAAGCTCGAAAAGGTCATCCTGCCGATGTTCTACAAGGATCGCGATCGCTTCATCAACGTCATGCTGCACGCAATCGCTCTCAATGGCTCGTTTTTCAATACCCAGCGGATGATGCAGCAGTATGTGCTGAAGGCCTACTTTAGCTGAGCGCTCGCGGGGCGGAACAGCTTCGGGCCCCAGCTATTGACAAGCCATACCCCTAAATACTAGTATGCCGATCGGCGTAATGATGTTTTGGATCGCCTCGTGGGCGACGGGATGGTATTGGCTGGGGCTGGAGGCATGGAAGGGTTATGCTGGAAACCCGGTTGCGAAGTGCTGCCAAGGCATTGAGTTGGCGAACGATCTCGCTGTTTATCACGACCGGAATCGCCTGGAAGGTGACCGGCCGAATGGATATTGCGGCCTCGGTCGGCCTGATCGACATGGGTATCAAGATCGGGCTGTTCTACCTGCACGAGCGGTGCTGGTCGCGTGTGAACTTCGGCGTGCGACAGCCAGAATACGAGATTTGAGGCAGATGGGACTTTCTGAGATGAGTACTCGACTTGCCCCGGTGTTTCCGTCCGATGTGATCCCGAATGAGGCCGCCGCTGGGCGTCTGTTGGGTCTGTATCCGCAGATCCAGGAAGGGCTCTGGCTGCAGAGGGTGAAGATCTTGGGTGGAATTCTCACGAGCCAGCAGTGGCGGTCGCTGGCGGTATTAGCTCGGCGGTTCACGCCGGGTACGCCGCTGCACCTGACGACCCGGCAGGACATCGAAATCCACGACATGCCCGAGGACCTCGTGCCGCTGGTGCAGCAGGAGATGGCCCGCGCGGGCATGACGGGGCTGGGCGCGTGCGGGGACACGGTCCGCAATGTGACGGTCTGCCCGTGCTCGGGGTTGGCTCGCCGTGCGCCCGACCTCGAACCACTCGCCTGGCAGATCCGCCTACTGCTCGAGGCGGAAGACGGCACGTACGCCCTGCCCCGAAAGTTCAAGATCTCGCTGTCCGCGTGCAAGGAAGGCTGCGGCCAGCCTTTCATCAACGACCTGGGGCTGGTGGCGGCACCGTGTGACGGCGCCTGGGGCTTCCGCGCGATCGGGGCCGGCTCGCTGGGGGCTCGGCCTAACACGGGGATCGAGCTGTTCGATTGGATCGAGGCGAGCGACGTGCTGCCACTGGTGCTGGCGGCGGTGCGGATTTTCGCCGAGCATGGTGACCGGGCCAACCGGCACAAGGCCCGGCTGCGGCACGTTCGCGAACGGCTCGGCGATGCCCCGTTCATCACGATGCTCCGGCAAGGCTTCGCCCAGGCCCGCCAGGAACGCTCCTGGCCTGCCGTGCAGGTGAGCGAAGGCGCGAAGCCGCATGATGCAAAGGTTACGCTGAATTTCCTCAACGGCGATGTTACCCCGGAGGCGGCGGAATCGCTGGCGGACTTGGCGGAACAGCCTGACACCTGCGTGCGGATTTCGAATCACCACCAGGTGATCGTCTTCGGCACGGATCAAGCCCAGTTGGCGGAGCGGATGGCCGGGAAACCGGCGCTGCGCGAGCCGGCTCGGCCGGGACCGAAGATTGTCGCCTGCCCCGGCAAGCGCTGGTGCAAACGCGGGCTCGTCGATACCAACGCAATGGCCCGACGAATCCGCGACGACTTGGGCGATGCACTGCCAGCGGACATGAGTATCTGCATCTCCGGCTGCCCCAACGGCTGCGCCCATAGTGCGGTTGCCTCCGTCGGACTGACGGGCACACTCACCACAGTGGACGGCGTCCAGCATCAGGCGTACAACCTGCTGGCAGGCGGCCAATTGGGTCGCACGGCGAAACTCGCCCAACCTCTCGCCCAGCGACTGCTCCCCGACCACGTGATCCAGCGGATCATCCCTGAGGCGGCGGCCCAGGCCGATCGCGAGTGACGCGCATGGCACTCGCGTTGTGGAGTCCGTAGGTACACGCACAAGCGGCTCAAGGCCGAGAACCCGCCCATCCTGGCCAGCGGCATGGTCTACGACCAGGAACTCCTCTACGCGAAGGCCTACGGCGTGCCCTACCGCAAGATCAATCACCCGGCCACGACCGACACGATCTACCGTATCGGCTCGATCACGAAGGTCTTTACCACGACGCTGTGGAGGTAAACAAGGAACTCGACGAGTCGATATTCAAGCAACCCAAGGCGGTGGAGATCCAACTGGTGGTGATGCCGGGCTACCTGCGCAACGCGGCCGGGCAACGTTGACACGCGCCGCCCGAAGCGGCAATAATCAGCATCCGGCCTCGGGTGACTGGCGAATCATGTGGGTTAACCACAGGGAAGCCCGGGGACTAAGCAAATAGCCGCTCGCCTGGGCTGGGGTTTTGGCAGGACCGAACCCGCGGTTGAATTGGCCATAGGAGAGATCGGCTATGAGCAGCACTCCATGCAACGGCAGTTACCTAACCCGTTATCTGCAAACGCACAACGGCAATCCGCTCGATCCCGGGGCGGTCGCCTTCTACGCCGCCATCGACCAGGTTGCCACGGTAAATCAGACGGTCGCCCAGAGTATTTTAAGCGAACTGCGGGACCAGCGGCACAACCTCAAACTCATCGCCTCCGAAAACTACAGCTCGTTGGCGACCCAACTGGCCCATGGGAATCTGCTGACGGATAAGTATGCGGAAGGGTTCCCTTTCCATCGGTTCTACGCCGGCTGCGACAACGTGGACGTTATCGAGGCCGAGGCCGCCAAACAGGCGTGTGCCTTGTTCGCGGCGGACCATGCCTACGTCCAGCCGCACTCGGGGGCCGATGCCAACCTCGTGGCGTTCCTGTCGATCTTGACCGCCCGGGTCGAGAGCAAACTCCTGGCCGACCTCCATGCCAAGGACCCATCGAAGCTTTCCCGCGAGGATTGGTGCAAGATCCGCGACTCCATGCACAACCAGCGGCTGATGGGCCTGGACTACTACTCGGGTGGCCATCTGACCCACGGCTACCGGCACAACATATCCGCCCTGCTATTCGACGCGTACTCGTACACGGTCGACAAGAAGACCAACCTGCTGGACCTGGACCAGGTCGCCCAGCAGGCCCGCCAGATCAAGCCTCTGATCCTGCTGGCGGGGTATAGCGCGTATTCGCGCAAGATCAACTTCGCCAAGATGCGGCAGATCGCCGACGAGGTCGGCGCGGTGTTCATGGTCGATATGGCCCACTTCGCCGGGCTGGTCGCCGGCAAGGTCTTCACGGGCGACTTCGACCCGGTCGCCCACGCCCACATCGTGACCTCGACCACGCACAAGACGCTTCGCGGGCCTCGCGGCGGGATCGTGCTGTGCAAACAGGAATTCGCCGAGACGGTGGACAAGGGTTGCCCGATCGTGCTGGGTGGTCCGCTGCCACATGCCCTGGCGGCCAAGGCGGTCGCCTTTACCGAGGCCCTGAGGCCCGAGTACCGCACCTATGCCGCGAAGATCGTGCAGAATGCCCAGGCACTGGCGGCGGCGAGCATGAGCGAGGGCATGGAAGTGCTCACTGGCGGCACGGACAATCACCTCATGCTCATCGACGTTGCCAAGACCTTCGGCCTGACCGGCCGGCAGGCGGAGACCGCCCTGCGGACCTGCGGCATCACGCTGAACCGCAACGCGATCCCGTTCGACCCGAACGGTCCGTGGTACACCAGCGGCCTGCGGGTCGGCACACCGGCAGTCACCACACTCGGCATGGGCGCGGAAGAGATGAAGGAGATCGCGAAGATCATCAAGCGAGTGCTCTCGAACACGACGCCGGCTGTCACCGAAGGCAAGAAGAGCCAGGCCAAGTACAATCTGGATAGCGCGATCATCGACGAGACTCACAAGCGCGTGCAGGCCCTGCTGGACAAGCATCCGCTGTACCCGGAACTCGATCTGGACACCACCCCGGCCGTCGCCCAGGCCTAATCGCGATTGGAATGCAACGTGGCAAATAACGTACCCGAGAAGTTCGATAACGTCAGCGTGATGACCAAGGCCAACGTCTACTTCGATGGCAAGGTTGTCAGTCACACGGTCCTTGTGGCCGGCGCGAAGAAGACCCTCGGCCTGATCTACCCTGGGACCTACACGTTCAATACCGGCGCGCCGGAGCGGATGGATATCACCGCAGGCTCGTGCCGGGCCAGGCCCTCGGGCGAGAAGGAGTGGAAGACCTACGCGGCAGGGACGTTCTTCCGCGCGCCCGGCAACTCTTCCTTCGAGATCGCAGTGGACATGGGGATCGCGGAGTATCTCTGCTCGTTCGAGTGATACGCCGCCAATTGCGAAGCGGTCAGACAACGGAAATAACAAACATCGGGCTGTGAAACCACGGAACGTGGTTTCACAGCCTCGATCTTATCCAGGGTCATGTCCGTGCTTTTCAACGAAGAGGCTTGGGGGCCGGGCCGGCAAACGCCTCGAAGCTGCGTCCCAGTACCTTTTCGAGAACGTCGAGCGGCAGGGCCAGACCGTGCAGTTCTGTGCGGCCGTTCGATCCGGGGGCCGGCCCCTTGCCGTAGGCCTTGTCCCGCAGGCTGGTGAATGTCTCATCCGTTTCCAGGAACAGCCTGAGCATCTCGGCCTTGGCGCGGGCCAGGTGCAGCGAGTTATGGTCGGAGATGTCCGTGCCGTAGAGGATGCGGTCCTGCCAGGTGATGTAGAAGTCCCTGGCCTTGTCAGGGTCGTCGGAGAGGTAGTACAGGAACTCATCCCCAATGGCCATATCGACCCGCATCTTGGGGAAACGGGCGAACCAGTCCCCCAGGCGGTCCAGCTGCGGCCCCATGAACAGGAAATGGGCGAAGGTGATCCGCAGGTGGGGGTGGCGCTTCAGGACCGCCTCGGTCTGGCGGAAGCATTCCTCCTGGGGTTCGAGTTTGCAGTAGGAATCAGGGCCGCTGGGCCACCAGAAGTCCAGGGGATCCGCCATGTGCATGGTGATAGGCACGTCGATATCGGCGGCCTTTTCCCAGAACGGCCGGAAGTAGTCGTGATCGATGGGCGGCGTCTTCTGCTGCTGGTTCCAGGCGGGCTTGCCCTCCATCATTTTGACGCCGTCGTAGCCCCTGGCGACCAGTTGTTCCAGCAGCGTGGCGCGGTATGCGCCATCCCCGGCCGCGAGTTTCGCGGGATCATGAGGGATCATGCCAAAGGTGTAGAACCGCGACGGCTGCTCGCGTTTGCGATCCAGGCAATTCGGCTCCCAACCGGTCAGAATGTTCGCCCGGGTGTAACCGACCAGGTCGAGGATCTGGTTGAAGTAGGCAGCCGGCTCACGGTGCCGGTAGTGAACGTGCGCATCGACTACTTTCTTGACTTTCCACTGTACCTGTTCCACCGAAACACTCCTGTATTACCATGCATGTGCCGCGTGCGAACGGATGATTCAGACAGTCGCGACCAGCTGCCTGGCCTTGCTACTCCTGCTCGTTCTCGACCTCCTGGAACCGGGCCTGCTGCGTGGCGGCCGGCGGAGAGCCGGCGGCGCGGACGGCCTCCAGGCCCCTGGGCAGCGGCTTGCCGGTCAACTGCAAAATCCACTCGATCATCTGCAGGCGGGCGGCCTCGGCCTGGGCAGCCGTGAACCTGCCCTGCTGGGCCTGCTGGCGCCAGGCTTCATACTGCTTGCGGATCCGCTCGACGTCCGGGCCCTTGCCAGGTTTGAGGGCGTCTTCCAGGGCCATGGCGTAGCGGACGTCGTTGACGCCGGCACGAAGGCCCTCATAACCCACGCTGGCGACGGATGACTCGCTCTCCTGCAGGGGCGGCCAGCAGATCACCCAGGCGGAGTCCGGGACGGCGGCGTCGAACTCGTTCCACGGGTCCGCCTGGTAGTAGTTGTATGACCAGAACCACGAGCCGTCGGGCTTGTAGGCGTACTTCGCCAGGCCGTAGCTTGCCCGGCAGTCGCCGAATCCCTGGACCGCGGCGACCCCGCCGTAGAACCACGCGGTTTTGTTGTTCTGCCGGTCGAACTGGATGATCCGGGCGAAATCGCCGTTGGTGGAGAGGATGTCGGCATCGGCCAGTTGCTGCGCCAGGGCGAGATTGTTCATCGTCACACCATACAGCCGGACCTTCGGGAAGTGCTCGCGGAAGAGCCTGACCATGCGGTGATACTCGGGCATGAGCCGTTCGGTCGGTTCGTCGTACGGCAGGATGACGATCTCGGGCCAGCTGTTCGCCTTGGCATGCTCAAACAGCAGAGTGAGGGCCTCGATGAGTCGCTGCTCCACCCGCGGGTCTTCCAGCGAGGCCAGGCGGACCTCCTTGCCTTCGCGGACCTCGCGGGGTTGCATCGGCAGGTCGAAGGCTTCGGCGATCCGGCGCTCGAGGTGGCCTGCGTGGTCGTTGCCCAGGCCCAGGACGATCGGCCCGGCCAGGCCGGCGGCCCTGAACCGTTCGACCATGGTGTCGAGTTGGGTGAAGTCCAGGCGGAGCCGGCCATTGTCGTTGATTACCTTCAGTCCGTAATGGCCCCAGAAGAACATGATCGACTGGATGCCGTGCTCGCGCATCTGGCGGAACTGGGTTTCGCTGAAGTCCGCGTTGGCGCAGAAGGCGCCGAAGGTGTAGTTCCGCTGGGCGGGTTCGGGCAGGTTTATCGGCAGCACAGTTACGCGGAGGGTGTCCTTGGGGGCGGTGCTCGGGTCTTCGTTTTCCCAACTGACGCGGTAGGTCAGGCGGTACTCGCCTGGTACGACTTTCCGACCGGCCTCGACGCGGAGCATCCACGCCACGAGGTGCCCCTGCGTCGCCTGGACCGGGCTGGACTCCGCCAGCCAGAGTCCCTGCATCCGGTAGGCTTTGCGGTCCCGCTGGGCGACCGGGGCGAAGATGATCGGCCTGACACCCACGCCGACGTGGTCGTCAGGCTGGTTGTTCCTGTCGAGAATCTGCGCCCACAGCGTGACAGCGTCGGCCCTTCGCAGGCTGTATGCAGCCACGATCAGCATGTTTGTCTCGCCTGGAGCAAGGACGATCCATGGCCTGCGAAGGACGTCGTCGCAGGTTGGCGGGCGATCCAGCAGCACCTGGTTCATGTCCGGGTAGAACAGTACGCCGCCTGCCTGGAGGTGGCCGGAGCCGGCCTGGAACGCGTCGGGCTGCGTCGCGGGCACGAGGGGTCTGGCGCCGGCCTTTTCAGCCGATTCCTGGGAGGCCTTCGCCTTGGCGGCCAGATCGGTGTACGTTGCCCCTCTGGATGTCGTCGCCAGCAGGACCAGGCACAGTATCGATCTACAATGTGACAGCGATCGCTTTGACATCGGCAATCCTCCCAATACGCACACCAGCGATGCTGTTGTCCAATTGTTACCGGTCACTCGCCAGTTACCACTATCGTTCTTACCAGCTGTACTCCCGCAGCGCCCGTTCGCAGAGGCCCTGGGCGGGCTCGCCCGCGGCAATATCGAACCAGTGCACCGGGCTGAACCGCCGGAACCAGGTCCGCTGCGCCTTGGCCAGGTGGCGCGTGTTGATCTTGATCTGCTCGATTGCCTCTTCCAGGGAATACTTCCCCTCGAAGTGGGCGATGATTTCGGCATAGCCAACCGCCTGGCTAGCCTGCAGGCTCAGCGGCTGGGGCTCGGCCAGTAGTCGCTGGACCTCGTCGACCAGGCCCAGGTCGACCATTTTTCTGACTCGGGCGTTGATGCGGATGTTGGCTTCCTCGCGGTCCCGACGGATGCCGATGTAGTGCACGTCGTAGCCTGGCCGGGTCGAGCCCCACTGTGTCCGCAGGACGCTGATTGGCGTACCGGTGAGGGCATAGACCTCCAGGGCTCGCTCGACCCGCCGAAGGTCATTGGGGTGGACCTGGCTGGCGGTATCGGGGTCCGCCCGGGCTAGTTCGGCGTGCAGGGCCGGCAACCCCTCACGGGAGGCCCTTTCCCGGAACGCCCGCCGAAACTCGGGGTCGGCCGAAGGGCCCTCGAACAATCCTTCCGCCAGCGCCTTGAGATAGAACGCCGTCCCGCCGGAGACGAACACGCGTTTGCCACGGGAGGTGATCTCGGCGATGGCGGCGTCTGCCAGTTCGCCGTAACGTTTGGCGGTGAAAGACTCGCTGGGTTCGGCGACATCTATGAGATGGTATCGGACCCGCTTCTGATGCTCGGCGGTGGGTTTGGCTGTCCCTATGTCCATGCGGCGATATACTTTCATGGAGTCGGCGACGACGATTTCGGCACCCAGCCGTTGGGCCAGGCACGCGGCGGTCTCGTTCTTGCCGCTGGCGGTGCCGCCGATAATAATGTCGAGTCGAATAGCCATGTGTGTAGCTTATCCTTGAAACCGCGTTTAGCGTACAGGACTTGCAGGAGAATTTAAACATGCTCCAGCCAACCGTGTTGCACCGAACCGTAGCGCTGCTTGGTCCGGCTGTCCTGTCAGCAGCCTTGCTGGCAGGTACTTCTGGCTGCCTGAAGATCGGCGGCAACGAACCGCTCGTGCGGGTCAATGCCCCGCGCAACGAACCTGCGCCGATGGATACCAGCCGGGTCCCCCTGATCAGCAGTGTCGAGGAGGGCCGGCAGCGCCTGGCCGAGGCGTATGCCCGTATCGATTACCTGGAGCGGGAACTGGCGAGCACCCAGCGGGACAAGGAGAAACTCCGGGCCGACCTGAAGACCGCCAAGAAAGAGCGCGACGTGTACAAGGATCGGCTGGAAAAGCTCCGGGGCGACTGACCAAGCGCCCTTACTGCACTGGGCAAATGTTTCTGCCACCTTCGATCCGATAACGAAGGATGCGGCTCTGCGCGCTTGTGAGCGATGCGGCTCAATGGCGCGGGGCCGCATTTGCGCTGCAATCACAGACATCTTGCAAATTCGGCCAAATCGGGCACAATGGGCGGCGCTGCAGATGAGCAGTGCCCAGGGGATTGCACCGTAGCCACAGATCAGCTTCCAGGACGCGACTTCACCGTTGACACGCCGTGGGCGGCGACGGCAGTATGCTGCCAGATCGAGAGGTAAGTGTGTCCGACGATCAGATCGAGGAATCGAGTAGTACGGATGACTCGGCGGCAAAGCGTGACAGCGATAGCACGGATGACACAACAGCCAAGGAACGCTATGCCCGCCGTCTGAACGACCAGGGGGTCTGCTTTGTGACCTCCGGCCGACCGCACCTGGCGGTGCGTTGTTTCCGCCGGGCGTGCGTCGCCTGGCCACTGCTGGCGCCGGCATGGACAAACCTGGTGGCGACGCTGCTTATGCTCGGCCGGGGCAAGGACGCCATGCTGGCAATCCACAATGCCATCCAGCTCGGCGCGATCAGCCGTAGCGATGTCGCCCGGTACCGCACCGCCATTCGCGAGAACGTCAGCCCCGAGCAACTGGTCGCTCACCGGCACCGCCTTCGGCGCGAGAAAAAGGATAATGCGTCCTTCCGTCGGCCGCGTGCTCCCCGCAAGGTTGCACTACGCAAGAAGGCCTCTGTATACGTGCTGCTACGGACGGCGGCGTACAACATGATCTGCGAGGGGAAGATCCCGGCGGCGTAGCGCGGCAAGAACGGAGGAATGCGATCTGCGCCGGCTCCCTTGGATGGGCACCCAACTTACTTGTCGCTGCCTCGCTATTCCCCGCTCGATACTGGCCAATGCCGTTCCCGCAACGACCCAGGCACTTCCAGGCCGTGCTCGTCCATCAGCCGAGCGTCCGAAAGAATCTGGCTGGCAGGGCCATCGGTGATCAGACGTCCCTGGTCCAGCAGGATCGCCCGCTGACAGACCCGCAGCACGAACTCCAGGTCGTGCGTAGCGATGAGCAGCGTCTGGGGACAGTCCAGCAGGATCCGCTCGAGCATTCGCCGGCCACGCGGGTCCAGGTCATTGGTCGGCTCATCCAGCAGCAGGATCTTCGGCTGCATGACCAGGACGGTTGCCAGCGAGGCTCGACGCTTCTGGCCACTGGACAAGTGGTGCGAGACGCTGCAGGCCTGGTCGGCCATGCCGACGGCATCAAGCGTGGATCGCACGCGGGCGTCAACCACTGTCTCGGAAAGGCCCATCTGGCGCGGTCCGAAGGCGACGTCCTCGTAGACCGTCGCGCAGAAGAGCTGGTCGTCAGGCTCCTGGAAGATCAGCCCGACGGACTGGCGGATCGAGGCGATATGCGAGTCCTGCGAGACGTCCACCCCCCCTACCCTGATCTGCCCTTCATGGATGGGCTTGATGCCCACCAGCATGTGCAGCAACGAGGTCTTGCCCGCGCCGTTAGGACCCAGTACCGCAATGCGTTCGCGCGGCGCCGCGGTCAGGTGGATCCCGCGCAGAACCCAGTGCCCATGGTGCGGCTGATAGCCTGCGTTGGTACACTCAATATCGAAATTCACCGCCATAGATCCCATGCTAACAGGATTGCAGCCCCGAGCAAAACGGCTGCCGATTTGGCAACGTCAGCCGGGCGGAGCTGGTAGGGCCAGCTCGTGCGGATCCGGCCTGTAAAGCCGCGCAGCCTCATTGCCTGGTCGACCCGTTCGGCCTGCTCGAGGCTCTGCAGCACCATCGAGCCGAAGAGGCCGCCCAGCGGTCTGAGCCGGGCCGGGGAGGCCGAGATCCGCAGCCCGCGCATTTTGGCCGCCCGCAGGGTGCTCTGCACGCGGTCCGCCAGGACAAGGTTGTAGCGGCTCATGAGCAGGAGCATACTGACCATGCGGTTGGGCAGGCCCAGCCGCCGAAGAGTCTCCAGGAAGACGAAAAACGGCTGGGTCGCCAGCAGCGGCACGGTCAGTACCAGGACGCTAGAAATCTTCAATGCCAGGGTGGCTGCTGCCCGCAACGGATCGACGGGGACGGCCAGCGGGCCGAGTTGCCAATGGGTCTGCCCCCTGCCCGTCAGCCACGCCACCAGCAGCACCGCGGTTCCCAGCAGCAGTGCGACCTTCTGCCGCTTGAGGATGGCTCGCGCGGGCACTGTAGTGCCCAGGGCCAGCAGCCAACTGCCCAACAGGGCCAGCGCTAGCGGGCCGATCTGCCGCAAACTGACGATCATGACCACGCAGGCCAGCAGGCTGATCACCTTGGCCAGCGGGTGCCAGCGGTGCAGCCAGCTGTCTTTGTGGGCGTAGTGATCGATAATCGCGAACATGCTTAGCGCGGTCCCTTGTCGATCGAACCGGTCTGTTGCTGCAACTGCCGGCGGAGTTCCTCAACCTGCCTTGCGAGCATCCGCATCCGCCAAAGGCAGGCGGCCGACAGGATCAGGGCGATCCCAGCGATCGCCGGGACGATCGGGCTGTCGTGCATGGTCCGGCGGACCACCCTCCCCGGCTGGAGGAGCGGCACGGCCACGGAACCGGGGGGCGCCGCCGGTGCCGAAGACGCAGCCGAGTACGGCTGGATCACCACGGTCGCACCCGCCAGTTGCTCCAGGGTTTCGGTATCGATGAGAACGGTACCCTTGTGCCCCGCCTGGACAACTTCGACTGTCAGGGGTTCGGGGCCGCCCGGCTGGAAGCGGAATCGCCCGGCTTCGTCGGTCGTGCCGGAGCGGGCCTCCTGGCTCGCCTGCGAAAGCACGCGGACGGTCGCATTGGCGACAGGTTTGCCGTCGCCGAAGTAGGCTTCGACGGTGATGGAGTTGCCCTCGGCGAATGCATCGACATTGACGCTATGGGCCCGGGCGGATCGGGCGGACGCCAGCACGATCACCGCCAGCAGGGCGATCCAGATCCAGGACAACTGGCTGCACCTTGAGCAGGTAGGAAATTGTCGCGCCACAGATCAGGCCCTCGATTAAGCAGATCGGCAACGAAGCCAAGAGGAAGACCCGCAGGCCATCCCCATACGCCGGGTCGCTGGCGACCAGGGACCAGCCCAGGATCATCCCCAGCGAGAGGATCGGAACCAAGGCTCCCGCCAGGCCGGCCAGGACAGCCGCCTTGCCCACCGGCAGGGTGCGGATCCACCGCCGGCACAGCGAACCCACCAGCGCCGCCGGCAGTGCGAGGTCAACAATGTTCACGCCCAGCGTCGTCAGGCCGCCGTGGCCCAACAGCAGTGCCTGCAGTAGCAGCCCGGCGGCGATTACCAGCACGCTGCCCGGTCCAGCGACGATGCCCACCAGCCCGTTGAGCGCCAGATGAACGCTGGCCGGGCCGACCGGCACATGCACCAGTGATGCGACAAAGAACGTGGAGGCCAGCAGGGCCAGTTTGGGGACATCCCGGTCGTGGATGCGGCGAACGTCAAGGGCGATCGCCACGGCGGCGACGGCGCCGCCGGCGATCCAGGCGTATGCTGGAAGCATGCCATCGGAAATATGCACGGCTCGCTCCGGGATCGCTGCACGTCGGGTTACCCGTTCACTAGTAGACATTGTAGCACGATCCTGTTTTCCGTGCTACCGCAACTTGCCCGCTTTACGTTCTATGTGCTTGGGGCGCCTTAGGGCCAGACTGGTGGGTTGTCCGCGGGGCGAGTTGCCCTAATAATACGACGTTGCGCAGGCAACCTCGGTGCGGCAGGC
>JANYLN010000252.1 GCA_025357795.1 Planctomycetota bacterium
CCGCATCGAGTAGCGGCTTCTCCGCCAGCTCAAACACCGGTGGCGCAGGTCGCAGGCACAGCCTCTCCAGCAGCCCCGGGGCTTCCTGTGTCGGCATCCGGGCCGGCGCTGGCGCCACACTCGTCTTCTTGCGTGTAAATAGGCTCAAACCCATGGCGTATTTCCCCCGATCAACCCGGTCGGCCATCGCCCATCAGCTTGCGCTTGGCATCGCGGCAGAGCTTCTGGAACCGTTCGGCCGACGCGTTGATCTTCTGCTCGACATCCTTCGATAGACCGTTGCCGGCCGGCATCCCCGCCTTCGCCTGCGCCGGCGTGATCCCGACGATCTCCTGCACGTTCTGCTTCTGGTCGGTCGTGCGGGTGAGTTCCTGCTCGAGCTGCTTGCGCAGCTCCGCCAGGCTGTCGCGGGCGGCCATGACCTCGTGCATCTGGATCTCCCAGTCCTGTTTGATCTGTTCGATCTGGACCCGCTGCTCGCTCAGCTCCGCGTCCGCCTTGACAATCTTCTCCGCCTTGGCCTTCAGCTCCGTCTCCGCCTGGCGCAGCGTGAGTTCCTGCTGCGTCGCCTTCGCCTGGCGAGCGTCCAACTGCTCGCGCTGCCTGGTCAGCTGCTCGCGCTGCTGGCCCAATTCCTTCTCGACCGCACCAAGGGTCTTCTTCGCCTGCTCGTACTCGGTCCGCTCCAACTGGACCTTGGTGCCGGTCTCCGCCAATTCCTTCTGGACAGTCTGGATCGCCGCCTGCTGCTGCTCGATCGCGGCCAACTGCTTGTCCAGGTCCTGGCGGTCCGCCAGAATCCGGGTCTGCTCTTCATGGAGCGTGCCCTGCAAGGCCGCCAGTTCGGCCGCCCGCGCCTCGACCTGCTTGCGCTGCGACTGGACCTCCAGCAGTTGCTTCTCGATCTGCTGCGACTGCTCGGTCTGCTTGCGCTCGATGCGATCGAATTCCTGTGTTCGTTGCTCGACATCGCTCTGGCGAGCCTGGATCGTCTGCTCGCGGGCCTCTATCTGCTGGCACATCGCGGTCTCCTGGCGCAGCAGTTCCTCCCGGTCTTGCACGACCTTGCTGGAGTACTCCTGCACTGCCGACGCGCACGCCGTCAGGGCCGCCGCGCGGGCGTCGAGCAGTTCGCGGATGACCTGCATCGCTCCGAGCACTTCCTGGCCCAGGCCTTGGATGTGCTCCAGGTCGATCGCCTGTGATGGTTCCATCGCAGTCTCATTCTTTCGGGCTGTCTGCCGATCCATGGGTCACCTTCTTCTGAACCACGACTTGCTGGCCTGCTTGGTCGCCGGGTCGGCATGGTCCTTCTGGGCTTCTATCTGTTTCAGTATTTCCTGTATCGTCTTGTGCGGATCGAGCCGCCGCCGCACGCGAACCGTTTTGCTGGTCGCCTCGTCCAGCGATGCCAGCAGGACCTCCTCGGTGCTGGCGGCCGCCTGCGGTTCGGCCGGTGTCGCGCCGGCACTGGCTGGCCGTCCGTCAAGTGGCGCTGCGGGGGTCTCCAGGGTCAGGGCTTTCAGTCGTGCCAGCGGTACGGCGAGCAGTGTGGGTGTCGGCTTCCCGGCCTCGTCGCTCGCGTCCGCTGTGGTCGGGAGCGCCTCCGCCCGCGCCGACTGCGCGAGCTGGCCCCGGACCTCCCGCACCGCCGCGCTATACGCGACGAGCTTCGCATCCAGTTCAGCGAGGGCACTTTGCAGCGCGCCGTCTTCCGGCGGTACCGCAAGGCACGGCATATTCGGCAAGGACGTATCCATGTTCGCTATTCGTCAATCTAACATATACGCGGCACAACGTGCCGCCGTTCCCAGGCGGAGTCCGTCTGTCGGGAAGGTCCGTTCTTCGCATACTATCTCATATGATCTTTCGGCAGGTCGACTCCACGCCCAAGCTCCCTTACAGATTTGCATGCAAACGTGGCGAAAGGTCGCAAAGCGCGGTGTTATCGGCGATGCGGTACAACAAAAGGGGATACAGCGAATTGTCGATGTGCAGTTCCGAATACGTGCAGCAACCAGCCGTCGTCCGGACAAATCGTGTCAGATCATCGCGTTTCCCAATCCGTACCGTAATCGAATCGCCCCCGCAGCGCCATCACCAGCCCGCACAGCTTATCCAGATCCTCGGTCGACGCATCAATGCCGACCCGCAAGACCGGTACGTCCTCCGCCTCATTCGTTTCCGAGATGCGTTTGAGCGTCGCCTTACCGTAGACGACATACTCCTGCCCGCTTGCATTGTCCACGCCGAGGATCAGGTCCGCCTGCAGGACCAGGTCCTTTGCCGCCGGGTTGATCTCCATGTCCTGGCCCAGAAAGGCCTTGAGCGGGATCAGGTCCGGCGTGCCGCTTTCCTGAGGTTCTACCATTGTCGCCTCCATAATGTGCCAGAAACGCTGGCAGGGCGCACCAGCGTCTCTGATATCCTACTTCGATTCATGGCGATTTTCCGCTTCAGCCCTCGCCGTTGCCGCCAGCCTTCGTCATTGCCGGCTTCTGGTGACCGTCCCGCTCGGAAATCGGGGCTTCCGCCGTCTGGTTTGGAATCTCCTTGACCGCCAGGATCCGCCGCCGCATCCATTCCGAGAGCGGGTCCAACAGTGAGTACACTACCGGCACGATCAGCAACGTCAGCATCGTGGAACTGACCAGCCCGCCGATAATTGCGATCGCCATAGGCTGGCGGCTCTCCGACCCTTCTCCCGTGCCCAGGGCCGAAGGCAGCATGCCGAAGATCATCGCCACGGTCGTCATAAGGATCGGCCGCAGTCGCACCGGCCCAGCCCGACGCATCGCCTCGTCCTTGTTCAGCCCGTCCCGCTCGCGCAGGGTATTGGCGTAGTCGATCAGGAGAATCGCGTTCTTGGTAACCAGGCCCAACAGGAACACGAACGCCATCATCACGAAGATGCTGATCGTCTGGCCAAACAACAGGATAGCACCCAGGGCCCCCACGAACGCCAACGGCAGCGACAGCATGATCGTGAACGGATGGATCAGCGACTCGAACTGCGCCGTCAGAACCATGTAGATCACGATCACTGACAGCAGCATCGTGAACATCAGGTTCTGGAACGAATCCTTCATGTTTTCCGCATCTCCCGCCCAGGCCGTGGTATAGCCTGCCGGCAAACCGATTTCCTTCATGAAGCCGTCGATCTCCTGGATGCCCGTGCCCAGGGCCTTGTTCGTCTCCAGGTTCGCCAGCACGGTGACCTGCCGCTGGCGATTCGCCCGGTTGACCTCCACGGGCACGCTGCTGGGCATCACCTGCGCGATGCTGCGCAGTTCGACCGGTGCGCCCTTGGTCGACGGCACGGTTAAATCGAGGATCCGTTGCGGCTCGTTGCGGGCGCTCTCCAGAAAGCGGACCGCGATGTCATAACGCTCCTTGCCCTGGCGGAACTTCGCGACGTCGATGCCGCCGATCGCCGCCCGCACCGTGTCCGCCACGTCCATGGGCGAAACGCCCAGATCCGCCGCTCGGTCGCGCTGCACCAGGATGCTCGTCTCGGGCCTTCCCGGTTCGTGCGTGGTATCCAGATCCTTGTAGCCGCCCGCCTTTTTCATGCGGTCCAGGATCTGCGTGGAAAGCATCGCCAGAATATCGAGGTCCGGCCCGGCGATCTCGTACTGGATCTGCGTGGTCTTGAAACCGCTGCCGCCGATGGTGTTGACCTGCTGCACCGAGATTGTCGCCTCCGGCAGGTCCTTGAGCTTCTCACGGACGTCCTGCATCATCGCCTGCTGCAGCCGCAGCCGGCCGGCCATCCGCTGCGCCTTGGGCTTTAAGCGCAAGTACATCGTCCCCTCGTTGACCTTGTTGAGGTCATCCGCGCCGATCGAGTAAAAGATGTAGTCGACCTCAGGCTCGTTCCTGAGCCGCTGGCGCATCTGCTCGAAGATCTGCCGGGTCCGGGGCAGGGGGCTGCCCAGTGGCGCCTGCGCGATGATCTCGAACTCGCCCTGGTCCTCCAGCGGCACGAACTCGCTACGGATGAACTTGCCCAGCCCCAGGCTGGCGATGAAGAACAGCACTGCGGTCCCCACCACGACCCAGCGATGCCCCAAACACCAGCCCAGCACGCCCTCGTAGCCGCGCTCGATCCCCTGGAACATCCGCTCCAGCGTCCGGAACACGGCGTTCACGTGCGTCTGCTTGCGTAGGAGCCGCGACGAGAGCATCGGATCCAGCGTGAACGACACGAACATCGAAATCAATACCGCGAAACTGATTGTCATGCCGAACGGGAAGAAGAACCGCCCGACAATGCCCTTGGTGTAGGCGGTCGGCAGGAACACCGCCACGACCGACAGCGTCGTCGCCAGGACCGCCAAGCCGATCTCCTTGGTCGCGAACTCCGCCGCCCAAGCCGCCGGCTTGCCCTCCTGGACGTGCCGCATGATGTTCTCCTGGACCACGATCGCGTCATCGATGAGCAGACCGATCGCCAGTGTCAGGGCCATCAGCGTCATGAAGTTCAGCGTGAAGCCCATGTACGCCATCATCATGAACGTCGCCATGATCGACGTCGGCAACACCATCGCGCTGATGAACGTGCTGCGGAAGTTCAAGAGGAAGATCAGGACGGTAAAGACCGCCAGCGCCCCGCCGACCACCAGGTGATGCTTGACCTCGTCGACGCTCCGCTGGATGAACAGCGACGTATCCACCGCGATGTCGAGCTTGACGCCCCGATCGGCCAGTTCGCCCCGTAGCGTCTCGATCTCCGCCTTGACGTCGTGGGCAACTTGCACGGTGTTCGTGCCGCTCTGCCGGCGGATCTGCAGGGCGATGCCCGGTTTGTCGTCCTTCTGCGCGTACGAGCGGAACTCCTCCAGCCCGTCTTCCGCCCGGCCGACGTCCTTCAGCCGGATGGTCATGCCGTCCTGCT
The DNA here is from genome assembly GCA_025357795.1 of Planctomycetota bacterium. Lineage (GTDB taxonomy): Bacteria > Planctomycetota > Phycisphaerae > UBA1845 > JANYLN01 > JANYLN01. The sequence continues at coordinate 4,898 of JANYLN010000252.1, forward strand.
CGATCAGCACCAGCTCATCCAGGTCGGCCGCGCTGGCGAATTCCGCCTTGGTCCGCGTCACCAGTTCCAACGTGTCGGTTTCGATCCGTCCGCCGGGCATCTCGATGTGCTGGCGAAGCAGCGCGTTCCGTACGTCCTGCACGGTCAGGTTGTGCTGGCGCAACCGGACCGGGTCCAGCCACAGCCATAACTTGCGGTCCTGCCCGCCGACGATCTTCACCGAGCCGACGTCCCGCACGCGCTGCAACCGCTCCTTGATCCGGTTGTCCGCCAAGTCGTACAGCTCGCGCTGGCTCAGGTCGCCCGAGACGATCAGCGACATGATCGGGGCCGCGTCGATGTCGAACTTCTCGATGACGGGGTCATCGACGTCCGTCGGCAGCTGGGCACGCACGCTGTTGACCCGGGCCTGCACCTCCTGAAACGCCACATCGACATTCTTCTCCAACTGGAACTCCACGACAATCAGCGACGTGCTCTCGGCGCTGGTCGAGCGGAGTTTCTTGATGCCCGCCAGGGTGTTGACCGACTCTTCGAGGATGTCCGTCACGCGCGACTCGACCGTCTCCGGGTCCGCCCCCCGCAGCACCGTGATAATCGTGACGACCGGGAAGTCGACCTTGGGAAACAGGTCCACCCCCAGCCCCCGGAGCGATACCAGCCCGAAGACCAGCATCGCGACGATGATCATTGTCGTAAACAGCGGCCGCTTGATCGCAACCGTTGAGATAAACATGTCCGTCCGCCTTCTGTGTGCTTACTTCGCGGCCCTGAGATACTCCGGCAGTGTCGCCCCGTCACGCATCGACTCGACGGGCCCGACCAGCACGGCCTCGCCCGCGGCCAGACCCGACTGCACGACCGCGCTTTCGGTCAGCCGTTCGCCCACCTCGATCGCCCGCTTAACCATCTTGCCGTCCTGCGAGACGAACACGATTGCCTGCGGACCGTTCTGCACGATCGCCCGCAACGGCACGATCACCCCGCGCCCCTGGTCGCCCACCTGCACGGCCGCCGTGACGAATGCCCCCGGCACCAGGCCGCTGCGCGGCTCGGCCGGGATCGTCACCCGCATCGTGAACGTCCCCTTGGCCCGATCGACCGCCGCGACCACCCGGCTGACCGGCAGGGTCAGCGCCTTGGCCAGCAGCGGGCTCTGCAGCGTCGCCGGGGTCTTGCCCGCCTGCACCGCCGTCAGGTACGCCTCCGGTAGCCGTAGTTCCGCCTCGAGCCTGTCCGGCGCGGTTACCTCGAAGACCTCCGTCGGCGGCATGTTCGTCATGTAATCGCCCGGGCTCTTGAACCGCTCGGTTATCATGCCGTCAAACGGCGCCCGCACGGTCGCATCCCGCAGGTCGTCCTGCGCCATCTTCAGGGCCGCCTCGGCCTCGTGGACCCGCGCCTGGGCCATGGCGATTTCGGTCGGTGTCGGGCCGTTCTCGGCCTCTTGCAGCCTCGCGCCCGCCGCCAGACGCAGCGCCTTCAGGGCCATCACCTCCGTCTGCACCTCTTCCAATCGGCGGATCGGCAGCGTCTTCTCCTCCTCGACCAACCGCTTGTAGCGCTGCTCCTCGCGCTGCTTGTCGGCCAGCCTCGCGTCCAGTTCCGCCACCGCCTGCCGGAACTGCTCGATCCGTTCCGCCCGCGTCGGGGCCATCAGGTTCGCCAGCGTCGCCCGGGCCGAATCCAACTGCGCCTCCGCGATCATCGCCATGTTTCGGAAGGTCGTCTCATCCAGGCGAAACAGCACCTCGCCCGCCTTGACCGCCATGCCCACGTCGAGCATCTGACCGTCCTCGGCCGTGCCCAGCGAAGCCAGCCGGCCGCTTACCCGCGCGCCGATCCGTGCGCTGATCACCGGCAGCACCCGTCCCGTGGCCGTGACCTTCTCGGGAAACAGTGGCTGCGCCGTCGCCAGCGACAGGCCCTGTTGTTGCGGCTGGGCCCCCGCCAGTGGCGCCGCGACCAGGACGACCAGACTCACCAATGCCAATGCGAAACGCTTCATGGATACACCACCTTCATCCAGTCCATCGGGTTGGGTTGTGTCGTCGTCGGCTGCGTACTGGCCGGCTGCGATGCCGCCACCGAGAGTTCCGGCAGCGCCGCCGCCTCCAGTTCGTGCCAGGCGACCAGGTATTCCGTCTGAGCGTGGTCGAGCGTGGTCGCCTGGATCGTCAGGTTCGCAAGGGCCGTCGCCGCGCCCGCCTCGTCTTCGAGTCCTTCGTTGTACAGAGTCAGGATCCGTCGGAGCCCCTCGCGCCGTGCGACCTCCAGCGACTGGGCCGCCACGACCGTCTCGTGCGCGGTCCGCACCCGCAGGGCCCGCAGGTCCACGTCGTACAGGATCCCCAGGCTCACCAGCAGCGTCCGGGCCTTCTCGACGTCGGTCGCCCTGCGCGCCAAGTTGAACCGGAAGATCGTCGCCCCACCGTCCAGCAGCGAGTGCGTCACCTGGAATCCCCCGGCGAACCACGTCTTGTTGACCACCAGGTCCGACGCCGTCCAGTTAAAACTGCCGATCCCGTCCAGCCGGGGAAAGAACGCCGACGCCTCGCGGTAGATCGCGCTGGCCGCCGCGTGCCGCTCCAGGTCCTGCACCGCCAGTTCGGGCCGGACCGCCAGGGCGTGGTCCTCGAACCCGCGGACCTGCTCGCCCGTCGGCACCGGTGGCAGCACAGGCAGGCCTTCGTAAATCGCAAACGGCGTGCCGGGCGGCAGCGACATCAGCTGCGAGAGCACCAGGCGGCTCTGCTCGACCCCCTGGTTCGCCAGCGACAGTTGCAGCCCCGCCTCCGCCAGCGCCGCCTCGACCAGCGACGTGTCCGCTTTGACGGTCAGCTGTGCCTTCTCCAGGCTCCGGGCGACCCGCAGGACCTGCTCGGCCGCCTGGTACGCCGTCTGGGAGAGTCGCGCCTGCCGGATCGCCCCGGCGTGCTGCGTGTAGGCCGCCCGCACGTCCCGCCGCAAAAGCTGCTCAGCCCGCACGATCAGCAGTTGCTCCTGCCGCTTGCGGTCGACCGCGATTCGGTACGAGTACCACGTCAGCCCCCAGTCCAGTGCCGGCTGCAGCACCGAGATGGCCAGGTTGTCCTGGTGCCGCTCCTGCATCTCCACCGGCCCGTTGGGGCCCGGGGTGAGGGCCTTGTTGCTGCGGGCATTGTCGATGAACGTCAGCTTGCCCTTGGGCAGCCCGTTGGACAGCGCCAAGCGGATCTGCTCGTCCTGCAGCCACAGGGCGAGGTTCCGGACCCGCAAGTCCAGGCTGCTAACCAACGCGATCTGCTCGCACTGCTGCATAGTCAGTGGGCTGCCCGGCTCGATGCCCAGCTGCTGCGCCTGCTGCTGCAGGTAATCGCGGAACCGCTGCGTTTCCGCCCCTCGCTGCACGGGCTTGACGCATCCAGCCAGCAGCAGCCCCGCACAAACCAGCGTACTGCACCACGCACTAAGAACGTTCATGACTACTCCTGGCCCCGATCCCGCCTGTAATCAGTCCCCAGATGATCTCCATCTGCTCGTCCAGCGACCGCTTGCAATTGGAGAAGAGGAATTCCTCAACGATATTGATGCCCACCGCGTCCATGAACTGCTGCAGCAACTCCACCGGCAGGTCCCGGCGGACCTGGCCCTTCTTCTGGGCCGCGCGAAGCGCCTCGAGTTCCAGTTGGCTGTAGTCTTCATGTTGCTGGCGGACCCGCGGACTGAGTTTGGCGTGCAGCGTCCGCTGCCGCATGGGCATCGCTGTCAGAAACAGCCGGAAAAACGGTTTGTGCTGGTGGATGTAGCGCAGGTGACCTTCCGCGCCACGCCGCACCTTCTCCAGCGGGTCGTCCGTCGTTTCCATGCCCGCCCGGGCCGTTTCGAACAGCACCTTGCCGTGCCGGGCGATGATCGCCTCGAAGAGTTCTTCCTTGTTCTTGAAGTAGAGGTAGAAGGTCCCCGTGGCGCAGCCGGCCTCCGCGGCGATCTGGGCCATGGTCGCCTTGTCGTAGCCCTTTTTTACCATCGCCCGCTCGGCCGCCTCGAGCATCGCCTCGGCGGTGACATCGCGGAGTCGCTGGCGCAATGTGCCTTGCTTTGCCATTTCGTCATTGAACCCGGAATCGCGTTCAAAGGCAAGATGCACGTCCAGAGAATGAACGCCATTCAGAGTGCGGCAGGATCGTCCCCTCCCGAGGCTTTGGTCTTGCGGTGTTCGTCTCGACCCGCCATACTCTTTGGCGCTGTCGATAGTCGCGGCAGGGGCAGGGGTTTCATGATACGGCGCATCGTGCTCGACAACTTCATGTCGCACAGCCACACGGTCATTGAGCCGGCCGAGGGCCTCACCGTCCTGTCTGGTCCCAACAACTGCGGCAAGTCCGCGGTGGTCGTGGCCCTGCAGACCCTCTGCGGCCAGCACGCCGGCGACTTCATGGTCCGCCACGGCCAGAAGGAATGCCAGGTCCAGGTCGAGACGGACGACGGACACCTCATCCGCTGGCGCCGCAAAGGCGCTGTCGTCAGCTACAACATCGATGGCCAGGACTACCACCGCCTGCAGCGGCAGGTCCCCGACGAACTCCAGCCGCTGCTGCGCCTGCCCGAGGTCAGCGATCCGGAGGGTAATGCGAGTTTCGACGTCCATTTCGCCGACCAGAAACAACCGATCTTCCTGCTCGACAAATCCGGCCGGCAGGCGGCCCTGTTCTTCGCCTCTTCGTCCGACGCCGCCCTGCTGATCGAAATGCAGCGCCGTCACAAGGACAAGACCCGCGACGCCAAGACGCAGGACAAGCACCTGGCCGGCGAGGTCGAGCATCTCGCCCAACAAGTGGCCCTCCTCGAGCCCATTGAGACGATCGATACCGCACTGGTCGAGATCGAGAAGACCTTCGAGCACCTCCGCCAGGAATCCGAGCAACTGACGACCCTGGCCGACCAGATCGACCGGATCGACCGCCAGGCCGCCGAAAGGCATCGTGCCGCCGAGCGGGCCGCCGCCCTGGCAGACTTGTCGCCTCCGCCACCACTGCAAGACGTGCAATCGCTTGAATCGCTGTGCCGCGCGATGGCCGCGCAGGAATCCCTCTTGCGGGCCAGTGCCTCGCGTGCAGCGGCCCTGGAGTCCCTGATCGAGCCGCCGGCGCTGCACGACACCGCTACGCTCGCCGGTCTGGTCTCCGCCATGCACTCCGCCGCCGCCGCGCGGGAGTGGGCGAGCCGCAGGGTAGGCACCCTGGCCGATGTGCCCACCGTGCCCGACCTGGCGGACACGCTGCCCCTGGCCGACCAGATCCGCCAGCAGGTCCTGGCCGAAGCCTCCGTCGCCAAATGCCGCGGCGACCTGGCCCGCTCCATCGTTGAAGGCTGCCAGGTCGAACAGGCGATCCGTGCCTGGGTCCAGGTCAACCCGATCTGTCGCCTCTGCGGCCAGGCGATCGATCCCGACGCACTGATCTCCGCCGGAGGGCACAGCCATGCCCAAGGCTGAGTACCAGGGACTGTTGTGCATCGGCGATCCACACCTGGCCAGCTACGCGCCGGGGTTCCGCAAGGACGATTACGCCCATGCCACGCTGGACAAATTCCGCTGGTGCCTCGACCACGTCCGCCGCAACCACCTGCTGCCGGTGATCCTGGGGGACCTGTTCCATCGGCCCCGGGACAACGCCAACTGGTTGATCGGGGACCTGCTGGAACTGCTGGGCCGGCAGGAGGTCATCGCCATCTGCGGCAACCACGACTGCCGTTACAACCAACTGGAAGATGACGACTCGCTCTCGATCCTGGTCAAGGCCGCCGCCTTGCGCCTGGTCTCCTGCGAGCACCCCTGGACCGGCTGCATGGCCGGCCGGCAGGTCATGATCCTGGGCAGTTCCTACGGCGTCTGGCCACAGAAGCAGACCCGATCGACCGTCGACGCCGGCGGTGACCTATTCGACGCCCCCCTGACAATCTGGCTCCTGCACCACGATGTGATCGTACCCGGCTACGAGGAGCAAGGGCGTTTCAAACCCTACGAGATCGAAGGCGTCGACCTGGTCATCAACGGCCACATCCATAGGCCTCTCGAAGACGTCCAGGCGGGCCGGACGCTCTGGGTTACCCCAGGCAACATCAGCCGGGTCGCACGGTCCGACATCTCGCGAGGCCATCAGCCGGCCACGCTGCAGATCACGGTCAGCCAGGCCGGCTGGCATCGGCAGCGCGTCATCGTCCCGCACGCGCCGTTTGACGAGGTGTTCCACGAGGAACCGACCGGGGCCGCGGCCGACGCCCCCGCCTCGGCATTCGTTCAGGGCCTTGCCGAACTGGAGGCCCGCCGCACCGAGAGCGGTGCCGGCCTGGAGGCGTTCCTGCAGCAGAACCTTACACAATTCGAAGAACCGGTCGCGGCCGAGATCCGCCGCCTGGCCAGGGAGGTCATTCCCGATGAGCGGCATTAGACCCACAGCCCGTCCCGAAGGTCCGCAGGACATCGAGGTCCTCAAGAAGCGCTTCGACGCCCTCAGCAAGCAGAAGACCATCGCCGAGACGAACCTGGCCAACGCCCAGAAGAATCTCGACGACCTCAAGCGGAAAGCCCAAGTCGACTACGACACCGACGACCTGGAACAGCTCAAGACCCGCTTGGCCCAGATGCAGCAGGAGAACACCAGCAAGCAGGCCGAGTACCAGCAAACGCTCGAGAAGATCGAAGCCGACCTGCGGGCCCTGGAACAACGCGGGCAGGAGCCATCGGAAGGGGAGGCCCGCTGATGCTCCCGGACTCGATCCAACCCGCTACGATGCCGTTGCCCTCGCCGCTGCATTTGCGCAAGCGAGTCGACGGCCTGCTACGCGACCTGTCGCGCAGTCGCACCGACCTGGGGCGCCGTCAGCGGGAACTGGCGGATGTGCGCAGTTATCTGGGCCTGGCCCCCCAGGTCGAAGAAGCCCTCAAGTACCTCAGCCAGCAGTTGTTCGACCGCGTGGTCGGCCTGCTGCAGGACAAGCTGACCATCGCCTTGCAGGAAGTTCTCGAACAGCCGATCCGCCTCAAGGCGCAAACTGACTTCAAAAGAGGCGGCGCCAGCGTCGAGTTCTGCATCGAACGCGAGGGCCGGCACGAGGACATCATGAAGGGGCAGGGGGGCTCCGTAACTAACATCCTCTCGATCGGACTGCGGATGTTCGCCCTGACAGCGCTGGACCCCAAGCACCATCGGCGGTTCCTCGTGCTCGACGAGCAGGACTGCTGGCTTCGCCCGGACCTCGTGCCCCGATTGGTCAAAATCATCCACGACGCAGGTCGGGCCCTGGGTTTCCAAGTGCTTTTGATCAGCCATCACGACACGGACCTGTTCGAGCGATATGCCGATCGGATCTACCGCTTTTCTCCCCACGCCGACGGCGTGAAGGTCGAAATCGTGCAGGATGACCACGCCTCGTCCTGAACGCGGCACACAGCACTGTCGTTATTCGTACCGCAGGGCCTCGATCGGATCCAGGCGGCTTGCCTTCCACGCCGGGTAGTAACCGAACAAGATACCTACACCCGCCGAGACCAGCACCGCCGTCGCAATCGCCCCCAGCGACGCCTCAATCGGCCAGCGTAGGATCACTCGCACCAGACTCGACGCCCCTCGTCCCAGCAGGATTCCGAATGCCCCGCCTGCCAGGCATAGCACCACCGCTTCGACCAGGAACTGCCGCAGGATGTCGCGCCCTCGTGCCCCCACCGCCATCCGCAACCCGATCTCTCGCGTCCGCTCCGTCACGCTGACCAGCATGATGTTCATGATCCCCACGCCGCCGACCACCAGCGAGATGAGCGCTACCACCAGCAGCAGTTTGGTCATCAGACCGGCCGTGGACGATAATGCCTTTGTGATCTCCGTCATGTCCCGCACGCTGAAGTCATCGGTTTCGCCCGCGCGGATGTGATGCCGCACCCGCAGCAGGTCCGTGGTCTGCTGGATCGCCAGCGGGATGTCCCGCGACGACCGTGCCGCGACGAGGATCTGGTCCACGTTGGTAAAGCGCACGGGTGAGGGCGTGTTGGCCTGTTGATTGGCGGACGGGACCGGGTACAGCTCGACCTTCGTCGTCGAGTAGAGTTGGTTAAGCGTGTTGACCTGCTGGCTCATCCCGCTGCTGGTCGCCGGGTTGGCACTCTGGTTGACGCTGCCCACTGAAACGCCCGAGACGCGGTACTTGATCGTGGTCCACGGGGCGATCAGGATGTCGTCCTGGTCCATGCCCATCATATTCGCTCCCTTGGGCGATAGCACGCCGATCACCCGGAATGAGACGTTCTGGACGCGTACCTCCTTGCCGATCGGCGACTCGCTGCCAAACAGTTCGCGCACGATTGTTCGGCCCAGCAGGCAGACCTTGCTGGAGTTGCGGACGTCGCGTTCGCTGAACATCTCGCCTGCAGCCAGCATGGTCCAGTCGCGGACGTCCAGGAAGTCGGGCGTCGTGCCGTAGATGAACATTGGGACCCAGTTTCGGCTGCCGTAGACCACCTGCGTGCGGGCCCGTACGACCGGGGCGGTGTTGGCCACCGCCGGACACTCGATGCGGATCGCCTCGGCGTCCTGGGGCGTGAGGGTCAGCACGCTGCCGGCTCCGAAACTCACCCCGCCGCTGGCCGCTGTGCCCGGCATCACCAGCAGGATGTTGGCCCCCATGCTCGAGATCGTCTTCTGGATCGCCGCGGAGGAACCATTGCCGATCTCCAGCATGGCGATCACCGCCGCCACGCCGATGATGATGCCCAGCGCGGTCAGCATTGCCCGCATGACGTTTCTGCGAAGAGCCCGCAGGGCGGTGCGAATGGTACGATACGCCTTCAGGTTCATATGGCCCCCCCGGTCGCCGCATAGATTGCGCGGTCACGTTCGTTCGGTTCCGCTGGCGGGACTTCGAGATCGTCGTCGGCGATCCGGCCGTCGTGGATGCGGATCACACGGCGTGCGTACCGGGCCACCCCTGCGTCGTGCGTGACCAGCAGGATCGTGATCCCTTCTCGGCGGTTGAGCTCCTGGAATACGGCCAGGATCTCGCGGCTGGTCTTGGAGTCGAGGTTGCCGGTAGGTTCGTCTGCCAGCAG
>JANYLN010000268.1 GCA_025357795.1 Planctomycetota bacterium
CTAGCGAGAGCGACGGCATGGTCCTGCAACGGCGCAGGACCATGGCACCCCAGCCGGGGACTCCGGATAGTGGGTGGGTGCCACCAACGGCGCCACCAAACAGGTCTGGGCCAGGCGAGCGCGGCGTGAAGCTGGGCTGGATGGGCGAGCTGGGCGGGGTGCAGATGCCGGAGGCGAAAGCGCCACTTCCGGCGCCACTTGACGGCCGCGGGGCGGTACTGGGCTGGTGCGGGGGAACTTCCTGTGTGTTGTGTTTGTGCAACTTGACAGGGGGTGGTGGGGAGGGGAATCTGGCGCGGGGGCCTTTGCAGGAGATCGTGCCATGCGGCAGTGGACGGCGTTGCCGGTTGCGCAGATCGATGTCGATGCCAAGGGTGTGCGGGGGCCGCTGGAGTTGTGGCGGCATAGCCTGGGGCACGGCGGGATCAACTGGTTGCAACTGCCTGACAAGGTGGTCGGGGGGGTGGCGCGGCTCAAGCCACGGCTGGTACGCATCTTCATCCAGGAGTTTTTCGACGTTTACCCCGAGCATGGGCGGTTTGACTGGTCGCGGCTGGATCCGTACATGGCGAGCTTCGCGCGGACCGGGGCGAAGGTCGTCGCGGCCATTTGCATCAAGCCGCGGCCTCTCTACCCGAAGATCGATGCGGGGATCTGGCAACCCAGCGATTGGGGCGAGTGGCAGCAGGTGATCGCGGCGATGGTGCGGCGGTACAGCGTGGATGAGCCTATCGTCACGCACTGGGAGGTCGGCAACGAGGTGGACATCGGAGAGGACGGGGGCTGCCCGTACCTGATCGGCGACGGCGAGGCGTATGGCGAGTACTACAGCAAGACGATCGAGCCAATCCGGGAGGTGTTCCCGCAGGCGAAGGTCGGCGGGCCGGCGAACGCGTACCTGCTGAACGAGCCGCTGCCTGGGTTTCTGAAGTACTGCAAGCGGGCGGGCGCGCCACTGGATTTCCTTTCGTGGCACCTGTACCACAGCGATCCGGCGCTGCATGCGCAGCAGGTGCGGTTCGCGGAGGTGCTGTGCCGGGAGCTGCTGGGGCGGCGGCCCGAGTTTTTCGTGACGGAGTGGAACCGGCGACTGGGCGGGGCGACCGAGGACCAGTCGTACGAGGCGCGGCGGGCGGCGGCGGTGGCGGCGTCGATCATCGAGATGCGACGCAGCGGGCTGGACTGGTCGTTCTATTACCACATCTGGGACCAGACGTGCTTTGCGGAGGACTTCGCGCGGTTCTTCTCGGATAAGGGTGTGGCGAACATGATCCGGCACTGGAACGAGACACCGCACCGGCTGGGACTGTTCAGTGTGGAGGGCCATGTCCGGCCTCAGTTTTTTGTATACGAGATGCTTTCGAAGATGGGCGAGGAGCAGGTGGCGGCGCGGAGCGATGACCGGGATGTGCGGGTGCTGGCGGGACGGGGCGAGAAGCAGGTGTGCGCCTTGGCGGTCAACTACAGCCTGGATGAGCAAGGGGATCGGGCAGCGACGTTCCGGTTTGCCAACCTGACGGCGGGGGTGAAGGACCTGGTGGTGCATCGCGTGGACGAGGAGCATCGGTGGTCCGGGCAGACGCTGGAACTGTACCCGATCGAACAGCGGCGGACGTACGTGCCGGCGGAGTTTATGTGCCAGGTGCATCTGCCGGCGGACAGCGTGGTGCTGGTGAGTTTGCGAGATGTGGGGTAGTGGCGGGGAGGGAATGGCAGTGGCTGATTGTGGGTGGCGGCCATGGGGAGAGCTGTCTGACAACAACAACAGCAACGGCAGCCACACAACAACCACGGCCACAGACGAACGCACAGCCGAGGGCGACTGTGCCATAATAACAGCCACGGCCCCGCTGAAGCGGGAACTCATACACACTCCGTCTGGTATTGTCCGATGCGCCATGCGGCAATTGCCTGGTTCTCGGCGTTCTATGAGCATCTGCCGGATCGGACACCATCAGCCGGAGTGTGAATCAGGACAGTTCCTACTCCACTGAAGCCGGGACTCCGAACTCGGGCCAGGGCAACAGAGGCGCGGCGCGGGTTGGGTCAGGGGGTGCGGCGGAGGCGGTAGGATGGGGTGGCTACGCTGGTGCAGTAGAGCCAGCCGTTGGCGGTGAGGTGGCGGGACTCGGCGCCGAAGCCCTGGTCGTAGCCGCCTGCGGAGGGGTCGGTCTCGATGAGCTTCTGCCAGGTCTGGCCTTGGTCGGGGGAGGCGAGCAGGGCCGCTCGCTCGCCGCCTGCGGGGTCGGAGGTGACGGTTCCGACGTAGACCTGCTGGGCGTGGGCGACGGTGAACCACATGAACTGCGAGCCGGCCAGGAGGGTTTCGCTCTGGCCGGTCTGGCGGCTGACGCGGAAGAGACGGCCTGACTGGTCGTCGCTGCCCCAGAAGATGTAATCGGTAGTGAAGGCGACGTCGGTGTGGCCTTGGTGGGGGCCGCGGGCCTCGATGGTGAAGGTGTCGCCGCGATCGTCGGAGTGGGCCTGGCCTCGCCAGCGGCTGTCGCCGAAGGCGATGTAGAGCCGGCCTGAGAGGTCGTCCCAGCGGACGGTGTGGATGTGGTGGTTGAGGGGATCGTGCCAGATCTCCTGCCAGGTGGCGGCATCGTCGGTGCTTTTGTAGAGGGTGGCGATCGTGCCCTCGGTCTTGATGTAGTTGCCGAGGTAGAGGGCGCCCTGGTCGTCTTCGGTGAGGCGCCAGGAGGGGGCCTGGAGGCAGATTTGCCAGGTGGCGCCGGCGTCGGCGGAGCGCCAGAGGGGCTGGTAGCGGGCAGCGATGAGGAGGGTGCCGGTGCGGGTGACGTGGACGACGGAAGGGTTGGGCGTGGGACCGGCCATCCGCAGGAGGGGTTCGGAGAGGTCGTCGTCATGGACGACGGCGATCTGGCCATCGGGGGCCGCGAGGTAGACGTCGGAACCTCGGGCGAACGACCCGGTGATCTGGAACGGCAACTGCTCGACGGTGTAGCCTGCGGTATCGACGGGCCAATCAGCGAAATCGGGGGGCAAGTTCGCGGGACCGCAGCCTGCGAGCAGGCCAGGCAGCAGGGTCACGGCCGCGAGTGCTAAGACGATTCTTGAACGTACGGGCATCGTCGCCTCTCCGGATGAGCCTTTGGCTTAGGGTTGACCAAGGGACATTGTGACGGGACGTACGAGGGGTTTCAACGGGCCGATAATCGGCCATCCTGGGGCGCTGGGCGACTCTACCCGCACGGCGCGATGTACTTGCAGTTTCCAATTGGGCTCTGGAAAGATATGATTACGTGGCTGGCCCAACGGCCAGACCGACAGGATCGGGACGAGAAGGACACAATTGGATGCGGACGCAGCAAGCGTCCCCTGCCATGGAGTCAGTATCACCATGAGCGAAAAGATTACCTTGAATAATCGGACCACCACCGACGGCAAGGGATTTCCGGAGAAGGCCCAGCTGATCCTTGGCGAGAAGAGCATGGAATTGCCGGTGGTTGTGGGGACGGAGAACGAGCCGGCGGTCGATATCAGCAAGCTGCGGGCCCAGACGGGCTACATCACGCTGGACGACGGCTACAGCAACACGGGCTCGTGCAAGAGCGCGATCACGTTCATCGACGGCGAGAAGGGGGTCCTGCGTTACCGCGGCGTCCCGATCGAGGAGCTGGCGGAGAAGTCCACGTTCATCGAGACGGCGATGCTGCTGATCTTCGGGGGGTTGCCGACGCAGCCGCATCTGGCGGAGTTCCGGCGGATCCTGACGGACAACGAGTTCCTGCACGAGGATCTGCGGCATCACTTCGAGGGGTTCCCGCCGAATGCGCCGCCGATGGCCATCCTGTCGGCGATGATCAACGCGATGGGGTGCTTCCAGCAGAAATGGCTGCTGCCGGAGGAGGACAACCACTTCATGGAGGCGGCCGGGCGGCTGATGAGCAAGGTCCGCACGATCGCGGCGGCGTCGTACAAGAAGTCGATCGGGCAGCCGTGGATCTATCCGCGATATGACCTGCCGTACGTAGCGAACTTCCTGCACATGATGTTCAGCCAGCCGTACCGGCCGTATGAGCCGGACCCGGCGGTGGTCAAGGCGCTGGACCAGATCCTGATCCTGCATGCCGACCACGAGCAGAATTGCTCGACCAGCACGGTGCGGATGGTGGGCTCGAGCCAGGCGAACCTGTACGCCTCGGTGGCGGCGGGGGTGTGTGCGTTGTGGGGGCCGCTGCACGGCGGGGCGAACGTGGCGGTGATCGAGATGCTGGAGCAGATCCACGCGAGCGGCGAGAAGGTCGAGAACGTGATTGCCAAGGTCAAGGACAAGGACTCCAAGACGCGGCTGATGGGCTTCGGGCACCGGGTGTACAAGAATTTCGACCCGCGGGCGAAGATCCTCAAGGCGGCGTGCGACAAGGTGCTGAACAAGCTGGGCATCCACGACCCGCTGCTGGACATTGCCAAGCAGTTGGAGGAGACGGCGCTGCGGGACGAGTACTTCGTCAGCCGGAAGCTCTACCCGAACGTGGACTTTTACAGCGGGATCATCCTGCGAGCGATCGGGATCCCGGCGAACATGTTCACGGTGATCTTTTCGATCGGGCGGATCCCGGGCTGGATCGCCAACTGGCGTGAGGTACACGCCGACCCGGAGGCGCGGATCTACCGCCCGCGGCAGGTGTACGTGGGGCCGACGCAGCGGCCTTACGTGCCGATGGAGCAGCGGAACCGGTAACGGCGAGGACTGAACAACAAGACCAGGACACGGCGCGGGCTTCAAGGCCGAGCACTTGAACGCATCCTCTCGGGCCATCTGAACCCGGTGGGGCCGCCTGGTTAGCGGGCTTCGATCACCAGGAGCGGGTCGGGCAGGCCTAGTTGGAGGAAGCCGGCGGCGCGGGCGGTGCAGCCGTAGCAGCGGCGGCATGGGGTCGGGCCGGAGCGGTAGCAGGACCAGGTGCGTTCGAAGGGCACGCCCAGGCGGTGGGCGAGCAGGGCGGCGTCGCCCTGTTTGCTGGCGATGAGGGGGGCCTCGAGCCGGACGGCTTTGGCTTGCCCGTCGCAGGCGATCTGGTACTGCCAGTTCCAGGCGGCCAGGGCTTCGCGCGAGCGGTCGGGGTAGAGTTTGCGGGTGGGGAACTCGCCGACCCCGCGGTCTTCCATGAGGCCGACGAAGACGCGATCGGCCTGCCTGGTGGTTGCCAATGTCAGGGCGGCAGAGACGAGCGACGAGAGGAGCCCGGGGATGTAGGCGACGTCGGGCGTCTGGCGGATGGCCATGGCGTCGGGCAGGCGGTCGCGGCCAGCGAGCATGGCGAAGTCGCCGAGGCTGGGCCAGTGGCCCATGTGGGTCCGGACGACCTGGGCGGGCTTGAAGTGGTCGGCCAGGGCGTCGACGGCTTCGTCTTCGGGGCCGCTGTTGCGCTGGCCGTAGTCGACGTGCAGCCAGATGGCGTCGCCCTCGTCGGCGGCCAGGGCAGCCGTTGTGGCGGAGACGATCCCCCCGCTGATCAGAACCACGGAACGTGCCATGCCTTGAGGCCTCCTGACGGACACGGGTCGGCGGAAATCTGCGAGCACAAATCGCGCAGGTCCCATATCTATTTCGGCTGATGGGGGTGAGGGGCTGAAGTTCTGGGCGAGGCTATACCTGATTCAAAGGGCCGTCCAAGGTCGGGGCCAGCATGCCCGTCGTCCAGCGCGACTCGCCGGGTGCGTTGAAGCTCTGCACCTGGACTCCTGGCATGGCACCCGTGCTACTGACCCCACAGGGGGTGAGGATTCAGTTGATATTCACGCGGTGGCGAGTCATAATGAAGCAGTGGGGTCCGATTCCGGACCTCCTCTGCGCTCTCCGGGGATGGAGCCTTGTCTCACGCCGTTCAGGCAAGATCCGCTGATTCCACCGGGATGGCCAAACATCAGAGGAAACACGCTTATGAACGCGATGCGGACGTGGCAGGCGGTTCGAGCGAGGCAAAACGTCGTGGCGGTGCTGCTGCTGGCGGCAGCATGGGCAGGCGGAGCGCCCCCGGCGCTGGCACAGTGGCAATGGCAGAACCCGCTACCGCAGGGGAACTCGCTGTTGGGCGTCTGGGGCAGCGGACCCGGCGATATCTTTGCCGTCGGCGGCTATGGCGCGATCCTACACTAGGATGGCTCGGCCTGGTCGGCCATGAGCAGCGGCACGACGAACAGCCTGTCGGGCATCTGGGGGAGCGGCCCCGGCGACGTCTTCGCCGTCGGCGTCGGGGGCACGATCCTGCACTGCGACGGTTCTGCCTGGTCGCCCATGAGCAGCGGCACAACGGCCACTCTGTACTGCATCTGGGGCAGTGGCCCCAGTGATGTCTTTGCCGTGGGTACGTACTACTCCGGCTCCGCCCGGCCACGTCACAGCACGATCCTGCACTATGATGGCTCGGCCTGGTCGGCATCTGGGGCAGCGGGCCGGGCGATGTGTTTGCGGTCGGCGGGGAGATCCTGCACTACAACGGCAGCACCTGGTCAGCCATGAGCAGCGGCATGACAAACGGGCTGAGCGGCGTCTGGGGCAGCGGGCCCAGCGATGTCTTTGCCGTTGGCGGGGGAGGCACGATCCTGCATTACACTCGCATCCAGGGTGATCTGGACGGTGACGGACACGTCGATGTGGTGGACCTGCTGACCTTCGCCGACAGTTGGAGCAAGTCGACCGGGGATATCGGCTACGACCCGGCCTGCGATTTCAATAGCGATGGCACTGTCGACACCCGCGACCTGCTGATCCTGGCTGAGCATTGGAGCGTCTGAGGTCAGGGATTTTGAAGAGCGCCCGGGCGCACGCGCTGCGAGGGCGGCTATTGCGTCCAGCCTATCAGGACGGCATTGCGGCCTGTGGCGGCGCCTTCGCGGCGGTAGGAGAAGAATCGGTCATCGCAGATCGTGCAGGCGCTACTCCGCTCGATCTGGCCAGGCGGCAGGCCGTAGCGGGTCAATTGGCGGGTCAGGGCGGCGTGCATGTCCAGGTGCCACTTGTCGGCGGGGCGGGTCAGCATATCGGGGCCGACTTCGGGCGAGGCCGCCAGTTGCTGAGCGAGGTCGTCGGAGATCTCGTAGCAGCAGGGCTGGGCGGCGGGGGCTATGGCGGCGAGCATGCGGTCGGGCCTGGCGCCATAGGCTTGCTGCATCTGGTCCGCGAGGACGGTGGCTCCGGCGGCGGCAACGCCGCGCCAGCCTGTGTGGATCAGGCCGACGGCATGGACGACGGGATCGACGATCACCAGCAGGCAGCAGTCGGCCCCGAAGGCGAGCAGCGGCACGCCGGGCAGGTCGGTCATCACGCCGTCACAGTCGAGGAGGGCGGTTTGGCGTCCATCACGGCCTGCGCCGGCGTTGTTGGCATCGACCCGGGCGACCTTCACGCCGTGGACCTGCCGAGGACAGGTCAGACGGGTCCAATCGAGGCGCAGGGCCTGGCAGGCGTCTTTGCGGCGCGGCAGGGCGAGGTCGGCCTGCGGGCCGGTGTGGGGCGCGAGGTTCCAGGGCCTGGCGACGATGGCGTGGGCGAGGTGCGGGACGGCGACGAGCGATGCAAACTGCAAAAACGAGGGGTGAGACATCGTATGGGTCCGATCCATCCTTGGAACAATGAGCGGCAACGGGGGGTTGCCACTGGTCAGGCCTTGGAGACCTCCAGCAGGACCTTGATGGTGCCGGGCGTTTCGGCGACCTCGATGGCTTCGACGGCCTTATGCAGCGGGAAGATCCGGCTGACCATGCTGAGCACGTCGATCTGCTTTCGAGCGAGGGCGTTGATGGCCACGGCATAGGGGCCGCAACGGCTGCCGAGGATCGTAACCTCGTTGACCACGGCAGGCGAGAGGTCGATGGTCCAGGGGTTGGCGCTGGTGCTCTTCAGGAGGATCATGCCACGGGGCCGGACCAATTGCAGCGCCATCGCCAGGCCGTT
>JANYLN010000302.1 GCA_025357795.1 Planctomycetota bacterium
CCATCGGGCGGCGGCAAGAGCACGCTGATCAACCTGATCTGCCGGTTCTACGACGTGCTGGAGGGGCAGATCCTGATCGACGGCAAGGACGTCCGGGAGTATGACGTGGAGGCCCTGCGCCGGCACATCGGCGTGGTGCTGCAGGAGCCGTTCCTGTTTCATGGAACGGTGGCTCGGAATATCGCGTACGGTCGGCCTGACGCGACGATCGACGAGATCCTGGCGGCGGCGCGGGCGGCCAACGCGCACGACTTTATCGTGGGGTTCCCGGACGGCTATGACACGATGGTGGGCGAGCGAGGGCACACGCTTTCGGGCGGGGAGCGGCAGCGGATCAGCATTGCGCGGGCGATCCTGAATAACCCGAAGATCCTGATTCTGGACGAGGCAACCAGTTCGGTCGATACGGAGACGGAGAAGCTGATCCAGGAGGCGCTGGACCGTCTCATCGCCAACCGGACGACGATTGCGATCGCGCATCGGCTGAGCACGTTGCGCAAGGCGGACCGGCTGGTGATCCTGGACAAGGGGCAGGTCGTCGAGCAGGGTTCGCACGAGGAGTTGGCTGGCAAGGAGGGCGGGGTGTACGCCAAGCTCGTGCGGATGCAGAGCGAGATGCAGTCGATCATTGCGATTGCGGGGTAGAACTACTATGAAGGAACAGCGACCCCTGCACAAGTGAAGACAATCTATGCCTTCCCCACGGATCGCCTGAACGTCTCAGACGATTATGCTGTGGTCGCCGAGGGCTCCTGAATGGAGCGCGGCGGCCCTGTCGCCACTTCGTTATGCTTTCAAAGCAGCATCATAGCCGCCGCACTCCATAGTCACTTACAGGTAATTCTGGAGGAACTCCTGGCTGGCGGGGTCGAGGGCGAGGAGGTCGGCGACCTCGTAGGTGTTGCCGTCGGCGTCGCGGAACAGCAGGCGGGTCGTAGAGAGGATGCGGATGTCGTCGCGGGTGCGGATCTGGAAGGTGACCGGGCCGCGATCGGTCTGGGCGGTGATCGAGGTCACGCCGAACTCGGTCTTGTGCTCGACGATCCGGGTGATCCTGGGGTTGAAGACCTTGTCGTGGAGTTCCTGCTGGACGATGGCACGGCTGGCAGGGTCGAGTTCGGCGAGGGTCTTGAGGAGGGCAACTTCCTTGCCGTCCTTGTTGCGGATCGAAATGTAGGTCTCCGGCAGCGACCAGGGGAAGCAGCGGGCGACGCGGGCGTCGGGAATTGGCTCATCGCGACCTTCGAGGCAGACGGTCAACTGACCCGCCTCGTTACGGGTGATGCTCTGGACCTTGCCGGGGTGACCCGGGGGGAGGTGGCCGTTGCCCGAGGGGTCGGCCGGGGCGGATGACTTGTTGTCGGTGATGGTCATATGCTGGTACCCACGACATCTGTTGGTTCGCAGACCGTAACAGCAGTGTAGTCCGGGGGGCGGTCCGCGGCAAATCCGAGGCGGCGTCGAAACTGGGAAGGGTATTTTCGGGCACGAGGCCGGCGGGGCCGGGGCGCGGGGCCATCGTGCGAGGGGAAATAGACTTACGGGCTATCTTCTGCTAGTGTCAGTAGGGACTCCAACAAGCAGATTCGCGGGCCAAGCGGAGGGATGTCATGGACAGCCGAGCACTCCTTTGGGGCGTGGTCACACCTGTAGTCGT
Source organism: Planctomycetota bacterium (assembly GCA_025357795.1). Classification (GTDB taxonomy): domain Bacteria; phylum Planctomycetota; class Phycisphaerae; order UBA1845; family JANYLN01; genus JANYLN01. The sequence goes on from JANYLN010000302.1 coordinate 1,658, forward strand.
ATTGGTCCTGGCGGCGTCGGCGGGCTATGGGTGGATCAACCCAGCGGACCCAGCGGTGGTGATCGTCAAGCCTGTCGCGGACAACAAATTCTCCTCCTACAACAATCCTGCTCCTCCCCCGGCTGGCCAGCTCGAGTGGACCGTCAACTACGGGACCGACGTCACGAGCAAGATGAAGCGCTGGCAGGAGGTGACGGGCCTGAAGTTCGACCTGTCGGCCCAGAAGGGCAAGACTGTGGCGGAGGCGGAGCTTCACCTGGCCCGGTCCAATACCGATCCGATCTTCTCTTTGGTCGCGGCGACGATCAACAGTGATTGGGACGAGACCAGCGGTTGTTGGCGGTACCGGAGCGGCACGGCGGACTGGACCTTCCCGCACGGCGACTTCTCGACGGCGAGTTTCGGCAATTATGGCTCGCTGGTCAGCTATGCGTATAAGGCGGACGACACGTTCACGACCCTGCCGGGCGGGACGCAGGGCTGGATCGCCATGAAGCTCGACCCAGCGCTGGTGCAGGCGATGATCCTGGACCAGCCTGGAGGGCTGATGGTGACCGATCCTCGGGGCTCGCTGTCGAACGGCAACCC
>JANYLN010000307.1 GCA_025357795.1 Planctomycetota bacterium
CGGCGGTCAGCAACCTCGCCACCAGCAGCCCCACCTCCAGCAGTATCACACTCACCTGGACAGCCCCCGGCGACGACGGCTCGACCGGCACGGCCGCCAGCTACGACATCCGCTACCGCACGGGCGGGGCGGTCGACGCCAACAACTGGGCGTCTGCCACGCAGGTCACCGGCGAACCGGCACCGGCGGCAGCCGGCACCAATCAGAGCATGGTCATCAGCGGCCTGTCCGCCAGCACCACGTATTACTTCGCCATCAAGACCTCCGACGAGGTGCCCAACACCTCCGCCATCTCCAACAGCCCCAGCGGCACGACCACGAACGGTTCCGGCAACAACAAGCCCATCCTGGGACAGGGCGACTTCGCCTACCAGGGTTATTACATCGTTCAGAAGAACGGGGACTTCCCTGACCTGAACTACGGCCAGGGCTTCACCCACCGCTATGTCGGCGGGCAACTGCGGTTCCTGACCTACGCGTTCTTCGGGAATGTGCAAGGTGGCGGTTATCACCTGGTGGAGTTCGCTCCGCCTACCGGTGGTCTGGGCGGCACGGTGACGAGCCGGACCAACCACTGGGCTGACATCTTCGGCGGCACCGGCATGCAGCAATTCGGCTGGGGCGGCCTGTGGTATGAGCAGTCACAGAACCGGCTCTGGACCACCTCGGCGATCGATTATCCCGACGACACCCAGATGCTCTGGACGAAGACCTTTGTCACTCGCACGCTCAACAGCGACGGTACGGTCTCCAACGTGGCAGGCCCGTGGGGCCTCTCGGGAGTGCAGCAGCGGCGGATCTACGGTGGCGTTTGCGCGATTCCCTCGTGGTTCCAGAGCACCTATGGCGTGCCGGCCTACGGCGCCGGTTGGGGCGGCTATGCCAGCCGCATGGGTCTGGGCGTATCCATGGGGCCGACCTTCTACGCCATGGCCGAGCCCACGGCATATCCTGCCGGCGATATACCGACTTCCGGCTTCAAGACGCTGATGGATCACAGCTCCGGCACGCTGGGGGCGGACTGGTACGCCAACGGCGTCCCGACGTCCTTCGATCGCGGCGTCCGCAACACCGACGTGACGAACGACTACGACACGCCGAACTGGCAGTCGCCGGCTCCTGACGGGCTGGGGCGCTGGACCTGGGGCGACAGCAACTGGAACACGGGCTGCTGGATCGAGACCCCCAGCAAGCAGGGGTTCATCCTCATCCCGAAGTTGTGCAGTGGCAGGACCTGGTACGAGACCTCGACGCTGCACTGCCAGCGGCAGTCGAGTGAGATCCAGGTGTTCGACCCGAACATGCTAGGTCAGGTCGCCCAGGGCACTCGCGCGATCTGGAACACCTACCCGACCAACCGCTGGGAGATCACCAGCACGCTGGCGCCTTTAGGCTTCAACTATGGCGCGAGCGGCAACAACCCGCAGGGCGGGGCCGCCGGTGCCAGCTACGACTCGACCACCCAGACACTGTACGTCTACTGCTTAGGCGGCAATAACCTCAATTCGTACATCCTGGTGTATCATGTGAACTAGCCCCGGGCGGGGCAACCGGCTTGCCCGACAGGGGCAAGTTCCTGGAGATGTACGTTGACCCGGCACGGCCGGGCAGCACGATAGGCCATCCACCAGCGCCGCGGGTTCAAAGGAACCCGCGGCGTTTTTTTGGTAGCGGCGCATGGCATGGCAGCAACATGCCGGATGCCGAAACGCAACATGCGAGTCGGCATTGGCTTGCCTGCACCACATGCGTGCCAACCACAACCGCGCGCCAGGAATGGCTAGGAATGGGTAGAGTCGAGCGGTGGCCGAAGGCAAGGCATAGCGTGTTGGCCGGCCCGTTCGGTTGCCGGGGCCTCCGTGTCCTCACCATGACTCCGTTTCCATCGCCCGCTCATCGACATCGGCCATCGCAGCCACAAGAATTGAGTGTACTAGGTGTAATCACTGTTATTACCGGCCCTAAGATGCATCCGCCCCTGGGTACTAACCGAGCGATGTCGCGCTACAGGCATAAAGCTCGGCCAGCAGGCCTTCAAGAGGCCGCTCCCTCCGCGTCTCCGATTCGGTTCCGGCGCCCCCGTCCCTAAGGCCAGGCACGAAACTCCACTTTTTACAAAAACCACAAAACCACTAACGTTTTTGCCCGGAACGTTCCGATGACTGGTACGAGGCGAAGATGGTGAGGCAGAAAGCCAGCCATCGAAGGGACTATGAGACTGTGAACGGTACACTTTCGACATCGGTTGTAGCGAAATTATTGGGCGTGGCGGTCGGATCGGTAGTCAATTGGATCGATCAGAAGCAGATCAAGGCCGGGCGGACGCCCGGCGGACATCGACGGGTCACCGTGGATGATCTGCTGGTGTTCCTGCAGGAGCGAAACCTGCCGATCCCGCCCGAGCTGAAATCGGGGCGGCCGAAGGTCCTGGTCGTGGATGATGAACCGGCCGTGGCTCGCTGGATCGTCGCCGAGATCCGTGCCGAACGCCCCGACTACGACGTGTTGGAAGCCCATGACGGTTTCGCCGCCGGCCAGATCGTCGGGTCCTGCAAGCCCGACCTTGTCATCCTGGACCTGCGGATGCCCGGCATGGACGGGTTTGAGGTCTGCCGGCGAATCAAGGCAAACCCGCAGACTCGGCACGCGGCCGTGATCGCGATGACAGCCTACTCCTCCGCCGAGGCGGAGCAGAACATTCTGGAGTGCGGCGCTCAGGCCTGCCTGGGCAAACCACTGGAAATCGAGGCGTTGTTGCAGCAGATGGATCAGGCCCTGGCCGCGCGAACCGGGCCGTCAAGCCGGTCATGCCACGGAGCGGTAAACAGGCGCGCGGGTAATCGTAACTTAAAGTCCCCCGACCAGAGTCCCCCAGCGATTGTCCAACCTTAACCGGGTTCGTCTCGCCTGTTTACCCTTCCCTGGCCTCCAAGGCCGATGGATCGGCAACATATCGGCGTGTCGCCGGCGGGACCTTCAGCCTTTCCTCGCAACTCGCCTGCGCCCTCCCTCTCCCGACTGGCCCGGACCCGGCAGACCCTCGCACCAGCCGCCACTAACTAACCAATCTTGGCCGCCCAATCGGCCGATACACCCGGCGATACGCCGCCCGTGTAACGGGAAGCCGAATGAGAACCTCAGGCATTGGAGCCGCGTCATCATGCAGCAGGACTTGCTCGACCTGATCAGCCGTTCGACGACCTTGCCGACCATGCCTCAGGTGGTCGTCCGTTTCCTGGAGATCTCCGCGGACGAGCGCAGCGACATCCAACAGCTGATCACCGTGCTCAAGGCCGATCCCGGCATCTGCAGCGAACTCCTGCGGATGACCAACTCCGCCCTCTTCGGCATGACCCGCACTGTCTCCTCGCTCCAGCAGGCCGTCGCCCTGCTCGGCCTGGGCCGCGTGCGGACCCTCGTCCTCGGCCGCTACATGGTCAACCAGCTCGACTCCTCCGCCAGCCAACTCGAAGGACTCAGCTTCAGCTATTATTGGCGCCGCGCTCTCGCCAGCGCCGTGCTCGCCACCCGCTTCGCCGAGCACCTCGCCCCCACGCAGCGCGAGGAGGCCTTCGTCGGCGCCCTGCTCTGCGATATCGGCGTGGTCGCCATGCTCCAGGCCATCGGCAAGGTCTACTCCCAGATTGTCGTGGACTACGCCCCGCTGCACGGCGACGACTACGTCGATCGCGAGCGGGCCGCCCTCGGCCTCACCCATGCCGATGTCTCCGCCATGATCCTCGAAAAGTGGATGCTGCCCCCTGCCATCGTCGAGGCCGTCCGCCACCACCACATCGAGGACCTCTCGGACGTGTCCGACCAGGCCACCCGCGACCTGGCGATGATCATCAATGCCTCCGGCCGCCTGGGCCGCATCCTCTGCGAGAAGCCCGAAAAGACCGTCATCACCCAGGCCTGCGCCGCCGCCATGCGGGTCCTGCGGATCGACACGCCCATGCTGCAGCAGACCTTCAAGGACATCGAGCCGGTCATCCGCGAGTTCGCCGACCTGCTGCGAATCTACATCGTCCGCAGCAACGTCTTCTCCCGCATCTGCGAGATCATCTCCCAGGAACTCACCGGCCAGGACCAGCCCGCCATCGCCTGACGCCGCCGGGCCTGAGTCCAGAGGTCAAACAGGGCCATTGTCGTTGCGTGCCCGTGGCCGTTGTTGCTGCGGCGGACCGCTAACCGCCGTGGCCGTTGTTCCCCGCAACCCCAGAACCCGGAACTCCGACCCCGTCCCTCTCACGCCCCCACCTTCGCAAACGCCTGCCCCGTGATCTTCTCATACGCCTCGACGTACCGCTTCCGCGTCTGCTCCACGATCTCGCCCGGCAGCACCGGCCCCGGCGGCGTCTTGTCCCACTGCTTCTTCTCGACGAGCCCCTCCAGGTAGTTCCGTACGAACTGCTTGTCGAAACTTGGCTGGTCATGCCCCGGCTCGTACGCATCCGCCGGCCAGAACCGCGACGAGTCCGGCGTGAGCACCTCGTCGATCAGGATCAACTCGCCCTCCGCCGTCACCCCCCACTCAAACTTCGTGTCCGCGATGATCACCCCGCGCCCCCGCGCGTACTCCGCCGCCTTGCTGTAAAGCCTGAGCGACAGGTCGCCAACGCGATTCGCCATCTCCTGCCCGATCCTCTCGCCCGCCTGGTCGATCGTGATCGGCTCGTCGTGCCCCTGCTCGGCCTTGGTTGTCGGCGTGAAGATCGGCTTGGGCAGACGGCTGCACTGCTTGAGCCCCTCGGGCAACTGGATCCCGCAGATCGTCTGGCTCTTCTTGTATTCCGCCCAGCCGCTGCCCGCCAGGTACCCGCGGACCACGCACTCCACAGGCAGCACCTTCGCCTTGCGGCAGACCATCGCCCGCCCGACCAACTGGTCCGCGAACTTCTCCAGCCCCGCCGGCACGCGCTCCCGGCTGACCACGTACAAGAGGTGATGCGGCACGGTGCTGCTGAAGTGCTCAAACCAGAACTGGCTGATCTGGGTCAGCACAACCCCCTTGTCCGGAATCGGCGTGGGCAGCACGACATCAAACGCGCTGAGACGATCGGTCGCCACGAGCAGTATCTGCTCGCCCAGATCGTAGATGTCCCGCACCTTGCCCCGCCGGGGCGTCAGTCCCGCGATATCCGTCTGCGTCAGCACCTGTGCCATGGGTTCACCGTTGCCTCGTAGGAATTCCAGATCACACTTCACAAGAAAAGACCGCACTAGACGCAGAATTGTATAGGACGCCGCCTCCGGGGGGAATACCCGCCCCTCAAGGCCAAGAGGCTCCGTAAAAAAGGGCAGCCGCACCAGCGGCTGCCCTCGTATCTTGCTCTTGCGGTATTCGACTCGTCAGCGCCTTACTCCGGCCACTGAAAAACCACGCCCAGCGTCTCGGCCGGCTTCTCGATGAACGCCCGGTACATCTCCGGCGCCTTGGTGATCGGCACCACGTGCGTCGTCGCCTTCTCCACCGGCATCTTGCCCGCCGCGATCAGGTCCAGGCTCAACTGGCGGTTCGCCTGCTCCGTGCCCGTGCCGGCCTCGGGGGCCGAATAACCCGCCCCCACCAGCGTCAGGTTGCGTTTCTGGAAGTGCGTGTACAGGTCCAGCGTCACCGGCTTGTGTACGCCGCCCAGCACGACCACGCAGCCGTTGTCCTTGGTCAGTTCGAACGAGGCCGCGATCACGTTGGGCGTGCCCGTCGCATCCAGCACCACGTTCGCCCGATCGCCGATCGCATTCTTGACCGCGCCCAGCATGTCCGCGCCCGGATCGACCGCCACATCCGCGCCGAACTGGCTCGCCCGCGCCAGCCGCGCCGGCACCCGGTCGAACACCACCACCTTGCTCGCGCCGTAATACTTGCACCACCACGCCGCGAACAGCCCGATCAGACCCTGGCCGATGACCAGCGCCGTCTGCCCCTTGGCCAGCCGGCTGCACATCACGCCGCGCTGCGGAATGCTCGCCAGCCCCGCGTACACCGCCTTCTCCAGCGGCAGACCGGCCGGCACCTTCCACATGTCCTTCTTGGCGTCCACGTTCAGGTGGCTCAGGTGCCCCATGCTCACCAGCGCCCGGTCGCCGACCTTCCAGTTCGTCACGCCCGGGCCGACCTTCTCGATCCGCCCGCTCGACAGGTAGCCGAACGAACACGGGAAACCGACGCTGACGGTGTGCGTGTCGTGGATCCGGCTCAGCTCCGTGCCCGGACTGACCAGGCTGCAGAGGTTCTTGACCAGCACCTGCCCCTCACCCGGCTCGCCCACTTCCCACGGCGTCACTTCGACCACACCCTTGCTCGTCGCCATCAGTCGGTAACCGGTATACTTTCCTGCCATATGTCTGCTCCTGTCGTATATGGACTCACTTGTGGCTTGTCCAGGGTCCCTCGCCAACGTTCCCTGGCTGGAGATTGTAGGGCCTTTCGCCCCGATCACAATCGCTACGATTCCCGGTTGTGCTGGAATGGACGCCTGGAATCCCGCACGAGATGTATCTGAAAAGGAAGTCCCATGCAGCGTCGCATCGCACATTTGCCCCTGCACGGCGGCCAGGCCCCGCCGAACTGATCCGCCGGCTCTCCGACCCAAACCCTCTCGGCCATAGGACAACCGAGGCCGCGATTTTGCGGCGACCAGGGGCTGCGCCCCTGTAGACCCAACGGTACAACAAGAGCAGCAACGACAACAGCCACAACTACGACGACAAGTGGTAAAGAAGCAAAGCAGTAAGTAGTAAAACTACGGAGTCCCCGAGACAACGCGAAACCCGACGAGGCTGCTGCTCCAGACGCCCGGCGTGCCCCCGTAGCGATTCGCGGCCCGGCAGCCGTACGCATCGTTGTACCACGAGCCGCCGCGAAGGACACGGCCTTGCGCGGATGCCGGACCCGTCGGATCTGTTGTGTCGCCCGACGAATACGGACCGTACCAGTCCTGGCACCACTGCGCTGCGTTGCCGATCATGTCATAGAGGCCGAACGCATTGGCCTTGAAACTCCCCACCGGAGAGGTATACACAAACCCGTCGTCCCAGTTGAAGAACCACCCAGCGTGGACGTTGGGTTTCTTCTTCTTGAGGCGCTGATCGGCGCCGTTGGCCCAGCCTTTCCCATCATCCGGGTTGTCGCCCCACGGATACGCCGTCTTCGTCCCGGCACGGCAGG
>JANYLN010000327.1 GCA_025357795.1 Planctomycetota bacterium
ACCTCCATATAATCCATCAAATCAGTCGCGATAGAGCACTAGTGGCCCACCGATAGGGCGCCCGCGGCCCGCTAACCACTAACCACCAACTGCTGTATAATTCAATGCCTATGCCCAGAGGGAGTCCGTCTGACCCACAGCTTTTCGCCGAGCCCGCTGCGAGCCTGCCCGATCCGCAGCGCCTCGCCCCTTCGCCGCCCCAATCCGACGCCCCCGTCGCCTCGATCGCCCTCGTCCAGCGGGTCGACCGCGTCTATTCCTACACCGTCCCGCCCGAACTGACCGCCACCCTCCAGCCGGGCTGCCGCGTGAGAGTCCCCCTGGGCAAGCAGAACCGCCTCGCCGAGGGCTACTGCGTCCAGGTCACAGGCGGCGCCTGGAAGTCCACCCTCAAGCCCATCGCCGAACAGCTCGACCCCCTCCCGCTGCTCTCCTGCCACATGCTCGAACTGGGCACCTGGATCGCCAGGTACTACGCCTGCTCGCTGGGCCTGACGCTCGATGTCATGGTCCCCGCCGGCGTCAAGGCCGACACCGGCCTGCCGACCATCCGCTGCGCCGCCTGGACCGGCCCCGCCGAGCCCTCCCTTCTGGACGACCTGCCGCCAGCCCAACGCAAATGCGCCCGCGTCCTCCAGGCGATCGCCCCCCAATCCCTGCCTGTTGCTACGCTGCTCGCCCAGGCAGGCTGCACCGCCGCCCCGCTCAAATCGCTCGTGACCAAGGGCCTCGTCAGCCTCACCGAGCAGCCCGACGCCTCGATCGAGTCCCAACTGCTCTCACCAACCGCAACCACCGACCCCAGCTACGGCCTCAATGAAGACCAGGAGAAGGCCTACCGCAAGGCCTCCGCCGCCGTCCAGGCCGCCCGCTTCCACGTCATGCTGCTCTACGGCGTGACCGGCTCCGGCAAGACCGAGGTCTACATCCGCGCGATCCGCGACTGCCTCGCCGCCGGTAAGCAGGCCCTGCTCCTGGTCCCCGAGATCGGCCTGACCACCCAGACCGTCAGCCGCCTGGCGGGCCGCCTGCCCAACCTCCTCGGCCTGCACTCAGGGTTCTCCGACTCGCAGCGGGCTCGCGCCTGGCAACTCATTGGTTCAGGCCGCGCCCAGGTCATCGTCGGTACCCGCTCCGCCGTCTTCGCCCCATGCCCCAACCTCGGCCTGGTCGTCATCGACGAGGAACAGGAGAGTTCCTACAAGAACATGCAGGCCCCGCGGTTCCACAGCCGCGACGTCGCGATTAAAAGGGCCCAATTGTTAGGCGCCCCCGTCATCCTCGGCTCCGCTACCCCCTCGCTGGAGACTTGGCTGAACGCCCACCAGATGCCGCACTTCGAACTGATCCGCCTGCCCAACCGCGTCAAGGGCCTGCCGCTTCCCGCCGTCCACGTCGTCGACATGCGCGAGGAGCACCGCCAACGCCAAGGCATTCACCTGCTCAGCAGGCTCATGGAACAGAAACTCGGCGAGGCCCTCGGACGCAAAGAGCAGGCCGTCCTCCTGCTCAACCGTCGCGGCTACGCCAGCTACATTTTCTGCGCCAGTTGCGGCCGCCGGGTCGTCTGCCCCCGCTGCAAGGTCAACATGGTCTTTCACCAGGCGGCCCAGCAGGCGGTCTGCCATTACTGCAACAGCCATTTCCCCGTGCCCACCAAATGCCCCGCGCCGGGCTGCGGCCACAAGCTCGTCCGCTTCGGCATGGGCACCCAGCGCGTCGAGGCCGAGATCCGGGAGAAGTTCCCCGCCGCCCGCGTCGCCCGCGTCGACAGCGACGTGATGAACAAGTCCGCCGCGTTCGCCAAACTGCTCGCCGACTTCGAGACAGGCCAGCTCGACGTGATCATCGGCACCCAGATGGTCGCCAAGGGCCTCGACTTCCCGTTCGTCTCCTTCGTCGGCGTGGTCAGCGCGGATACCTCCCTCTCGCTGCCCGACTTCCGCGCCGCCGAACGCACATTCCAGCTGGTCACCCAGGTCGCAGGCAGGGCAGGGCGGTCCGAGACCCCCGGTAGTGCCGTCGTGCAGACCTTCGCCTCCGACCTGATGGCCATCAAGGCCGCCCTGCACCACGACTATGAGCGTTTCGCCCACGCCGAGCTGACCAGCAGGCAGAACATGCGTTTCCCGCCCTATTGGCGGCTCACCCGGGTCCTCCTGGAAGACCGCCGCCTCTCCCGCGTCCGCGAGGAATCCGAGCGTCTGGCCCGCGAAACCCATTCCTGCCTGTCCAGCCTGCCCGACGGCGCCGACCTGATCGGCCCGCAGCCCGCCCCGGTCGAGAGGGTCCGCGACCGGTACCGCTACGACGTACTGCTCCGCGCCAAGACTGCCCACTCGATGCAGGCCCTCCTCGACCGCCTCCGCGCCAAAAAAGCCTTCGACCTCAAAGTCGAGCGAGTCACCCTCGACATCGACCCCGTAAGCCTCCTCTAGATCGGATTCTGTTGATGTGTGGCGTCAGCCATTTAGTCGGCTCGCTTGCGAGCCGCGTGTTGTTGTTGCTGTGTGTGGCACAGCCGCCCCGGCTGTGCTGTTGCTGCTGTGGTTGTGGTTGTCATTCTGAGGCGGATCTCAGAAGGGGACCCCTGGCATGTGAGGGCCGAAGAATCTCCCCAGGCAAGATCCTTCGCATAGGACGATCAGAAAGGCTGCCTCTGCAGCCGTCCAGCTGCCTACTGCTCCCCGCCCGTCGCATCCCCCGCCGGCAGCGTCTGGCTCACCGGTGCTTCCTCCGCCGGCTGCGTCGCCGCCGCCGGCATATCCACCTCATTATCGGACGGTATGATCACCTTCGCCCCCGGCCAGCGGGCAATCTGTCGCAGCAGGGCGGCCTCCAGCTCCGGGTCGCGGCCCAGGTCCGCCCAATAAACCCGGCCCTCGGCCGCGCTGGCCGTTTTTTCTTCCGTGGGCAGCCGTGGTGTGAATGCCTGGATCACGTTCGACGGCGTCGTGATCTGCCGCTCGGGCCGCTCCTCCCGCTGGATATTTACGATGGCGTCCACCAGGTATTCGTTCTTGCTGGCCAGCGGCTGCACCGTCAGGCGGATCTGCCGGCGGATCGTGTGCAGGCTCGCCTCTGCCACCTGCTCCGCTCCCAGCGTGTCGTTCCGCCAGAACTCGAACCACTGCTTGGATGTCTCCGGCTTGCTGGTGATCACCCCCGCCGCCGGATCCACCCGGTCCAGTTCGTATCCGAAGTGCCGCACAGACTTTATGGTGTGCTGCCAGAACTGCCGGTAGGCCTCCTCATCGCCCAGCGACACGTCGACCTGCGTGTGTAGCGGCCGGTGCGCAGTGCAACCCGCCAGGACCAGTGCCGCCGCCGTAACAAAAAGTCTGCCGATCGTGCCGTGGGATGTATTCATAGGTATATTCTTCATCCGGTTGTCCCCGGTCGCTTCAGGGCAGGGGACTTTTCGATGGGCCGGCTGCATGCCGCCGTCTGTGTGCCGCTGGCCAGCATGATAAGGGACCCGTCCCGCCGGTCAAGCCGGCTCTAAGCCTATGTAAGACACCGCCAAGGAAGTCTGTAGAAACCGACCCGTCCAGCCGATAGTGCCCTATGCATTGCCAATTTGACGAGTCGCGATGGACTGTCCAAGAATGGCTTGACCGCGGAAAGGTTCCGGTTAGACTTCTTTGGCCTTGTGTAGCCAAGGACTGACGGGGCCATCTTACGAAGGCTTTCTGACCTCTGAACGCACAGCAAGATGGCGCTGCTGGCCAGCAGGATTCGTACCGGTTGCCAGGCTGCCGGATGCGTATGGCACCAGCGGAACTAAACAGTCGAACACGGGTAGGCTTAGGATCATTTGGACCTGGCATTTTCCGAGGGGACTTCTGGTCATGGAAACGATGGTACTTCTTTGGGAACCCGAGCAGCGTAAGAGCGATCTGGATGTGGTGGAGCCCGTCCTCGATCGCGAGGAAGAAGAGGAGGACGAGGACGTTTTCAACGATGATGAAGAGTGGGAAGACGAAGTCGAGGAAGAAGAGGTCAAAGAAGACGTAGACGATCTCGACCTCGAAGAGGATGAAGAGGCCGCCGATGAAGACGAAGACGTCTTCGTCGACGACGATGAGGAAGACGACGACGAGGATCTCTTCTAAAACATCCGTCCTTGTCAGGATCTCGGTATTTCACGTGGAGTAGGCCTTATGAGTGAGCCGCAGGCAACCCCCGGCCAACAGCCGGAGGGTGAAATCCAGGAGCCTCGGACCGGTGCCGATCGTCGCCGCGCGGTGGTCGATCGGCGCAGCGGCCTCGAACGCCGCCGTGGTCCCGGGCGACGTCGTGGCGAGTGGCGCCGTTCCGCCGAAGAAGGCGAACTCAATGACGAACAGTTCGAGTTCGTCATGGCCATTGAAGAGTACAAGCGCCTTAATAACAGGCCCTTCCCTACTTGGACCGAAGTACTGGAAGTCGTGCGTTATTTGGGGTACCGTAAAGTAGCCGCCATGGGTGTCGATGTTAATAAGGTCGGCCAGGACGGGCCGAACGACACCCCGGCCGGGGCGCCCCAGCCATAGCGCGTGCTTTGGGTTTCGCGAGCGGCCCCCAGGTGTCAGCCGGTCCTTTGCAGTAAGGCAAGGTGGACGTGATGGACGTCGACAATGCCATCTTGACCCTGAAGGTGATTGTGACGATTGCGCCGATCGCGGTCTACTTTCTCACCCTCGGTGTGGTCAATAGCCAGGCCAGCCCCAGGCTCGTCAGTGGCCGGTGGGACTTCATCGTCCTGACCGGCACCTTCCTGCCCGCCCTCTTCTGGCCCCTGGCCTCCCTCAAGGCCTCCATCGGCTGGCAGGCCGTCCTCGTGCTGATCCTGCTGGGCGTCCTCGCTCTGCGAGCCATGCTGCCCCACCCCTGGAAGCACTGGGTCATCTACAACGCCGATACCCGCCGCGCCGTCGAATCGGTCCGCCGCGCCCTCGATGGCCTGGGCTGGGCCTATACCCAGGAAACCGAAACCCTCTTCGCCGTCCCGCATCTTCACTTGAAACTCGAAATCGCCGGCCTCGGCCTGCTCAACGCCGTGAACCTGCACTTCCGCACCGACGCCGAATCGCCCGACCAGGTCCAGGCCGCCTCGCTCATCGGCGCCGTCGAAGCCGGCCTCCGCCGCTACCAGCTGCTCCCCACCGCCGCGGGCCTCTTCCTGGTCCTCATCGGCGCCGGCCTGATGATCGTGCCCATGTGGCTGATGACCCGCCATATGCGCGACATCGTCGAAGCCATCCAGCGACTCTTCCTGGCCTGAGCCTTCCACCACCAGTTCGTCAGAACCGGCTTTCAGCCCCCTTGTGCAGGTCATCGTGCTCACCAGCGACGCCTGTCCCGAGCATATCATCGCCTGCCTCGGCCGTGGGGCCGTCGACTTTCTTGACAAGGGCGGCAGCCTCGACGTGCTGACCAGTAACGTCCAGGCCGGCCATCGCCCGGTTCGATCGCTGGGTCGCCTGGATCGGCAAAGGGCCCGCCCGGCACCTTCCAGCCGGGACGACCCGCCGACCTCCCTTTCCAGTAATATTTATCGAATGTCTTGAACTCCCCCCAGCTTGCCGATATACTCTGCGAGTCAACTGCCTGCCTTGATCCGTCACGAAGGCTTCTAATCGGGCCCTCTCCTGATCGCATCACGAGCCCCAGTTGCAGCGTATCGTTCGGCTCTCCATCGGTACTGTGCCGTGGCCGTTTGGGTACGCACTGTACTGTTACAGAGAGGATGCACTGCATGAAGTTTTCTAATTTGCCGCTTTCCGAACCGCTTCTCCGCGCCGTCGCCGCCGAAGGCTACACCCTTGCCACGCCCATCCAGCAGAAGGCCATTCCCCCCGTGCTCGAAGGACGCGACCTCATGGGTTGCGCCCAGACCGGCACCGGCAAGACCGCCGCCTTCGCCTTGCCGATCCTGCAGCGATTGTCCGCCGCTAAGGAGCCCCGCCCCGGTGGCCCCCGCCGCATCCGCTGCCTGGTCCTCTGCCCGACCCGCGAATTGGCCGCCCAGATCAGCGAGAGCTTCACCGCCTACGGCCGCAACCTCCCGCTGCGCAACACCGTGATCTTCGGCGGCGTCAACCAGAACCCCCAGGTCCGGGCGCTCCGCGCGGGCATCGACATTCTGATCGCCACGCCAGGCCGCCTGCTCGACCTCATTCAGCAGGGCCACGTCGAACTCCGCGGCGTCGAGGTGCTCGTTCTTGACGAAGCCGACCGCATGCTCGACATGGGCTTCATCCGCGATATCCGCAAGATCATCGATCGCCTGCCCGCCGTCCGCCAGACGCTGCTGTTCTCCGCGACGATCCCCAACGAAATCCAGGAACTCGCCGGCTCCCTGCTGCGCAACCCCGTGACCGTCCGCGTCACACCCGTAGTGGCCACCGCCGACCACATCGAGGAATCCGTCTACTTCGTCGAGAAGCGCAACAAGCCGCAACTGCTCGCCCACCTCGTCGAAAACTTGCCGATGTACCGGGCGATCGTCTTCACCCGCACCAAGCACGGCGCCGACAAGGTCGTCCGCCACCTGCACCAGGCCGGCATCCGCGCCGACGTCATCCACGGCAACAAGAGCCAGAACAACCGCGAACGAGCCCTGGAGAACTTCCGCAGCAACAAGACCCCCGTCCTGGTCGCCACCGACATCGCCTCGCGCGGTATCGACGTCGACGGCATCACCCACGTCGTCAACTTCGACCTCTCGCACGAGCCCGAGACCTACGTCCATCGCATAGGCCGCACCGCCCGCGCCGGTGCTGCGGGCTGCGCCGTCTCCTTCTGCGACCGTGAGGAACTATCCAATCTGCGGGCAATCGAAAAGATGCTCCTCCGGTCGATCCCGGTCTGCAAGGACCACCCCCAATATACCGTCGAGGAGCCCGTGTTCGGCTCCGCGGATGAGCGGATGCGCAGGCCCGCCCGCCCCTCCCCGCGCCACGGCAGCGGATCCGGCGCCCAACGGCCCGGCCGGTCGTCGCAGTCCTCCGCGTCCGATCGCCCCGCCGCACAGGCGGGCCGCTCCTCACGCCGCCCCGCCTCGACCGAGCGCGCTGGCCAACCCCAGGCCCAACCGTCCCAGAGTCAGCCCCAATACACCGGCAAGGTCCCCACACGCCGCCGTCGTGGCGGCTTCGGCCACTGATACCGGCAGCCATCTGTCCGATGCCAGTCTTTCTGATCCTGATGGGGCTGGCCGGGGCTGACGCGCCTGATCCGTCGCAACGGGGGTCCGTGATAGAATCCGCGGGTCGTCGTTGGTTACAAGCCCCCTGCGCAGCAGGGGGTCGGCCGAAAGGGCGAATCGACCCCGGCATCCTGAACGGGCTGCCGCCCCGCCGAAGGCCCGTCCGCCTGGTACGCCGCCATAGCCTGCTGCGCAGCGGCTTGTACGCTTCAGACCCCTTCCAAGCCTATCGTGCGTTCGGGGCCGACCCCCTGCTGCGCGCCCCTCATCCCCAGGGGGCTTGTAACGGCAACCCGCGGGTCCTGTCACGGACCCTTGCAACGGCCACACTTCGGAATGATCCTGTACGATTGGTTCCTTCGCGTTACAATACTGCACAGGCCCAACGGGTTGGAGCCGATCGTTCGATCGGCCCGCTCAAGGCCGCCTAGCTTGTCGAGGGACGCGCCATGGAACGCATGGAGATGAACCGCTCCCGGATTCTTGCCCTGATGTCCGTTCTGCTGATCGCCGCGCTGATGGCCGGCTGTATCGAGGAGAGCCCGATCGCCTTCTCGCCGGACGGCAAAACGCTGGCCTTCGTGACCGCCGAACCCCACCGCGCGCAGGACGGCGGGTTCGCCGCGGGGGCGCAGACGTCCCGCCTGATGCTCCTGGACGAGCAGCGGAAGATCCGTGTGCTCGAGACGGCGACGGATGCAATGCTCTCCGCGCCGGCCTTCAGCCCGGACGGCCGGCGGCTCGCGTACCTGCGCGTCCCGCTACAGAGCAAGGAGCAGGCTGAAGCGCAGCAGAAGGACTTTGACGAGCGGGTCAAATCGCTGCAGAAGCTGGTCAACCCGGCGTGGATGGCGTGGGTGACCGGGCCGCAGGAGGGGGCGGCGACGCAGCCGATTGTCCCGCAGGTGCAGGACCAGGCCCTGCCGCCGCTGAAGGGCACGTACGTGGCGGCGGCGATGATGATGCTCTCGGCGGACACGCCGGCGACGCTGGTCGTGCGCGACGTGCGAAGCGGCCAGATCCTCTCCAGCACGCCGCTGGAACTGCTCATGTCCGCGCCCGCCTACGAGAGCACCCAGCCGCAGTTCGATCCGGACGGCCAAAGGGTGTACCTCGCCACCGGCAACCTGATCCTGGCGATCGACCTGGCCAGCGGCGCCAAGCGCGTGCTGGGCAGCGGTGGGGGCCCGGCGAGGCTCTCGCCGGATGGCCGGATGCTCGCGATGACGGCCGGCGATGTGCTCGGGCTGATTGCGACGGACGGGTCCTTCGCCCTCTACCGGCGCTTGCCGGCATCCCCGGCCAGCGGGCTTGCCTGGATCGATGCCCGCACGGTGGCCGTGCTGCAGGACAAGGTCAAGAGCCTCGCGGCGGCGACGCAGCTCGGAAGTGAGAAGCCCGCCGCTGGCAGTCAACCCGCGGCGACGCAGCCAGCCGGCCCCGCGGTGTTCGTGGTCCAGCGGGTCCGCACGGATGGGACGCTGCAGGAGCCGGCGGAGATTCCCGTGCCGGAGCTGGCTTCGGGTGCCGGCAACATCAACCAGTTCGCGGCTGCCCCGGATGGCAGGCACCTGGTGATCTCGTACGGCAACGGCGTGGTGTTCGGGACACCGGAGGGGAAGACCGTTCGGTATGTCGACGTGCCTGAGATGCGCCTGGAGCAGCCGGCCTTCTCGCCGGACTCGAGCCGCGTAGTGGTCAAGGTCCTTGCCACGGCGGAAGACAAGAGCCTGCGCACGGCGGCGATTGCGTTCTATTCGGCCGAAGGGAAGGAACTATACCGCGTGGCGATCCCGGCGGTGGAGGCGGCGACAACGGGTCCGGCGACGCAGCCAGCGGCAAAGGCCGGGGAGTAGGGGGCGGGATGACGGGCGTTGCGTATCATTATTGCATTGGAATATGATATGAGTGATGACATCATCTGTAACATGGGCAGAAGCAAGAGCGACGAAATGAGTGATGTCCCCGGAACCTACCTTAAAGCCAAATCGAACATGATCGGCGGCTGGTTGCCGTCGCTGACCTTGGCGTTAGGCCCGAGAGGAATGGCATGATGATAGTCTTTAGCGCAGTTCTCATTGGGTGCTCGATATGTATGCTCGTGCTTGTCGGATTATTCTTTACGGCGACAACGGTTCCGCCGTGGTTGGATGCCGCCCTCTATGTCTGTTTCTGGTTCTGGTGGGTGCCCGGCATTCTCGGTCCGGCGTGCCTGCTATATGGCATCACTAGGCGAAGGAGAAAAAAGGACGAGCGAGCAAAAGGGGGTCAGAGCTTGATTAGTGATTAGCAGCCTGGCGCTCCAACCCAGCCAGCGCCTTGCCCAGCTGCCCAAGCTGCCCCTCCACCCGCCGGGTACCCCCTGCCCAGGTGTGAAAAGGTTCCTCGGATTGGTCCCCGACTTCCGATCGCGAATGCAGAACAAGTAGACGCCACCTGTCGGCTTGCCCTTGCTCCCGACAGCATCGGCGGTAGCATGGGCAAGTACTTCTTTTGCCCCAATTATTCCCCGGGAAATTGCACCTGCAAAACTCAACTTCCCCGCAATCTAGCGCAGACGAAGATCTTGGACGAAGTTGGTCGGCAGATTCTCGGAAACTCTGTCTGGCGTCAGGAAGTTTTCGATGATCTGTCGAAAAGATGGACCGTCAGAGAGTCGCAGCAACCGGCAGACCTAGCTGCCGCCGATAAAGCGCTGGCCGAGGTCAACCGGTCCATCAAGAATCTCGTCGATCAGGTCGAAAA